>JAOPUT010000318.1 GCA_025963385.1 Mycobacterium sp.
CTGTCGGGCAGTCCCCGCATCTCGCCTGCCACCAGGGCCAAGGTCGAGCAGGTCGCGCGAGAGATGGGCTATCGGCCGCATGTCGGCGCCCGCGCGCTGCGCACCGATTCGACGCGCACCATCGGCCTCGTCGTCAGTGACGTAGCGAACCCGTTCTTCGCCGAACTCGCCGGAGAGATCCAGCGAGCCGCCGCCAAGCATGCGTACTCGATCGTGTTGTGCAACAGCGACGAGGATCCGGACCGGCAGGACGAATACCTGTCCAGCCTGCTGGCCGGCCGTCAGGTCGACGGGATGATCGTGGTGCCGACCGCGGCGATGACACCCGGACTCCGCCAGGCCGGCGCGAGTGGCGCGCGGATGGTCCTGCTGGACCGTCCCGTCGAGGTGACCGGCCGGAGTGCCGCAGCACGCCACCTCGCGCAGTGCCCGATCGTGCGGAGTGACGCACGGGCGGCGCTCGACGAGGTCGCCGAGCTGCTGACGACGCTTGGGCACCGGCGGATCGGCATCATCGCGCCACCGCTGCAGACCCAGGTGGGCCAGGAACGCCGCGACGTCTTGCGCGGGGCCCTCATCCATCGTGGCGTACCCGCTCGCGCGATTGCGATCGTCGAAGGCGACTTTCGGCAGGACAGCGGCGCGCGGGCAGCACACCAGCTGCTGTCCAGAAAGCAGCCGCCAACGGCGATATTCGCCGCTGACGGTCTGATGGCCGTCGGCGCGTTGAAGGGCGTGCGGGCCGCCGGTCTGCGCGTGCCAGACGACGTGTCACTGGTCGGCTTCGACGATGCGCCGTGGTTCGACCTGTTCGACCCACCGCTCACCTCCGTCGCACAGCCCATCCCCGCCATGGCGTCCGCTGCCGTTGCCGCCATGCTCGCACTGCTGACCGGACGGCAGGCATCGAGCGCCCAACCCGCCTGCCACCTCGTCCTTCGCGGGTCGTGTGGCCCCGCCCCATCCAGAAGACCGGCAGTCTCCAGAGCGGCGACGCCATCGAGAAAGGAAGCACCATGAGGAATCCAGTGGGCGCGCAATGCCGCGTCGCCCTGACCGCACTTCTGTGCGGAACCCTGGCGTTGACCGCTGCAGGCTGCAATCGCCAGCCCAGTGGGACCGAATCGAGCAACGGCGCACGCATCGCCATCGTGACGCGGGACTTCACCAATCCCTACTGGGCCGCCCTTCGCGACGGCGCTGTCGCCGAGGGCAAGAAGCAGGGGGTGGAAGTCACCGTGCAGGCGGGCAGTTCCGAGACGGACTCCACCGGCGAGAACACCAAGATCTCGACGCTGGCGGCACAGGACTACAACTGCTTCGGTGTCGTCCCGGTCAACGCCACCAACGTCATCACCCCGCTGGTGCCCGTCGCGAAGAAGAACATCCCGATCCTCAACCTCGACACCCAGATCGACGCGGATGCGTCCAAGGCGGCCGGTGTCTCGTATGCGTCGTTCATCGGCTCGGACAACCTGTCCGCCGGTCAGCAGGCGGCGCAGGCCTTGATGGCCGACATGGGCGGCCACGGTGATGTCGCTGTGCTGCAAGGGATCGCGGGTGAGCAGAACGGCATCAACCGGTTGAAGGGGTTCACCGACGAAACCCAGGGCAAGCTCAACATCGTCGCGACTCAGCCCGCCGACTACGACCAGAACCTGGCACTGACCGTGACCGGCGACATCCTCCGGGCACACCCGACCATCACCGGCATCTTCGCGGCCAACGACACCATGGGCCTCGGGGCAGCGCAGGCGGTGAAGAACGCAGGGAAGTCCGGCTCGATCTCGATCATCTCGGTCGACGGGATCACTGCGGCACTGCAAGCGGTCAAGGACGGATCCCTGTCCGGCACCATCAGCCAATATCCTTACGCCGAAGGGCAGATGGCCGTGCAGGCGTGCGTGAACCTGGTGGCCAAGAAGCCCGTTCCCGAGCGTGTCGTCGCGCCGATCAAGCTCATCACGAAGTCGAACGCCGACCAGGCCCTGGCATCGTTCCCGCAGCCGTTCGAGCCGTTCGACAATCCGATCACCGGCGGGAAGTGATGACGGTCGCCACCGAAGAACCAGCGGGGCCAGCAGAATCAGCGGGGCCCGCGATAGAAGCGAGGCGCCGACCCCGCCTGTCGGTCGGGGCGGCGGCGCGCTACGCCGCCCCAATCGGCCTCGTCATCGTCTTCGTCATCTTCTTCATCGCGACGCCGAACTTCCTCACCGTCGCGAACCTGACCGACCTGCTGGTCTCCGCCTCGATTCTGATGGTCTTGGCGATGGGCCAGCAGCTGGTCATCGCGGTGGCGGGCATCGACCTGTCGGTGGGATCCAATCTGCCCTGGGCCGCAGCAACTCTCGGCTTCGCCTACACCCATGGCGCCAACCTCGCGGTCGCCATGCTGCTGGCACTTGTAGCCGGAGGCGTCGTCGGTCTGATCAACGGTCTGTTGGTGGCCCGGCTCGACATGACCGACTTCATCGTCACGCTCGGCACATTGTCAGTCGTCAGCGGCGCCACCCTGCTGCTGACCGGAGGCAACACCGTCGCCGTGTCGTCGCCCTTCCTTCAGGGCCTGGCACTCGACGGCATCGGCCCGGTGCGATGGTTCTGGCTCGTCGCCATCGTCGCTGCGCTGCTGACGGCGTTCCTGCTGTTCCAAACCAAGACGGGCACCCATCTGCTGGCGACGGGAGGCAACCTCGACGCCGCGCGCGGCACGGGTATCCACGTCTCCCGCACCCGACTGCTGGCCTACGTGCTGTCGGGGTTGGCATGCGGTGTGGCAGGGATTCTGCTGGTCGCCCGCACCGGAGGAGCCGACCCGAGCCTGCAGACGGACTTGCTGCTCTCGTCGATCGCCGCGGTGGTGCTCGGCGGCTCGAGCCTGTTCGGCGGCCGCGCGTCCGTGCTCGGCTCGGCCGTCGGTGCGGTGTTGCTGACCAGTCTCATCAACGGCTTCACGCTGATCGGCATCTCCCAGAACTACCAGCCGGTGGCGGTCGGCGCCGTGGTGCTCGGTGCGGCATTCATCTCCCGGTTCCAGAAATGAGGGAAGCATGACCGACAAGAGCTCCGACGCCGCACCGCTCGTCGAAGTACGCGGAGTCACGAAGTCATTCGATGCGGTTCGCGCCCTCCAGGGCGTCGATCTGACCATCGCGGAGGGCACCGTCACCGCACTCCTCGGCGACAACGGAGCGGGCAAGTCGACCCTGGTGCGCTGCCTGACCGGCGTGCACCCTCCCGACGACGGCGAGATCCTCTTCCGCGGCGAGCCCATCAAACTGGGATCACCGGACGACGCGCGCCATCTCGGCATCGAAACCGTGTTCCAGGATCTGGGCCTGATCGAGGATCTGCAGGTGTGGCAGAACCTGTACCTCAATCGGGAACTGACGAAGGGCGTGGTGCCCATCCGGGTGCTGGACAAGAAGCAGATGATCGCCAGGAGCGCCACGATCCTCGCCGACCTGGACGTCAACGTTCCCAACGTCCGCGCGACCGTGCGACGGATGTCGGGCGGCCAACGTCAGAGCGTCGCCATCGCGCGGGCCGCCAACTGGGGCACGACGCTCGTCATCATGGACGAACCGACGGCGGCGCTGGGCGTGCGCGAGACCGCGGCCGTCGAGAGGCTGATCGGACGTCTGCGCTCGAATGGCGTGACCGTCCTGTTGGTCAGTCACGACATGGATCAGGTGATGCGAGTGGCCGACCGCGCGTGGGTGCTTCGGCGCGGGCGCACGGCGGCACACCGAAAGGTGAGCGAGACCGACGGCGGCGAGCTGGTCGGTCTCATCACGGGCGCCATCGCCGGTGATGCCGATGCCTGAACATGGCCCGTCCGTCGTCGTCATCGGCTCGATCAACGTCGACCACATCGTCACTGCGCCAACGTTTCCCAAGCCGGGGGAAACCATCTTCGGCACGGCGGTCACCTCGTCCGTCGGTGGCAAGGGAGCCAATCAGGCGGTGGCGGCGGCGCTAGCGGGTGCGAACGTCGAGATGATCGCGAGCACTGGAGACGACGCCAACGGCGCGACGGCACGGGAGCGGCTCGTCCAGCGTGGTGTGCAGACGGCACACGTGGCCGTGATCGACACCGACCCGACCGGGACGGCGTGGATCACCGTCGCCGAGCAGGACAACACGATCATCGTCGTCCAGGGCGCGAACGCCCGGTGGCCGGATGACGCGTTGCCCCCCACTGTTCGGGCCGCCGCGGTGGTGCTGTCGCAACTGGAGATCCCCGTCGACGTGGTGCAAGCCGCTGCCGAGCAGGCGCAGGGGACGTTCGTGCTCAATGCGGCACCCGCCGCGCACCTGCCCGCCGACCTGTTGTCGCGCTGCGACGTGCTCGTCGTCAACGAGCACGAGCTCGCCGTCGTGGCGGGCGTCGACGGCGCCGACGACGTCGACGCGATCACCTCCGCTCACGAAGGCCTCCGCAATCGCGGTGTCGGCGCCGTGGTCACCACCCGCGGGTCGGCCGGTGCGGTCGTCACCGACGATGATGGCGCCACAACGGTTCTCGACGCAGTGCCTGCCGAGGTCGTCGACACCACCGGGGCAGGCGACGCGTTCGCAGGGGTCCTCGCCGCCCGCCTTGCCGAGGGGGACTCACTGGTCACGGCGTGCCGGTGGGGCGTCGTCGCGGGGTCCCTTGCCGTGCGGGGCGTCGGCGCCCAGGACTCCTACCCCGACCTACCCACTTTGCTCAACACCGTCGAGGAGATGAACTCGTGAAGCGCGAAGGGATCATTCACGCCGAACTGGCACGGCACCTCGCCGCGCTCAGGCACACCGACACCTTCGTCATCTGCGACGCCGGTCTACCGCTGGCGCGGCACACGCCCTGTGTCGACCTCGGGTACCGCTACGGCCAGGCGACCTTCGCGGACGTCACCACGACCGTGCTCGACGAGGTGGTGGTCGAGCACAGCTGGGTGTCCCGCGACGTCGTCACCGTCAGCCCGCAGGTCCATCAGCACCTCGTCGGGCTCGGGCTGCAACCGGAGCCCCTCGACCACGAGCAGTTCAAGGCTGCGGTCCTCGACGCCGCGTTCGCCGTGCGCACCGGCGAGGACACGTTCTTCGCGAACGTGCTGTGCCGCGCAGGCGTCCCGTTCGGGTAAGCCCAGCGACTGATCGCTCTTTGGCATTCCGCCCCTGAACTAGAACGTGTTCTAGTAGCGTGGGCGCACGTGATTCTCGATAGATTCAAGCTCGACGGCCAGGTCGCCGTCGTCACGGGCGCCGGCCGCGGACTCGGCGCCGCCATGGCCTTGGCCTTCGCCGAAGCCGGTGCTGACGTGCTGATCGCAGCGCGCACACAATCGCAACTCGAAGAAGTCGCCGAGCAGATCCGCGGCGTCGGACGCCGCGCGCACGTCGTGGTCGCCAACCTGGCGCACCCCGAGGACACCGCCAAGCTGGCCGACGAGGCCGTCGAGGCGTTCGGCAAACTAGACATCGTCGTCAACAACGTCGGCGGCACCATGCCCGCGCCGCTGCTCGACACGTCGACGAAGGATCTCCGCGACGCCTTCACCTTCAACGTGACGACGGCGCACGCGCTGACGACCGCGGCGGTCCCCTTGATGCTTGAACATTCCGGCGGCGGCAGCATCATCAACATCACCTCCACGATGGGTCGCGTCTCTGGCCGCGGGTTCGCCGCCTACGGCACCGCCAAGGCCGCGCTCGCGCACTACACCCGACTGTCGGCGCTGGACCTCGCGCCGCGGATCCGCGTCAACGCCATCGCGCCTGGCTCGATTCTGACCTCGGCGCTGGACATCCTGGCGAGCAACGACGACCTCCGGAAACCGATGGAGCAGGCTACGCCGATGCGCCGTCTCGGCGACCCGCTCGACATCGCGGCGGCCGCCGTCTATCTCGCATCGCCCGCGGGTAGCTACGTGACCGGCAAGACACTCGAGGTCGACGGCGGCATCACCTACCCGAACTTCGGCTTCCCCATCCCGGATCTGTGAGGACCCACCGTGACTCAATCTTCGGCTCCGCCGAGGGCGACCATCAGAGTGGCCGCGATCGGCACCGGCAACGTCGGTAGGCACGCCCTTACCCAACTGATCAACGATTCCCGCTTCGAGCTGACCGGCGTCTGGGTGTCCTCGGACACCAAAGCCGGCAGGGATGCGGGAGACCTTGCGGGACTTGAGGTTTCGACGGGTATCAAAGCCACCACCGATCTGGACGCCATCCTGGCCGCCGAGCCCGACTGTGTGGTCTACACCGCGATGGCCGACAACCGACTCGTCGAAGCCCTCGAGGACTACCGCCGCATCCTGGCAGCGGGCATCAACGTCGTCGCCAGCGCCGCGGTCTTCCTCCAGTACCCGTGGGGCACACTGCCCGACGACATGATCGCGCCCATCCAGAAGGCCGCCGACGACGGGGGCGCCACGATCTTCGTCAACGGCATCGACCCCGGCTTCGCCAACGACCTCCTCCCGATGGCCTTGGCAGGCACGTGCCAGACCATCGAGCAGATCCGCTGCATGGAGATCATCAACTACGACACCTACGACAGCGCCACCGTGATGTTCGACGTGATGGGCTTCGGCAAGCCACTCGACGAGATCCCGATGCTGCTGCAGCCGGGAGTGCTGAGCCTGGCGTGGGGTTCGGTCGTGCGGCAGCTCGCCGCGGGCCTCGGAATTTCACTGGACGAGGTCACGGAGACGTATGTCCGCGAGCCTGCTCCCGAGGACTTCGACATCGCGTCGGGCCACATCACCGAGGGCACCGCAGCCGCGTTGCGTTTCGAGGTGCGCGGCATGGTCGGCGGCAAGGCCGCGGTGGTGCTCGAGCACGTCACCCGCACCCGCGACGACCTCTGCCCCGATTGGCCGCAGCCTGCGCAAGAAGGCGGCTCGTACCGCATCGAGATCACCGGCGAGCCGTCGTACGCCCTCGATCTGTGCCTGAGCAGCCCGAAGGGCGACCACAACCATGCGGGACTGGTGGCAACCGCAGCCAGGGTGGTGAACGCCATTCCCGAGGTCGTCGCCGCACCAGCCGGGATCTGCACGACGCTGAATCTGCCGCTCATCACCGGAAATGGGCTGTACGCTGGCAATTGACTGTCAAACGGCCGTAACGAAGGGCTCGCCATGCGGATGCGGTATCTCATCGGCTTGATCGCCTCGACGGGCGCCGCGGCGGCAGTCGTCGTCGCCCCCATCGCATCTGCCGATCCCAACGAGGTCTCCAACGAGCCCGCCTGCACGACGGCAGGCGGCGGCGGGACCACCGGCACCGGACTCACGACCTGCCAGACGCCAGGGAACGTGCAGATCTCAGCCGAGGCGCCCGACGTGCCCACGTACCTGTATCCGTGGAACGACGAGTTCTACGGACCGGCCCTGATCATCGGCGACGACGGACCTCGAGGCGGAGGGGGCGGTGGCGGTGGCGGCCATCGCTAACGCACTGCGGTCGGCAGTGGCGTTAGGCGCTGCGGCGGGCGCACTTTGGTTGGCGCCCACGGCGATTGCCGCACCGGAGTGCACCAAGACAGGGCCGACGACGACGCAGTGTGAGACGCCGGGACACACGCAGATCATCACGTCCCCTCCCGCAATGAACGACAACTGGTATCCGTTCGGCGGCTTCGTCCTCGGGTTCCCCCGGTAGCCGCCTGGCAAAATTTCGGCTAACCTAACTTTTCTATTCGCTTAACCGGATAGAGAGGACTGGGTTGTCGATCGCGATCAAGGTGCCGCAGCGCGCCACCGTGATGCTGCTCGGGCCCGCCTTCGTCGCGGCCATCGCCTACGTCGACCCTGGCAACGTCGCGGCGAACGTGAGCGCGGGCGCTCAGTACGGCTTCCTGCTGGTGTGGGTCATCCTGGTCGCCAACGTGATGGCGGGCCTCGTCCAGTACCTGTCGGCCAAGCTCGGCCTGGTCACGGGACGCACCCTGCCGGAGGCCGTCGCCGACCGCTCCCGAACCGGGATCCGCGTCGCGTACTGGATACAGGCCGAATTCGTCGCCATCGCAACGGATCTCGCAGAGGTGGTGGGCGGTGCGATCGCGCTGTACCTGCTCTTCGACCTACCGCTGCTGGTCGGTGGCATCATCACCGGCGCCGTGTCACTGCTGCTGCTCACCGTGCAGAACCGGCGTGGTCAGCGACTATTCGAACGCCTCGTCACCGGCCTGCTCCTTGTGATCGCGATCGGATTCCTGACCAGTCTCTTCGTCCAGCCGCCGTCGGCGGGCGAGGTGATCGGCGGCCTGGTACCGCGTTTCGACGGCCCCGAGAGCATCCTGCTCGCGACGGCGATGCTCGGCGCAACCGTCATGCCGCACGCCGTCTACCTGCACTCCGGACTCGCCCGCGACCGCCACGGCCACCCGGACGCCGGAGCGCCCCGCCGCCGGCTACTGCGCGCCACCCGCTACGACGTCTGCCTCGCCATGCTGGTCGCAGGCGCGGTCAACCTCGCGATGCTGCTGGTCGCCGCCACCAACCTGCAGGGCATGAAGAACACCGACTCCATCGAAGGCGCGTACGCGGCGGTGCAGGGCGCCCTCGGCCACACCGTCGCGCTGTTCTTCGCGATCGGCCTGCTGGCGTCCGGGTTGGCGTCGACGTCGGTCGGCGCCTACGCGGGCGCGATGATCATGCAGGGTCTGCTGCGCAAGTCCTACCCCCTGCTGCTGCGCAGGCTCGTCACCCTGATCCCGGCCCTGGTCGTCCTCGCCATCGGTGTCGATCCCAGCCGGGCCCTGGTGTTGTCGCAGGTCGTGCTCTCCTTCGGCATCCCGTTCGCGCTGGTGCCGCTCATCCGGCTGACCAGCGACCGCGAGTTGATGGGCGCCGACGTCAACCACCGCGTCACCAGCGCGCTTGGCTGGACGGTTGCCGGGGTCATTAGTGTTCTCAACGTGGTCCTCATCTACCTGACAGTCACCGGCTGAATGCAGCCCTACTTCGCGTACGGGTCGAACCTGGACGTGACGCAGATGGCGCGACGCTGCCCCGACGCCACGGATCCCCGACCCGCCACCCTCGCCGACCATGACTGGCTCATCAATGAGCGCGGCGTGGCTACGGTCGAGCCGCTCGACGGCGCACAGGTGCACGGCGTGCTCTGGCAGGTCAGCGATCACGATCTCGACGTACTCGACAGCGCCGAGGGCGTCCCGGTGCGCTACCGACGTGACCTGATGACGGTGCAGACCGCCGACGGACCGACCGACGCCTGGGTCTACGTGGATCATCGCGTCGAACCGGGGGCCCCGCGAGAGGGTTACCTGGAGCGGATCATCGATGGCGCCGTCCATCACGGGCTGCCGCAGCGTTGGCTGGACTACCTGCAGCGGTGGGACCCGGCGTACTGGCCTCGGCGCCAGGAACCGACTGATCTTCCTGCGCCGCAATCACTTTCAGAGCTTCTCTCCAGCCCCCACGTGGTCGAGGACAGTACGCTGCGTTCGCGCTTCGGCTTCCTCGCCATCCATGGCGGCGGCCTCGAGAAGATGACGGACGTGATCGCCGAGCGGTCGGCGCAGGCCGCCGACGCGTCCGTGTACGTTCTTCGCCACCCCGACCACTACCCCCACCACCTGTCGTCCTCGGCGTACCGCGCCGGGGAGTCCGACGCCCTGGACGGTTTCCTCGACCACGTCGAGGTGGTGGTGTCGCTGCACGGCTACGGCCGCATCGGTCGCACCATGCAACTGTTGGCGGGCGGCGGAAATCGCACGCTCGCTGCACATTTGGCGGAACACGTCTCGGTGCCCGGCTACCAGGTGGTCACCGATCTCGAGGACATCCCCCGCGAGTTGCGCGGGTTGCACCCAGACAACCCCGTGAATCGTGCGAGGGGCGGCGGGGCCCAACTCGAGCTGACACCACGAGTTCGAGGAATCAGCCCGCGCAGCGGTCCGGTCGGCGACGACGGCTTGTGCGCTCCCACTTCGGCGCTCGTCGCCGGGCTCACCGAGGCGGCGAAGACCTGGCGGTCAGCCGACTGAGGCGGGTTCCAACCCGAGTTGGCGCAGTGCCGAATCCACGCTGTCGGCCTGCGGCAGATCCGTCGTGCCACTTGCCCGCATGACGCGCTTCAGCGCGGGGCCTGCGACCAGTCGCCAGCCCAGCATGCTCCCGGCCCGGCAGTGGTCGACCCGATGCAGCGCGGCGAGGGCGGGTGCACCGAAGAAGTCGACCGCGCTGGTGTCGACGACGAGCACACCCGCGATGGCCGCGTGCCGCTCGATGTAATCGGCGAGGCGTCCGGCATTGCTCGCGTCGACTTCGCCCCGGACGGAGACGACGAGCGAGGTCGGGGTCAGGTCGGCCGTCACACTCGCCTTACCCCACTTCTCACCCACCCCGATGGACGTGGGATCCGGGCGGTAGAGCCGGCATGTTCCGATGAGTGTCATCGTGACCCCCTGAGCTCAGAGAACGGGACGAGGGACCGCCGTGTACTCGACGTATGGGGAAGGTACAACGGAATCCGCACACTGCGGAAGACATTCGCAAACAGCGGAAAAGTCCGACACCGGCGTCAATTGACGACGCTTTGCACCCTATGACGACTCAATCCGTTGCCAGAGGCTTCGCGAGCAAACGGCGAGGCTCGAGAAGGGTTTCCACGGGCCCCGTGGTGACGTGCGATTAGCCCGTCACCACGGATTCCGCAGCTACTCCTCCAAGTCGAGCACGGGCGTCGGCCGCTGGAACCCGCGGGTCACGACCAGTAGCCAGACGAAGCCCAGTGCCAGCCAGATGATGCCGACCTCCAGCGTCAGCCAGGACAGGCTGGTCCACAACCACGCCGTAAGCACGAAGCCGATCAGCGGCAGCACCAAGTTGTTGAGGACGTTCTTCTCGCCCTCGTCGAGGTAGTAGTGCTTGATGACCGTGAGGTTCACCGCGGAGAACGCGACCAGCGCACCGAAGCTCACGATGGAAGCCAGGAAGTTGAGCGAGATCCAAATCGCCGCCAGGGAGATCACCGACACCACCAGGATGGCGAACGTTGGGGTGGCGAAGCGCACGGACACGTGGCCGAACACCTTGCGGGGCATGATGCCGTCGCGCCCCATCGCGTACAGGATCCTGGCCACCGACGCCTGGGAGGTCAACGCCGAACCGAAGGCACCGGCGATATAGGCCGCGGTGAAGAAGGTGTTGAGGAACTGGCCGCCTGCCGCGGTCATCACGTCGAGTGAACCCGAGTCCACGTCGGCGAACTGGTTGGACGGGAACACCAACTGCGAGACGTAGGACAGTCCGACGAAGATCAGTCCGCAGGCCACGGTCGCGATCATGATCGCCTTCGGCACGCTGCGGGTCGGGTCCTTCGCCTCCTCCGACAACGTGGACACCGCGTCGAAACCGAGGAAGGAGAGACACAGGATCGCCGCGCCCGCGAAGATCGGGCTGGCTCCGCCCGCCGTGCCGTCGCCGGTGAAGGGCGCCATCAGATTGACGTTGCCCAACTTGCTGATGGTGATGAAGGACATCACCACGAAGACGACGATGAAGATGGCCTGCACCGCCAGCAGCACGAAGTTGGCCCGTGCCACCGAGACGATGCCGACGATGTTCAGCACGGTCACCAGGACGATCGAGGCCAGGACGAACACCCAGGCGGGCACGGCAGGGATCGCCGCCTCCAGGTAGATCCCGATGACCAGGTAGTTCAGCATCGGCAGGAAGAGGTAGTCCAACAGGAGCGACCAGCCGGCCAAGAAGCCGACCGGCGCTCCGAACGTGCGCTGGGTGTACGCGTAGGTCGAGCCGGCGACGGGGAAGGCCGCCGACATCCGCGCGTACGACCTGGCGGTGAAGACCATCGCGGCGAGCGTCACAAGGTAGGCGACCGTTAGCCGGCCGCCGGTCAGCTGGGTGACGATGCCGTAGGTGGTGTACACCGTGAGCGGCACCATGTAGACCATGCCGAACAGCACGAGGGCGGGGACGCCGAGTGCGCGTTTGAGATGGCCTTCGTGGGGACCGGCCGAGGTTGCGGCCAACGGCTCAGATGTGGACATTGCAGTTCCTCCTGGGCTCTCTTACGTGCGTTCCGAGTATCCGGGCTCGCCCTGGAGGTAGGTACCTCGAATGACGAGACCGGGTAGATCGAGTGCGGGGGTCTCCCGTGGGTCGCGGTCCAGCCAGACCAGATCGGCGCTGGCACCAGGGACCAGCCGGCCCCAGATCCCCTCGGCGAAGGCCTGTTCGGCGACTCCGGCGGTGTACGCGCCGAGCGCGCGCTCGACGGGCAGGGTCTCCTCGGGCGTCCAACCGCCCTCGGGCTCACCTTCCGGGGTGCGCCGCGAGACGCCGATCGCGATGCCGTCCAGCGGCGCGCCCGAGGACACGGGCCAGTCCGAACCCAGTGCCAGTGGCGCACCCGACTCGTCGAGGCTGCGCATCCGGTACTGCTTGTCGGCGCGCTCGACTCCGAGGCGCGGGATCGTCAGCACGGTCATCAGGGCATCCATCTGCGCCCATAGCGGCTGCATGCACGGGATCACCCCGAGCTTGCCGAAGCGTTCGAGGTCGGCGTCGTCGACCAGCTGCACGTGGGCGATGACCGGGCGACGGTCGCGGGGTCCGCTGGACTCGATCGCGAACTCGATGGCGTCGAGTGCCTGACGCACTGCGGCGTCGCCGATGGCGTGAATGTGGATCTGGAGGCCGAGTTCGTCGACGCGGCGGGCGGCCTGGGCCAGGCTGTCGCCCTCCCATACCTGCATGCCGTGGTCGTGTAGCCCGGAGCAGTACGGCGCGATCAGCGCCCCGGTCTCGTTCTCGACGACGCCGTCGGCGAAGAACTTCACCGTATGCACGGTCAACAGCGGCGAGCCGACCTCGTCCACCCGACGGCGTGCCTCCGCGAAACCCGCGACCTGCGAATCGAAGTGCCGCGGATCGGCGTACAGCGCGAGGTTGAACCGGATGCGCAGCGCACCGCGTCGGGCCGCTTCGACGTAAGTGTCGACGTCGCCGGGCTCCACCCACGCGTCCTGCACCCAGGTGACTCCCCTGGCCAGGTAGTAGTCGGCGGCCGTGCCGAGTGCGGACACCCTGACGTCCTCGTCGCGCGGGGGCATGACGGCGGTGATCAGATCCACCGCACCCCACTCGCGCAGGGTGCCCAGTACCGAGCCGTCATCGCGATGCGGAATCTCGCCGAGTACCGGGTCCGGGGTGTCCGCCGTGATGCCCGCGCGTTCCAGTGCAACGGAATTGACCCACATCGTGTGGTAATCCCACGCGCGCAGCGCCACCGGCCGGTCGGGCACCGCCTCGTCCAGCCAGCGGGCGTCGAAGAGCCCGCCCTCGGCGAGACTGCCGTCGTAGGAGGCGCCGACGATCCACTCCTCGTCGGGGTTTGCCTCGGCGTACTTGCGCACCTCGGCGACGATCTCCTCGACCGAGCTGCACGGCCGTATGGCGGGCCCCACGTATTCGAGACCACCGAGCAGCGGGTGGGCATGCCCGTCACCGAACGACGGCATGAGGAAGCCGCCCTCGAGGTCGACCTCGACGGTCTCGGGATGCCCTGCGGCACGCGTGTGAGCAGCGTCACCCACCGCCGCGACGACGCCGTCCTCGACGAGGAGTGCGTCATACGTAGGTTCGGAGGTGCCTGTCCACACCGTTCCGTTGCGAAACAGCGTTCTCGCCACGGATTGGCACACTACGCGGCGGCGCGGGTTGCGCAATGTTGAATGGGAACGAACGACACCCATCCGTCGCGTCTCCGGTTCCGAATAGAGATCGTGGAACGAGAAGACCTCAACGGGCGTTCGGTCGCCGTCGTCGGAAGTGGCGTTGCTGGCCTCGTGGCAGCCCACGTGCTGTCGGCCCGCAACCAGGTGACCCTGTACGAAGCCGACGGTCGACTCGGTGGACATGCGCACACCCACTTCATCGACCGCGGCGACGGCGAGGTGGTCGGGATCGACACCGCCTTCCTGGTGCACAACGACAGGACCTACCCGACGCTGTGCCGGCTGTTCGCCGAGCTAGGGATCGAAACGCATGACACGGACATGTCGATGTCAGTGCGCGACGACCGCGTCGGAGCGACGGGCCTCGAGTACGCGGGTGCGCAAGGCATCGGCGGGCTCTTCCCGTCGTGGGCGAACCTGGCCCGCCCCCGCTACCTCCGAATGCTCGCCGAGGTGAAGCGATTCCACCGCGAGGCCACTCGGTTGCTCGACTCGGAGTCCGACAGCGCCGACGCCGAGGAGACACTCGGTTCGTTCGTCGGACGGCACGCCTTCTCGCCGTACTTCATCGAGCACTTCATGACGCCACTGGTGGCCGCCGTCTGGTCGTGTGCACCGGGCGATGCGATGCGCTACCCCGCCCGCTACCTGTTCGTCTTCCTCCAGCACCACGGCATGCTGTCGGTGTTCGGGTCGCCGACCTGGCGGACGGTCGTCGGCGGATCGGCCACCTACGTCGAAGCGATCGCACAGCGCATTCACGAGGTGTCGCTAGGCATGCCGGTGCAATCCGTGAAACGCGTAGCCGACGGCGTGCAGATCTCCGTCGGCGACGCGGCGCCCCGGCTCTTCGACGCGGCGGTCGTCGCGACCCATCCCGATCAAGCGCTGCGCATGCTCGCCGAGCCGACCGCCGCCCAGCGTTCCGTGCTCGGCGCGATCCGCTACTCCACCAACCACACCCAGCTGCACACCGACGAGTCGGTGCTTCCCCGCCGACCCCGCGCCAGAGCGTCGTGGAACTACCTGGCGACCGCCGACGCCAACAACGTCGTGGTGACCTACGACATCACCCGGTTGATGGGACTGTCGGGACCCAAGCGGTTCCTCGTCACGCTGGGTGGCCGAGAACGGGTCGACCCCGCGACCGTGATCGCCGAGATGACGTACGAGCACCCGCTCTACACCCCCGAATCCGTTGCCGCGCAAGCCTTGCTGCCGACGATTGACGACGACCGGCTGACGTTCGCGGGCGCCTACCACGGCTGGGGCTTCCACGAGGACGGCGCGGCCTCCGGGTTGCGGGCCGCCGAGCGCCTCGGGGCGCGATGGCCCGCGGCGGCGAGGTTGGAGTCGGTGCCATGCTGAACTCCCTCTACCGCACCCGCATCACCCACCTGCGCCGGGCTCCGGTGCACCACTACTTCGAGCAGCGCGGGTACAGCTGGTACGTCGACATCGACAACCTGCCGAAGCTGCCGGTCTGGTTGCAGCCCTTCGCCAGATTCGAAGCAGCCGACCATCTTTCGCCGCCCACCCACGGCGAGGACACGTTGCGCACCCGGGTGGACGCCTACCTCGCCGACCGCGGTATCGAACTGCCCGGCGGCACCGTCTCCGCCCTCCTCCAGGCCAGGGTGCTCGGATACGTCTTCAACCCACTGAGCGTCTTCTGGTGCCACGACGCCGCCGGCGTGCTGCGCCACGTGATCGCCGAGGTGCACAACACCTACGGCGGCAGGCACGCGTACCTGCTGCCGCCGACCGGTGACCAGCCCGCGGCGGTGAAGAAGGCGCTGTACGTATCGCCGTTCAACGAGGTCGACGGCTACTACCTGGTGCGGGCTCCGCTGCCCGACGCCGAGTTGGACGTGACGATCTCACTGCACCGCGAGAACACGCCCGCGTTCGTGGCGACGCTGCACGGAGCGCGTCGCAAGGCGTCGATCGCCAACCTCCTGCGACTCCAGCTGGAGGCACCGGTGGCACCACTGATGGGCGCCATGTGGATTCGCATCCAAGGCATCACGCTGTGGGCGCGAAGGGTTCCAGTCGTTCCGCAACCCGTCGTGGTCGAAAGGGAGAGGGTCGACCAACTGTGACCATCGATACCACCGGAAACATCGGTGCAACAACCGATTCCATTCGCTGGCCGTCGATCGCCCGAGTTCCCAGTGGGCCGCTCAGCATGGCCACTGCGCGCGTGGCGGAGTCGTTCCTGCGGCGTGCCGCGGCGCGATTGCCACTGCGGCTGCGGTATCCGGACGGCACCGTCGTCGGCGCAGCCGATCCCACCATGCCGACGATGGACATCCACCGCCCCGCCGCGCTGTTTCGCCGCGTGGGGCGCTCAGGACTCATCGGATTCGGCGAGTCATACATGGCGGGCGAGTGGAGCTCCGACGACCTTGCAGGTCTGCTCACGGCGTTCGCCAACTCGATCGCCGACCTCGTTCCCCCCGCGCTGCAATGGCTTCGGCCGCTCGCGGTCGTGCGGCACCCGAGCTCGATGATCAACAGCATCAAGCAGGCGCGGGACAACATCTCCGAGCACTACGACCTGTCGAATGATCTGTTCGCGGAATTCCTCGACGGCACCATGACCTATTCGGCTGCCCACTTCGAGGGGTCGCAGCCGGTGTGGTCCGACCTCGAGGCCGGACAGCACCGCAAGATCGACCGACTGCTCGACTCTGCCTGCGTGGGCCCGGGCAGCCGCGTCCTCGAGATCGGCACCGGCTGGGGCGAACTGTGCATTCGCGCCGCCTCGCGCGGCGCCGTGGTCCACTCGATCACGCTGTCGGCCGAGCAGCAGCGCCTGGCGCGCGAACGCGTCGCCGCCGCAGGACTCTCCGATCTCGTCACGATCGAACTCAAGGACTACCGCGAGGTCGAGGGCCGCTACGACGCCGTCGTCTCGGTCGAGATGATCGAGGCGGTCGGATACCGGTTCTGGCCAACGTACTTCCACACCCTCGACCGGCTGGTGGTGCCCGGGGGTCGCGTCGCGATTCAGGCCATCACCATGCCGCACGACCGGATGCTCAAGTCCCGCAACACGTACACGTGGATTCAGAAGTACATCTTCCCCGGCGGACTGATCCCGTCGGTCGAGGCGGTCGTGGGCATCACCGAGCGCGAAACGCGCCTGCGCACCGTCGGCATGCTGTCGCTGCGGCCCCACTACGCCGAGACGCTGCGGCTGTGGCGCGAGCGCTTCAACGAGCGTCGGGACTCGGTGTCGGCGCTGGGATTCGATCCCATCTTCCAACGGATGTGGGAGTTGTACCTCGCGTACTCGGAGGCCGGCTTCAGGTCCGGATACCTCGACGTCTACCAGTGGACGTTCGCGCCAACCGGCAGTCCCGCCCTGGACACGCCATGAACTTCGTCGTCGTTTCCGCTGCCTCCCTGGCGATCCTGGTGCTGGTGTACGGCGCCACGTTCCTCATCGGGCGGCGCATCGGCCGGTACAACGTCGTCGACGTGACGTGGGGCGCGAGTTTCGTCGTCGTCGCGGCGGTCGCGGCCGTGGTCGGCAACGGTGACCTCGTGCGCCGCCTGCTGCTCCTAGTCCTCGTCGCGGTCTGGGGACTGCGACTGGCATGGCACATGGTCGGCAAGTCAGCGGGCAAGGGCGAGGACCCGCGGTACGACAAGATGCTGCGCGGCGACTTCTCCGCAGCCAACGTGATTCGCAAGATCTTTCTGATCCAGGCCGCCATGGCGTGGTTCATCTCGCTACCGCTGCAGCTGTCCGCCTCAGTCGGGCCGACGCCCGCCGCGCTGGTGCCGGTGCTCATCGCGGGCGTGGTGGTGTGGGTCGTCGGCCTGCTGTTCGAGGCCGTTGGCGATCATCAGTTGCGCCGGTTCAAGGCCGATCCCGCCAACAAGGGCAAGATCATGGACCGCGGCCTGTGGTCGTGGACACGGCATCCCAACTACTTCGGCGATTCGGCGGTGTGGTGGGGGCTGTGGCTCATCAGCATCGCGGGCTGGATATCCCTGGCCACGGTGCTGTCTCCGGTCGCGATGACCTACTTCCTGGTGTACGCCACCGGTGCCCGGCTCACCGAGCGAATCATGCTCGACCGCCCCGGCTTTCGCGAATACTGCGCTCGCACATCATTTTTCGTACCCCGGCCGCCCAGAACACGAATATCGTGACGACTCTCGCGTGGACCAGTACACTTCGCGGCGTGGCAGCCGATCTCGACGCATTGTTGCGCCGGGTGGCACAGCAGGACGTCGAGGCGTTTGCCGCGTTCTACGACAACACCCGCGCCAGAGTGTTTGGCCTGGTGGTGCGCGTGCTCCGTGACCCTGGCTACAGCGAGGAAACCACCCAGGACGTCTACCTGCAGGTATGGCGTAGCGCAGCCAGCTATGACCCGTCGGCGGGCACCCCTCTCGCCTGGCTGATGACGCTGGCGCACCGCAGGGCCGTCGACCGTGTGCGCTCCGAGCAATCGGGTAGCCAGCGCGAGTCGCGGTACGGCGCCGCGAACGTCGAGCTCCCGGCAGACCGGGTGGCCGAGGCCGTCATACAGCTCGATGAGCAGCGGCAAGTCACCGAATGCCTGAACTCGCTGACCGATCCGCAGCGCGAATGCATCCAGTTGGCGTATTACGAAGGCCTGACCTATGTCCAGGTGTCAGAGCGTTTGGCGGCGAACCTTGCGACCATAAAGTCACGGATGCGGGACGGCATCCGTGTTTTGCGTAAGTGTCTGGGGGTCTCGTGACCGAGCCAAACGACCGTGATATCTCTTCTAACGACCTGCTGGTTCTCGCTACGCCGTACGCGCTGCATGCGATGGCGCAGTCCGAAGTGGAGGACATCGACAGGCAGTTGTCTCACGCGCCTGCGCCGGTCGCCATCGCCTTCGCCGACGAGGTCCGGGCCGTGCGCGAGACGATGGCGCGGGTATCCGCGTCGACCGCACTCGAGCCGCCGAACTACCTCCGTGACCGAGTGCTCGCCGCGGTCGGTGGGGGCAGGGTCATCGAGATGCGCCCGCAGTCGACGCGGTGGCGCACGATCACGTTCGCCGCAGCTGCCGCCGTTGCCATCGGACTGGGCGCCATCGGCGTGGGCATCGCCGTGCGCCCGGAGCCCAAGCCGACGGCAGCCGAACAGATCTTCGCCGCCCCTGACGTGCGGACCGTGTCGGGAAAAATCCCGACCGGAGGCACGGCGACGGTGGTGTTCTCCCGGGAGCGCAATGCGGCCGTGCTGGTGATGAACAACGTCGAGCCACCGAAGCCCGGCACCGTGTACCAGATGTGGCTGATCGGCGACAAGGGTCCGGAGTCGGCGGGCACCATGGACGCCGCCGCCGTCGCTCCGTCGACCACGGCCGTGCTGCCGGATCTGGACGGATCGAAGACGCTCGCCTTCACCGTCGAGCCCAGCGGTGGCTCCAAGGCGCCGACCACTCCGGCCTTCGCCCAGCTCCCCCTGATCTGACTCACAGGCCCTCGACGGTGGCCGCAGCCGCCGCATCGACGACGTCGGCGACGTCGTGGCGCCGCTCCCACGCGCGACGTTGCCTGGCAGCCCCGTTGCCGTCGGCGAGCACGCGCGCGACCTCCGCA
The DNA here is from genome assembly GCA_025963385.1 of Mycobacterium sp. Lineage (GTDB taxonomy): Bacteria > Actinomycetota > Actinomycetes > Mycobacteriales > Mycobacteriaceae > Mycobacterium. The sequence goes on from JAOPUT010000318.1 coordinate 19,325, forward strand.
CGAACGCCGTCATAGTCGCCGAGTTCGGTCAATGCGGGCTTCAAGCGGTCGACGAAGCCATCCAGCAGGTCCGGGGCGGGCCGGAGCGCACTGCCGTCGACGAGATCGACCAGCTCGCCTTCGAGTCCGTACCTGGCGGCCGTCCAGTACGCCGCCTTGAGTGCGGCGGGGGTGATGACGGGAATCGGTTCGCCACGGTCGGCGTCGGCGCTGACGGTCATGACGAGCGCCCTGACGAGGGTCGCGAACAGCACCGTGTCGGCGACGGTGGCAGGTACGTCGGCGACGCGGACCTCGACGGTCGGAAAGTTGGCTGATGGGCGGACGTCCCAATAGACCATGCCGTCGTCGAGCATCGCGCCCGTCTCCAGCATCAGCGCGACCGCCGCGTCGTACTCGTCGGCCGAATCGAAGTAGGGCGGCGGCCCTGCGCTCGGCCAGCGGGCCCACAGCACGCTGCGCCAGCTGGCGTGTCCGGTGTCGGCGTTGCGGTAGATCGCCGAGTTCGCGGTCAACGCCAGGAGCAGGGGCAGCCAGGGCCGCAGCCGGTTGCTGACCTGGACGGCGGCCTCGCGGTCGGCGACGGCGACGTGGACGTGGCAGCCGGAGATGCCTTGCTCGTGGGCGATCATGCCGAACCGCTCGCCGATCGCCCGATAGCGGGGCTTGTCGGTCAGCGGGAATCGGTCGGGCAACGTCGGCGGGAGTGCCACGGCGAGGAGCCGCGCACCTGCCTCGTTCGCAGCGTCGGCGGTGGCGCGGCGCAGGTTGGAGAGATCGCGGCGCAGGTCGTCGCTCGCGGACGCGATGTCCGACGTCGTCTCGACCTGGCAGCTGGTCAGTTCCAGCTCTAGCTCGACGCCGCGCTTGGCGGCGTTCTCGGCGACGGCCGCGTTGAGGGGAACGGGTTCACCGGTGCTGGGATCGACGAGCAGAAACTCCTCCTCGACACCGAACGTCGGGAGGTCCGGAGTGTTGATCCGGCCCATCGGATTGTTCACAACGGGCCGGATCAGGGTGTCACTCCTTTGCTGCGGCGAGGTAGTTCGCACAGCTCGAGACTTCTATTGCCCGGCACTCTCCAGGGCCAAACATCGTTGTCCGAACCGACACCTAAGCTCGGGTCATGGCCAAGGATTTCCGGTTCGGGTTCGGTCTGCACGCCGCCAAGCGTCAGTCGTCGGTGCAGGACTGGGCCCGTCGGGCTGAGGACATGGGTTACGACGTGTTGCACGTGCCCGACCATCTGGGCGCCCCCGCACCGTTCCCGACGCTGATGACCGCAGCGGCGGCCACCGAGACGCTGCACCTCGGGACGTTCGTCCTCAACGCGGGGTTCTACAAGCCGGCGCTGCTGGCGCGCGACGTCACCGCGTTGCGCGATCTGTCGGGAGGACGGCTGGAACTCGGGCTCGGCGCTGGTTACGTCAAGGAGGAGTTCGAGGCCGCCGAACTCCCCTTCCCGACGGCACGTCAGCGCGTCGACTACCTCCGGCACGTCGTCGAGTACCTGGGTGAGCACGCCGCGGACGTGCCGATCCTGATCGCGGGCAATGGTGACCGGCTGCTGACCATCGCGGCGCAGCGGGCTCACATCATCGGGCTCACGGGCGGCGACCCCACCCGTGAGGGCGGTGACCCTCTCGCCGAGCGAATCTCGTTCGTGCGCAACGCCGCTCCCGAGCGCTTCGACGAGTTGGAGCTGAACATCGCTATCACCGCGATGCCGATCGACGAGTCCGGCGTGCCCGACCTGTCGATCACCCGCCGGTTCCTTCCCGACCTGACCGACGAGCAGCTGCTGCGGACTCCGGGGGTGCTGTCGGGGTCGACCGACGACATCGCCGACGAGATCCGTCGCTACCGCGACACGTACGGCGTCAGCTACATCATCGTGCAGCAACCGCACGCCGAGGCGTTCGCAAAGGTGATCGAACTGCTGCGGTGATCTAGCGGCCGCGCAGGGCGTCCTTGAGCCGCTCACCGGACATCTTCACGCGGGCCTTGACCTGATCGACCTTGCCCTCGGAGCGGAGGCGGTCGTTTCCGGTCACCTCGCCGAGGTTCTCCTTGACCCGCCCCGCCAGGCGGTCGACGGTGTGCTTGGCCTTCTTCGAGGTGCTCATGATCTTGTATTGCCGCCATGTGACCACGGGAAACGCGGATTAGGCCATGACTTCGGTATGCTGCGATCCGGTCCGCCCCCGTAGCTCAGGGGATAGAGCACGGCTCTCCTAAAGCCGGTGTCGCATGTTCGAATCATGCCGGGGGCACCACATCGTTTGTATTGCGTCAGGTGATGCTGGACGTTTTGTCTTCGGGTGATGGGCGACAGTGTTTCGGCTGATGCGTTACACCTGCTTCGGTTGATCCTTGACACTCCCTCGATGAGGGAGACGAGCGTGGTCGAGGAGAGGCATCAGCGGCGTTGGCAGCACTCGGCCAGAGTCAAGGATCAATCGCATCAGATGAAGCTCAACCGTATTCAACGGACGTGCCAACCTTCGCCTCTGAGTCTTCATTCGGCCTCGTACACCTCAACTCGTTGAGCTCTTTCACGCGACCAGAGCACCGTGCTAAACCAACGCACGCCCGGCGCGCGGCGAACGGCACACTCCCTCGGCTTCGTCGCTCGGGCTAAGTGACGGTCCACGGTTCTCCGGTGCCTTGACATCGAGTCCATGGGGGTAGACCCGATGAAATCCTAGGGGATTCCCTGATTCCCAACGGTTCGCTGCTAATTAACTTGGGATCTGCCGTGAATTGCCGGCAAACGGTGCTGGCGTCGGTTTCGAGGGGAGCAGCATAGTGGGTTACGCGCAGCATGTCGGTCGGGTTGGGGCGTTGGCCGTGGCGTTGGGAATCGGGACCGCGGTGATCACCCCAGGCATCGCCTGGGCGGATGGAGCTGGTGAGTCGACCGAGAACTCAGCCGGACCGGGTTCAGGAGGGGACACGAACCCCGGCGGGGGAACCACGACTGCCACCACGACGACCACCACCACCGACGGTGGTGACGACCAGAACAACCACGACGACAACGCGACCAACGGTGACGACAACCAGACTGGCGGCAACGGAACCACGACGGTGCAGGTGGGCGATTCGCCGGCCGTGACGTTCGAGACCGGCGCGACGCGACCGACGAAGACCGAGACAGCTGAACCGTCCCCGACAGCCGCCCCAACGTCGGATCCGGCTTACCCATTAAATCCCACGCCCACCAGCAGCGTAGTGATCACCAATACGCCTGCACCCACCTCAACCGCCACACCGACGCCGGTGGCCACCCTCACCGGCGGCGGTGCGATCGTGACGGGCACTCCCATCCCCGCTGCGAATCCCACGGGAACCCCTCTGACACTGACCAACACGACGTCCACCAACATTTCGACGCCCCCTACGACGAGCCAGCAGACGCCGAGTTTCGCCCGCCTTGCCGCGCCGAATACCGCAGTGGTAGTAGATCCGACCGCGCCCTACGCGCTGCCCGACCCGCCGACGGTCACCACGCCGCCGGTGGATCCGATCGGCGCGCTGTTCGCACTGCCTGGCAACATCCTGTCCTTCGCGACCGATCTGATTTCCGCGGCGCTGACCCCGTTCGTCACCGGCGTGCCTTCCACTCCGGCTGACACCCCGGTGCTGTGGGCGGTGCTGGCGTTCGTGCGCAGGCAGTTCTTCAACTCCACCCCCACCCTCGCCCCCAATGGGCAGGTTGCCTACCCGACCACCGGACAGCTCTACGGCCTGGTCGGTGGTGTCGACGCCGACGGTGACCCGTTGACCTACGAGGTTCTGCAAGGGCCCGCCCATGGTGACATCACACTCAACGCCGTCGGCGCCTACGTCTACACCCCCGATGCCGGGTACGTCGGCGAGGACAGCTTCACCGTTGGTGTCAGCGATACCGGTGCCCACGTCCACGGCCTGGCCGGACTGTTCAGCCCGTACGGACCGCACACCACGGTGGCCACGATCGGCCTGACTGCGGTCCCCGTCGTGACGGCAGCGAACACCGCCCCGACTATTACCGCCGCACCCGGCGACACCGACTCCGTCACGGGAGCCATCCGCTACACCGTCACCACCCACGACACCCCAGGGGACACTGTCACCGTGTCCGTGACCACGTCCCCGGAGAACGGCACGCTCACCCGGGACGACACCGACCCGGCCGTCTACGTGTACACGCCCGACCCGGTCTACGCTCACGGCTTGGCGCTAGGCGGAGCGACCGCCGCGGGAAGTGACACAATCACCTTCACCGCCACCGATTCCAAGGGCTTGACCGGTTCTGTCACGGTGACCCCTGCCGTAGCGCCGGTCAACGCGACACCCACGCTGCACGTGATCACCACCCCCATCCCGAACGAAGCCAATGGTGCGGTGCTGGTCACCGTGACCCTGGCCGACGCCGACAGCGACGACGTCACCCTGAACCTTGCCGCCCCGACCCACGGCTACTACACCAACGACGTCGGCGGTACCCCCTTCCCAGACGGGGGCTTCACCGGCACCTTGTCGACGGACCCGATCGGCAAGTCGATCAGTGTCGTCTACGTCCCCGATCGCGCGACGCCCGGCACCGAGACCCTCACCTTCACCGTCACCGACTCCAGCGGCGCAACCAACAGCACCACGACGCAGGTCGTCGTGACGGCGCCGGCGAACGGCGCGCCAGCGGTGCAGATTCATGCAGCGGACCCCGCCGCCGACGGCAGTGTTCTCATCGGCGTCGTCGTCTCCGATCCCGAGGGCGACCCCGTCGCCGTCACCCCACCCGTTACGACCACGGGGTCGATCTCCTACCTCGGCAGCCAAGCAAACGCCAACGGCTCCACCACCTTTGGCTACCTCTACACACCGTCGACGGAGACCCGTAACGCCGCCTACGCCACCGGGGGGCCCGACTCCGTGACCCTCGCATTCAACGTCACCGACGGTCAGCACGAGGCAGCGTCTTACGGCGTCAGCGCCCCGATCAGTCCGCTCGCGCCGGTCGTCGTCAACCATCCCCCCACGATCACGGTGGTTCCAACGACCAACGCCAACGGCTCGGTGAACCTCGCCATCACGATCGCCGACCCCGATGCCGACGTCGTTACCCTGGCCTTGCCCACACCTACGCACGGCAGCTTCGTTGGGGTGCCTGGTGGCACAGTCACTCCCGGCATCCATACCACTGCCGCAGGCGAGACCCAGACCCTCGTCTACCAGCCGGACCGCACCAACCCCGGCGTGGAGAATCTCACCTTCACCCTCACCGATTCGGGCGGCAAAACCGCTACCACCACAACACAAATCACGGTCGACCCGGTCGTCAACCATCCCCCCACGATCACGGTGGTTCCGACGACCAACGCCAACGGCACCACGTCCCTGGTCGTCACCATCGCCGACATAGACAGTGATACCGTCGCCGTTGAGGTAGGCCATCTCGAACACGGCTACTACACCGATGGCATCCATGACGCGGCACTGCCCGACGGTCTTGTCATTAGCGGCATCTCCGCCGGTCCAGTGGGTCTTCCCGCCACCTTCGTCTACGTCCCCGATCACACCAAACCCGGCGTGGAGAACGCCACCTTCACAATCACGGATTCAAGCGGTCAAACCGCCACCGCCACAACACAAATCACCGTCGCGGCCGTCGACACCGCGCCGACGATCAACGTGGTCCCGACCACCAACGCCGACGGCACCGTCTCCCTGGCAGTCACCATCGCCGACCAAGACGACGCCGCCGTCACCCTCACCCTCGGACAACGCGAACACGGCAGCCTCTCCGTCGACGGCCAATCGTTGCCCGACACCGTCACCGGCGGCCCTGTGCCGCTTCCCTCCGGAACGCTCTCGATTCCCTTCGTCTACACCCCGGACCCCAGCAGGCCGGGTGTCGAGACCCTTCGGTTCACGGTCACCGACCCGAGCGGTCAAACAGCCACCTACACGAAGCAAATCACCGTCGTGGCCGTCAGCACCGCGCCGACGATCAACGTGGTCCCCACCACCAACGCCGACGGCACCGTCTCCCTGGCAGTCACCATCGCCGACCAAGACGACGCCGCCGTCACCCTCACCCTCGGACAACGCGAACACGGCAGCCTCTCCATCGACGGCCAATCGTTGCCCGACACCTTCACCGGCGGTCCTGTGCAGCTTCCCTCCGGAACGCTCTCGATTCCCTTCGTCTACACCCCGGACCCCAGCAGGCCCGGCGTCGAGACCCTTAGGTTCACGGTCACCGACCCGAGTGGTCAAACGGCCACCTACATCAGGCAAATCCTCGTCGGGCCCGCCATCGGCACGCCGACGCTGTTGTTGGGCAACCCCTTCGCCCCGGTCGACGACATCGCCCACTACGACCTTGCAGTCGTTGGGGACCGCATCTACGTGACGACATACCAGAGCACCGTGGCCGTCATCGACAGGAACACCGGCCAGCTGATCGGCACGCCGGTGTCGATTCCGAACCTGCCTCGATCGGGCGTAGCGGTGACCCCCGACGGGAAGCTGGCGTTGATCACCACCGACGACGACAACGGGGGCCCGCAGGGCGTGCAGATAGTCAACCTGCAGACGGGGGCGACCAAGTTCGTCGAGACCGGCGACGGTCCTCAGTGGGTAACGGTGAATGCCGCCGGCACGAGGGCGTACGTGTCGAACACCTTCGATGGCTCGGTGACGGTCATCGACATCTCGGCCACGACGCCGACAAAGTTGTTCGACATCACGGGGGTAGTCGGCCCAGAGGGCGCCGTCGCCGTCGGCAACAGGGTCTACGTGACGAGCTACGACGATGAGAGCGTGCTCGTCTACGACGCCAACAGCGCGGGTGACGCACTGGCCGAGTACCAGGTCGGGAGCCCCGCATGGGGTATCGACGCCGCACCGGACGGTCGACTCGTCGTGACAACCGATGACAGTATCGCCGTCATCGATCCCAGTGATGGCTCGGTGCAGAGCATCGGCATCCCAGCCGGGTGGGTGGCCGGTTACGGGGTCGCCGTGAGTCCCGACGGAAAGCTGGCCTACGCCACGGGAGCTCTATACGACGCCGACGACAACTTCGTCGAGTCGGGAGTGTTCGTCATCGATCTCACGACGAACGCCTTCGCGGGTGATCCCGTCGTCCTCGGGACCGCCGACGTGTGGGGTGTGCGGGTCAGCCCGGACGGCAAGACGATCTACGTTCTGCAGTCCGACGGCACCATTGCCCCACTGACGCTGATCGATCCGACCGTCGTCTGACCCGAAGGTCTCGGCCCCACCCCGGAAGTCTCGGGGCGGGGCCGAAGCCGTTCGTCTATTCGCCGCGGGTGTCGATGACGCGCTGCGCTACGTCGATGAGCTTGGTGTTGGTGTCCTGCGACAGCTGACGCAGCATGCCGAAGGCGCGGACGTCGTCGATCTTGAAACGCTCCATGATGATG
>JAOPUT010000336.1 GCA_025963385.1 Mycobacterium sp.
CACACCCCCACCGACGGTCTGGTCAAGGCGGTTCGCGCCGTCGAGGCCCAGGCGAAGACGGCCGAGGCCCGCGGGGCCACGTTCCGTTCGCACACCGAAGTCCTCGGCATCGTCGACGACGGCAGGAAGGTGACGGGCGTCCAGACCGCCGAAGGCGTCATCCCCGCCGACGTCGTCGTGTGCTGCGCGGGCTTCTGGGGCGCGCAACTCGCCAAGCAGGTCGGCCTCGTCGTGCCGCTGGTGCCGATGGCGCATCAGTACGCGACCACCGGCCGCATCGAACCGCTCGTCGGCCGCAACACCGAGGCTGCCGAAGCCGGGTTGCCCATCCTGCGGCACCAGGATGAGGACCTGTACTTCCGCGAGCACGTCGACCGCATCGGCATCGGCTACTACGGGCACCGGCCGATGCCCATCGATCTGTCCACTTTGGACATGGCGACAACCGGCTCCCACACCGCAGGCGAGCAGATGCCCTCGATGCTCCCGTTCACCGACGAGGACTTCGCCCCCGCCTGGCGCGAGTCGCTGAAACTGCTTCCCGTGCTCAATGACTCGAAGATCGAGCAGGGTTTCAACGGGATTTTCTCGTTCACCCCCGACGGCTTCTCGATCATGGGCGAGCACCGCGACCTGGCAGGCTTCTGGGTCGCCGAGGCCGTCTGGGTGACGCATTCGGCAGGCGTCGCCAAGGCCACCGCGGAGTGGATCATCGACGGCACGCCGTCAACCGACGTCCACGAATGCGATCTCTACCGGTTCGAGGACGTGGCCCGCACCGACGAGTTCATCATGACGACCAGTTCGCAGGCGTTCGTCGAGGTGTACGACATCATCCATCCGCACCAGTACCGCGAGGCCCTGCGCGGCCTCCGGACCAGCCCCTTCTACGCACGGCAGCAGCAGCTCGGCGCCTTCTTCTTCGAGGGCGGCGGTTGGGAGCGACCCGCCTGGTACGAGGCGAACTCGGCACTGGCGCAGCAACTCCGCGACGAGGGCCTGGCCTTCCCCGAGCGCGACGAGTGGTCGGCGAAGTTCTGGTCGCCGATCTCGATCGCCGAGGCACACCGGACCCGCACCCACGTGGCCATGTACGACATGACCCCGCTCACGCGCTACGAGGTGGCAGGCGTCGGGGCGGCGGCCTTCCTGCAGCGGCTCACCACCAACAACGTCGACAAGAGCGTCGGGTCGGTGACCTACACCCTGCTTCTGGACGAAACCGGCGGTGTCCGAAGCGATCTCACCGTCGCCCGACTGGCCGTCGACCGGTTCCAGGTCGGTGCCAACGGTCCGATGGACATCGACTGGCTGATCCGCCACCTCCCCGATGACGGCAGCGTGACCGTGCGCGACATCACCGGGGCGACGTGCTGCGTCGGCGTCTGGGGGCCTGCGGCCCGCGATCTGGTGCAGCCGCTCTGCCATGACGATCTGTCGCACGACGGCTTCAAGTACTTCCGTGCGCTGCGAACCCATCTCGGCGCCATCCCGGTGACCATGATGCGGGTGTCCTACGTCGGTGAGCTCGGCTGGGAGATCTACGCCGACGCCGCCTACGGCGCGGCCCTGTGGGATCTGCTGTGGTCCGCGGGCCAGGAGCACGGTGTGATCGCCGCGGGCCGGATCGCGTTCAACAGCCTGCGCATCGAGAAGGCCTACCGGTCGTGGGGGACCGACGTGACGGCCGAACACCTGCCTGCCGCGGCCGGTCTCGACTTCGCCGTCCGGATGGCCAAGGACGACTTCGTCGGCAAGGCCGCGCTCGAACAGGCCTCGCCGCCCGAGAAGGTGCTGCGCAGCATCGTCTTTCACGACCCGACCGAGATCGTGCTCGGCAAGGAGCCGGTGTACCTGGACGACGCCGGGAACTGTGCGGGCTACGTCACCAGCGCGGCGTACTCGGCGACCATCGGGCGTTGCATCGCCTATGCATGGCTGCCCGCGGAGACCGAGCCCGGCGACGTCGTGGCCGTCGACTACCGAGGTAGCCACTACGGCGCGACGGTCCATGCCGAACCGGTAGTAGACCCCGAGATGTCGAGGATCAGGCGATGAGCGCTTGCGCGAAGAGCAGAAGGTAGCGATGACAGACTCCCTCGAGAAGCCCGCGCTCCTGGCCACCCTGGCGGGCGACTTCTACACCAGCGAAACGGTTTTCGCGGCCGAGCAGGATCACGTCTTCGAGAACATGTGGTTCTGCGCCGCCCGCTCAGGTGAGCTCGCCGAACCGGGCCGGTTCAAGAAGGTGCAGATCGGTCGCGAGAGCGTGCTGGTGGTCCGCGGCAAGGACGGCGCGCTGCGGGCGTTCCTGAACGTGTGCAGGCACCGCGGGGCCGCGCTCTGCACCGAGCCGGACGGTCAGGTCAAGCGAAACCTCCAGTGCTCCTACCACGCCTGGACCTACGCGCTGGATGGCAAACTGGTCGCAGCGCCGAACCTGGCGTCGCTGAAGGATGCGTCCGGCGCCGGTATCGACCGCTACCGTTACGGCCTGATCCCGGTAGCGCTCACCGAGTGGCTGGGCTACGCGTGGGTGTGCCTCGCCGACGAGCCGCCGTCGTTCGTCGAGGAGGTCGTCGGAGAGGTGACCCACCGCCTCGGCGACCCGGCCACCATCGACCACTACGGCATCGAGAACCTGAGCGTCGGTCACCGCGTCGTCTACGACGTGGCGGCCAATTGGAAGCTCATCGTCGAGAACTTCATGGAGTGCTACCACTGCGCCACGATCCACCCCGAGCTGACCGAGGTGCTTCCGGAGTTCGCCAAGGGCCTCGCCGCGCAGTACTACGTCGGCCACGGCGCGGAGTTCGGTTCCGGTATATCGGGTTTCACCATCGACGGCAGTGCGGGCTTCGAGACCCTTCCCGGTGTCACCGAGGACCAGGACCGCCGCTACTACGCCATCACGGTCAAGCCGACGGTGTTCATCAACCTGGTGCCCGACCACATCATCTTCCACCGGATGTACCCGATGGCCCCCGACCGCACCATCGTCGAGTGCGACTGGCTCTACACGCCGGACGTGGTGGAGCAGGGCCGCGACGTGTCCCGCTCGGTCGAGTTGTTCCACCGGGTCAACGAGCAGGACTTCGCGGCCTGTGAGCGCACCCAACCCGCCATGTCTTCGCGGGCCTACCGCAACGGCGGAGTACTCGTTCCTTCCGAACACCACATCGCAGAGTTCCACGAGTGGGTAGTGTCCCGAATCGGTGCCCGGAGCCGCCCCGGCGGCGCCATCGGCGTGCCGTCTTGACCCGCCGGACCGACGAAGGGGTGAGGTGACATGTGAACGGTGAACCCGATCTCTACGTCGGCGGGCAGTGGCGCCACGCCTCCGACGGGGGCACGCGAGACATCGTCAACCCGGCCGACGGAAGCGTGACGGCCGTCGTCGACGAGGCGACCGACGCCGACGCGCGTGCCGCCGTCAGCGCCGCGCGGGCGGCCTTCGATGACGGTGGATGGCCTGCGACGCCGGTGGCCGAACGTGCCGACCTGCTGATGCGGGTCGCCGATCTGCTGCAGCGCGGCAAGGAAGACCTGGCGCTGCTGGAGACCCGCGACACCGGAAAGACCTTGGCGGAGAGCAGGATCGACATCGACGACGTCACGTCGGTGTTTCGTTACTACGGCAGGCTGGTCGGCGTCGAGGCCGACAGGGTGATCGACGTCGGGGACCCGGCCGTCATCAGCCGCGTGGTGCGTGAGCCCATCGGTGTCTGCGTTCTCATCGCGCCGTGGAACTACCCGTTGCTGCAGATGTCGTGGAAGGTCGCACCCGCACTCGGCGCAGGCTGCACGATGGTGGCCAAGCCCAGCGAGGTCACTCCGCTGTCCACGATCGCCTTCGTCCACCTGCTCGAAGAGGCGGGTGTGCCCGGCGGTGTCGTCAACCTCGTCCAGGGCAGCGGGGCCGCGCTCGGGGCGGCCCTCACGGACAACGACGAGGTCGACTTCATCTCGTTCACGGGAGGGCTGGCCACCGGGCGCACCATCGCCAAGGTGGCGGCCGATCACGTCACCAAGGTGGCGGTGGAACTGGGTGGCAAGAACCCCCACATCGTGTTCGCCGACGCCGACTGGGAAAGCTCTGTCGACCAGGTGGTGACCGGTGTCTTCCTGCACTCCGGGCAGGTGTGCTCGGCGGGTACCCGGCTGATCGTCGAGGAGTCGATCGCCGACGACTTCGTAGCAGCGCTCGTCGAGCGGGCCGAGAAGATCCGGATGGGCGATGGCATGGATCCGGCGAGCGAGACCGGGCCACTGGTGTCCGAGCAGCACCGCGCGAAGGTGGAAGCGCATGTGGCATCGGCCATCTCGGAGGGCGCCAAACTTCTGACCGGCGGCGCACGACCCAGCGATCCGGCGCTGGCGAAGGGCAGCTTCTACCTGCCGACGATCTTCGACGGTTGCGACCGGTCGATGGGAATCGTCCGTGACGAGACCTTCGGTCCGATCCTGACCGTGGAGCGTTTCACGGATGAGGCCGAGGCGATCCGTCTCGGCAACGACACGGAGTACGGTCTCGCAGCGGGGGTTCGGACGTCCGACCCGGCGCGGGGCGAACGTGTGGTGCGCGCACTGAGGCACGGCACGGTGTGGCTGAACGACTTCGGCTACTACACCGCGGCAGCGGAGTGGGGCGGATTCGGGAAGTCTGGTAACGGTCGCGAGCTAGGCCCGACCGGGCTCGCGGAATACCAAGAGCTCAAACACATCTGGCACAACACCGCGCCAAGACCCGCGGGCTGGTTCAAGGGTGAATGACCCACGTGCCCAACACTTCAGAGAGGACGCATCGATGTCTGTTGAAGCAGGTTCACCTGGAGGCGACACTGGCGGCCTCGACGACTTCGGGTACAAGGAATCCCTCGACCGCAGCATCGGCAAGTTCGCCAGCTTCGCGGCCGGGGTCAGCTACATCTCGATCCTGACCGGCACCTTTCAGCTGTTCTACTTCGGCTTCAGCAGTGCAGGTCCCGCGTACCTGTGGTCGTGGCCCCTCGTGTTCGTCGGCCAGATGGCCGTCGCGCTGTGCTTCATGGAGCTCGCGGCGAAGTATCCCGTCGCAGGCTCGGTCTACAACTGGTCCAAGAAACTGGGCAGCAAGATCGTCGGATGGTCGTCGGGCTGGCTGATGCTCACCGCGTCGATCGTCACGATCTCGGCGGTGGTGCTGGCCTACCAGCTCAACCTGCCACGGCTGTGGAGCGGATTCCAGATCATCGGCGACGGCACCGGCGATTACGACTTCGCCGCCAACGCCGTGGTGCTCGGTACGATCCTGATCGCGTTCACGACGCTCATCAACGCCCTCGGCGTCAAGCTCATGGCGAGGATCAACAGCGCCGGTGTGTTCATCGAGCTGATCGCCGCCATCCTGATCGCAATCATCCTGGCGTGCAGCACGACCCGTGGGCCGGGAGTGTTCTTCCAGACCAACGGCTACGGCGCCGGGCTGCCCGGCGGGTATCTCGGCGCGTTCCTGATCGCCTCGCTGGCATCGGGTTACGTGATGTACGGCTTCGACACCGCGAGCTCCCTCGGTGAGGAGACGGTCGAACCGCGGCGCACCGCGCCGAAGGCCATCCTGCGGGCCATCCTGGCGTCCTTCGTCATCGGTGGCGCGATCCTGGTGTTCGCCGTGATGTCGGCTCCCGACCTGAACGATCCCAAGATCGGTGAGAGCAGCGGCGGCCTGCAGTACATCGTCGAGCAGGTGATGTGGGGACCGCTCGGCAAGGTCTTCCTGGTCTGCATCGTCGTCGCGGTCACGGTGTGCACGCTCGCCGTGCACACCGCCGCGATCCGGCTGACGTTCGCGATGGCCCGTGACAACGCACTTCCGTTCGGGGAGAAGCTCGCTCGGGTCAACCCGAAGACGCAGACCCCGATCGTCCCCGCCGTCGTGATCGGGGTGATCGCCGCGATCATCCTGGTGATCAACATCGGTCAGCCGAAGATCTTCACGGTGTTGACGTCGATCGCGATCATCATGATCTACCTGGCGTACCTGATGGTGACCGGTCCGATGTTGAAGAAGCGGCTCCAAGGGCAGTGGCCGCCAAAGGATCTCAAGGAAGGCGGCTACTTCACGATGGGCAGGTGGGGCATGCCCGTCAACATCCTGGCGGTCGTGTGGGGCGTCGGGATGGCCGTGAACCTGGCCTGGCCGCGCGTCGCCGTGTACGGCGAACCCTGGTACAACACGTGGGGCGCCTTCGTGTACATCGGCGTGATCCTCGGCGCCGGTCTGCTGTGGTACGGCATCAAGGGCCGCCACCACATCGGCACGTTGGAATCGCATGCCGTGGCCACCAAGGCCGAGGCGGACAACCTCGACCAGGGACCCATCGGTGTCTGACCAGGAATTCGGTACCGCAGGCACTGCGACGTTCGATTACGTGATCGCCGGCGGTGGGACGGCGGGCTGCGTGCTCGCCGCGCGCCTCTCGGAGGACCCCGACGTCACGGTGTGCCTCGTCGAGGCGGGGCCGTCGGACGTCGGCGACCCGAACATCCTTCCGCTGTCCGAGTGGATGCACCTGCTGGACTCCGGCTACGACTGGGACTACCCGGTCGAACCGCAGGAGAAGGGCAACAGCTTCATGCGGCATGCCCGCGCGAAGGTGCTCGGCGGCTGTTCGTCGCACAACTCGTGCATCGCCTTCTGGCCGCCCGCCGAGTGTCTCGACGAGTGGGTCGAGATGGGTTGCACGGGTTGGGGTTCGGCTGACGTCCTGCCGCTCGTCAAGCGACTGGAGACCAACACGGCGCCGGGTGACCACGGCCACGACGGCCCGGTGCGCCTTCAGGACGTGCCGCCGAACGATCCCTGTGGCGTCGCCGTTCTGGAGGCGGCCGCGTTGGCAGGCCTGCCGACGGTGGCGTTCAACCGCGGTGAGACGGTGCGCAACGGGGCGGGCTGGTTCCAGATCAACGTCGGCGAGGACGGCACCCGCATGTCGACATCGCATGCGTACCTGCATCCGATCCTGGACTCGCGCAAGAACCTCGAGGTTCGCACCAACTGCTGGGTCTCGGAGATCCTGTTCGACGACGCCAACGGTGACCCCTCCAATCGCTCCGCTCGCCCCACTGCCACCGGGGTCCGCTACCAGCGGCCCGACCTCACCGGGTACGACACGGTGCTGGCGCGTCGCGAGGTCATCGTCACCGCGGGATCCATCGACACCCCGAAACTGTTGATGCTCTCCGGAATAGGTCCTGCCGAGCACTTGAAGGAGATCGGGATCCCGGTCCGCGTCGACTCGCCGGGAGTGGGATCCAACCTCGACGACCACGTCGAGGGCCTGGTGTTCTGGGAGGCGTCGCGGCCGATGGTCACCACGTCGACACAGTGGTGGGAGATCGGGCTGTTCACCACGGTGGACGAGGGCAGCGCGCAGCCCGACATGATGATGCACTACGGCAGTGTGCCGTTCGACATGAACACGCTGCGCCGTGGCTACCCGACGACCGACAACGGATTCTGCTTGACGCCCAACGTGACTCAGGGCCGGTCACGGGGAACGGTGCGGCTGCGCAGCCTGGACTTCCGGGACCGGCCGAAGGTCGATCCCAGGTACTTCACCGATCCCGACGGCTACGACGAGCGGATCATGCTCACCGGTCTGCGGCTGGCCCGCAAGATCGCCGAGCAGCCACCCCTGAAGGAGTGGGTCGCCAGGGAACTCGCACCGGGACCGGATGCGACGACCGACGACGAGCTGCTCGACTACGTCCACCAGACGCACAACACCGTGTACCACCCGGCGGCCACCGCCAGGATGGGCTCGGTGTCGGATCCGATGGCCGTCCTCGATCCCGAGCTCCGGGTCAAGGGTGTCTCCCGGCTGCGCGTGGTCGACGCCTCGGCGATGCCGAAGCTGCCAGCGGTGAATCCCAACATCACCGTGATGACCATGGCCGAGAAGTGCGCGGACCTGATCCGGGGGACCTGACCGACTTCCTGGGCGAGCACACTCCGTTCCAGGCGATGTCCCCCGACGAGCTTGCCGAGCTCGCGGCGGGTGCGGCGGTGGTCGCGTTCGCCACCGACGCCGTGATCGCGGACTACTCGGTGCACGTCCCCGACGACGTGTGGATGGTGCGCACGGGCCACGTCTCGCTACAGGCGGGCGACGGCTCGACGGTCGACACCATCGAACCGGGCGGCATCTTCGGCTACACCCCGCTACTCACCGGCGGCGGCATGGAGTTCGTGGCGCGGGCCACCGAGCCGAGCGCCCTGATCCGGCTACCCGGTGAGCAAGTGCGGGCCCAGTTCGCCAAACCGGCCGGTCTGGCGTTCCTCGCCTCGTCGGCGTGGAGCGTCGCGCCGGGCAACCGGCCGGCGCTTGTCCCCGTCGCCGACAGCAGGCCGGTCGGTGAGCTGGTGCACGGTGACGTGCTCCTGGTGGCACCCGGGACCTCGGTGCGCGACGCCGTCATCGAGATGACCGGGCATCACGTCTCCTATGCGCTGATCTCGCTGCCCGACGGTGAGTACGGCATCTTCACCGACCGCGATCTGCGCACGCGGGTCGTCGCCGCCGGGCTCTCGGTGGACGTGCCGATCAGTCGGGTGATGAGTGCCCCCGCGCGGCGGGTCACCGCCGATCTGACCGCCGAGACCGTGCTGATGCAGATGCTCGAGAGCGGGCTCCGGCACATGCCGGTGACATCGACGCGTGGCGAGGTGCTCGGCGTCCTGGAGGACGCCGATCTGCTCGCGGCATCGGCCAGGCAGAGCTTTCTGCTGCGGCGGTCCATCGGGCTCGCCGCCGATGCCCGCGAACTGCAAGCAGCCGCGCAGGACGTCACCCACACCGTGGCGGCGCTGTTCCGCAGCGGCACCAAGGCATCCGCGACGAGCGGCATCCTGTCCATCGTCATCGACACCGTGGTCCGAAGGGCGCTCGAGCTGGCACTCGCGGAGACAACGGACGTCGAGGGCGTCCCGGCGACCGGATTCGCGTGGCTCACGCTCGGCAGCATCGCCCGGCGCGAGGCCATGCCGTCCTCCGACGTGGACAGCGCGCTGTCCTGGCGCGACGATCTGTCACCGGCCGGCGACCGACTGCGGGCCGTCGCGCGTCGCACGCACGCCATCCTCGACGGCTGCGGGCTGCCGTCGGACAGCAACGGCGCCATCGCCGCGAGCCCGAAATTCGCACGCTCGCAAAGTGATTGGGCGACGGCAGCCAGGGGCTGGCTCGACGACCCGCTGATCGGCAAGGGGCTGATCCTTTCCTCGCTGCTGCTCGACGGGCGGGTGGTCTGGGGCAACGCGGCCCTGCACACGGTGCCCGCCGCGTACCGGAGGATGCGTGCCGAACATCCGAATGCGTTGCGGCTCCAACTGCTCGACGCGCTGTCCGGGCGGGTCCGCGCGCGCTCGCTGCGCGACGTGCTGTCCCGACGCGGGGGCACGTTCGACCTGAAGGGCCACGCCGTCACGCCGATCGTGAACCTGGCCCGGTGGGGCGGACTCGCCGGCGACGTCACGTCGGCGTCGACGCCTGCCCGGCTCGCTGCGGCGGCGGCCAGCGGCGCCATCACCGAGCGGGACGCCGACACCCTCGGCGAGGTCTTCGTCATGCTGCAGCGACTGCGGATGACCCACCAGGTCGAGCAACTGTCGGCCGGCAATCGCCCAGGCGACGTCATCACGATGTCGGAGCTGTCGCCACTGAACCGGAGCCTGCTCAACGACGGTCTCCGCGAGATCGCCACAATCCAGCGACGTATCGGCAACTTCGGCATACCGGCCGTATAGGGTCGGTTTCGATGGCCAGAGCGCAGAGCGGTAACTCCACCGAGGACGGCGGCCGGTCGGCCACCGTGCAGTCGGTGGACCGCGCGCTGCTGGTCATGGAGATCCTCGCCACGCTCGGGCAGGCGGGCGTCACCGAGATCGCCGCCGAGCTCGGTGTGCACAAATCGACTGTGTCCCGGCTGATTTCGGTGCTGGAGGCCAGAGGATACGTCGAGCAGCTCTCCGACAGGGGCAAGTACCGGCTGGGCTTCGCCATCGCCAGGCTCGCCCGCTCGACGAGCGCCCAACTCGACCTGGTGAAGCAGAGCCAGCCCGCCTGCGACGCGCTGGCGCTCGAGTCGGGCGAGACCACCAATCTGGCCGTGCTCGACGGCGACCGGATCGTGAACATCGCCGAGGCCATCGGCCCGGCAGGCATCGCACTGCGCACCTGGGTCGGCCAGAGCTGCGCGGCGCACACGACCTCGAGCGGCAAGGTCCTGCTGGCGGCGCTCGACCGGGCCGAGCTGCGCGAGCGGCTGGGGACCCGCCTGGAATCGTTCACCGACCACACGCTGACGACGCGGGCGGCGCTGGAGGCCGAGCTGGACGTGGTGCGCAAGCAGGGGTGGGCCAGTGTCCGCGAGGAACTCGAGGTCGGACTCAACGCCGTCGCCGCACCCGTCTACGACGCCGACGCGCAGGTGGTCGCCGCGCTCAGCGTGTCGGGGCCGTCGTATCGGCTCGGTGAGGACGCGTTCGAGTCCACCGCGAAGCGCACCATCGCGGCGGCGGAAAGCATCAGCAGGCGCCTCGGCTGGATCGACCTGTCAGTCCGCCCCTAGGGGTTCACTAAGCTGGCACGTCGTGAGCTCTGCAGATGTCCCCGAGGCCGGCCAGAACAACGACGACGACCTACCCGAACAGTTCCGCATCCGCCAGGCGAAGCGTGAGCGGCTGCTCGCCGAGGGCCGTGATCCGTATCCGGTCGAGGTGGCACGCACCCACACCCTCGCGGCGCTCCGCGAGCAGTTCTCCGAGCTGGAGGTCGACACCAAGACCGGGCAGATCGTCGGGATCGCCGGTCGCGTGGTCTTCGCCAGGAACTCCGGAAAGCTGTGCTTCGCCACACTGCAGGAGGGCGACGGCACCCAGTTGCAGGCGATGATCAGCCTCGACGGTGTCGGGCGGGAGTCGCTGGATGCGTGGAAGTCCGACGTCGACCTCGGTGACATCGTGTTCGTCCACGGTGAGGTGATCAGCTCTCGCCGCGGCGAATTGTCTGTGCTTGCCGATTCTTGGCAAATCATTTCGAAGGCGCTTCGCCCCCTTCCCGTGGCACACAAGGAGCTCAATGAAGAGACCCGGGTACGTCAGCGGTACGTGGATCTGATCGTGCGTCCGGAGGCTCGCACCATTGCGCGGCAACGGATTGCCGTCGTGCGCGCAGTGCGATCCGCATACGAGCGGCGCGGCTTTCTCGAAGTCGAGACCCCGATGCTGCAGACCCTTGCCGGCGGTGCCGCCGCACGCCCATTCGTGACGCACTCCAATGCGCTCGATGCCGACCTCTTCCTTCGCATCGCGCCGGAGTTGTTCCTCAAACGATGCTTGGTGGGCGGTTTCGAGAAGGTCTTCGAGTTGAATCGGAACTTTCGAAACGAAGGTGCGGATTCCACACATTCACCGGAATTCGCGATGCTCGAGACTTATCAGGCCTACGGAACGTACGACGATTCAGCGGTTGTGACGCGAGAGATTATTCAAGAAGTGGCCGACGAGGCGATTGGCACGCGCAACGTGCCACTGTCCGATGGCACGACCTACGATCTCGACGGCGAATGGGCCACCCTCGAAATGTATCCGTCTCTCTCCGAAGCTCTCGGGGAGGAGATCACTCCGGACACCTCGGTCGAGCGCCTGTGGGCGATCGCCGACGCCCGCCACGTCGAGATCCCCCGCGACCGTGGTTTCGGTCACGGCAAGCTCGTCGAGGAGCTGTGGGAGCACGAGGTCGGAGCGACGCTCTGGGCGCCGACCTTCGTCCGCGACTTTCCCGTCGAAACGTCCCCGCTGGTGCGTGCTCACCGCAGCATTCCCGGCGTCACCGAGAAGTGGGATCTCTACGTCCGTCGCTTCGAACTCGCGACGGGATATTCCGAACTCATCGACCCGGTCGTGCAGCGGGAACGGTTCGAGGCGCAGGCCAGGGCGGCCGCCGCCGGTGATGACGAGGCCATGGTTCTCGACGAGGATTTCCTCGCGGCATTGGAGTACGGGATGCCGCCCACCACGGGTACCGGAATGGGTATCGACAGGTTGTTGATGGCACTGACGGGCCTGTCGATTAGGGAGACCGTTTTGTTTCCCATCGTGCGAAGAGAAGTTCGTCGGCAAGGCGCCTGAAGAACCGTTTCATACTTTTGTGTTGAATTGCGGAGTTTCCTGTGCAAGCATTGTCCCCGGGTTTGAGCGAAGTATCACTACGCGCCCGGACAGAAGGGTCAGTGTGAGCTAATGGCGAAGAAAGTTACCGTCACCCTCGTTGATGATTTCGACGGTGAAGGCTCTGCCGACGAGACCGTCGAATTCTCACTCGACGGCGTGAGTTACGAGATCGACCTTTCGTCGAAGAACGCCACGAAGCTCCGCAGCGACCTCAAGCAGTGGATGGAGGCCGGCCGTCGGGTCGGGGGCCGTCGCCGCGGCCGTTCAGCCGGGTCCGGGCGCGGTCGCGCGTCGATCGACAGGGAACAGAGCGCCGCCATTCGGGAATGGGCACGACGCAACGGTCACAGTGTTTCCACCCGCGGTCGAATTCCCGCGGACGTCATCGACGCATTCCACGCGGCAACTTAACGGTGCGTTGCCAGGTCGGCACCGACGGGGGCCGCGGGCAACACCGCTTTCGCTAGGGGCGAACCATTCCAGGTCCCCGCGGCGGAAACGATCCACGTCCGTCGTGCGTTGAGTCCTTTGCAGCGCGGATTTGGTCCTGAGAAAGGCCAAGCCGGTCTTTCACTACGAGAGGACAAGCGGGGCAACCCTGGCTGCCGCCCACTACAGTGGACGGCAGGTGCAGAGGTTTTCGCGAGCTGCGCTATCTACGGAGGGCAGGTAACCACCGATGTTCGAACGCTTCACCGACCGCGCACGGCGCGTTGTCGTCCTGGCTCAAGAAGAAGCCAGGATGCTGAACCACAACTACATCGGCACCGAGCACATCCTCCTTGGCCTCATTCACGAAGGTGAGGGCGTCGCCGCCAAGTCGCTCGAGTCCCTTGGCATCTCGCTGGAGGGCGTCCGCAGCCAGGTCGAGGAGATCATCGGGCAGGGCCAGCAGGCACCGTCCGGGCACATCCCCTTCACCCCGCGCGCCAAGAAGGTCCTGGAGCTGAGCCTGCGCGAGGCGCTGCAGCTCGGCCACAACTACATCGGCACCGAGCACATTCTGCTCGGCCTGATTCGCGAGGGCGAGGGCGTCGCCGCTCAGGTGCTCGTCAAACTGGGCGCCGAACTGACCCGTGTGCGTCAGCAGGTCATTCAGCTGCTGAGCGGCTACCAGGGCAAGGAGACCGCCGAGACCGGCACCGGCGGGCGCGGTGGCGAGGCGGGCAACCCGTCGACGTCGCTGGTGCTCGACCAGTTCGGTCGCAACCTGACCGCTGCCGCGATGGAGGGCAAGCTCGACCCCGTCATCGGCCGCGAGAAGGAAATCGAGCGGGTGATGCAGGTGCTGAGTCGCCGCACCAAGAACAACCCGGTGCTGATCGGCGAGCCCGGCGTCGGCAAGACCGCCGTCGTCGAGGGGCTTGCGCAGGCCATTGTGCACGGTGATGTGCCGGAGACGCTCAAGGACAAGCAGCTCTACACCTTGGACCTCGGGTCTCTGGTGGCAGGCAGCCGCTACCGCGGTGACTTCGAGGAACGCCTCAAGAAGGTGCTCAAGGAGATCAACACCCGCGGCGACATCATCCTGTTCATCGACGAGCTGCACACGCTCGTCGGCGCGGGTGCCGCCGAGGGCGCGATCGACGCGGCGTCCATCCTGAAGCCGAAGCTGGCCCGCGGTGAGCTGCAGACCATCGGTGCCACCACCCTCGACGAGTACCGCAAGTACATCGAGAAGGACGCCGCGCTGGAGCGCCGGTTCCAGCCGGTGCAGGTCGGCGAGCCGACGGTGGAGCACACCATCGAGATCCTCAAGGGTCTGCGGGACCGTTACGAAGCGCACCACCGGGTGTCCATCACCGATGGCGCCATCGTGGCTGCCGCGACGCTGGCCGACCGCTACATCAACGACCGCTTCTTGCCGGACAAGGCGATCGACCTCATCGACGAGGCCGGTTCGCGGTTGCGCATCAAGCGCATGCAAACCCCGCCGGACTTCAAGGAACTGGAAAACGAGATCGCTCGGGTCCAGCAGTCCAAGAAGGAAGCGGTGGAGTCGCAGCGCTTCGAGGAGGCCGGCAAGCTCCGCGATCAGGAGAAGGCGCTTCTAGAACAGAAGTCCGCCAAGGAAGCGGAGATCAAGTCTTCGGGTGTCGACTTGTTCGACGAGGTCGACGAGGAAGCCATCGCCGAAGTGCTGTCCATCTGGACAGGCATCCCGGTGTACAAGCTCACCGAAGAAGAGACCGCCAAGCTCCTGCGCATGGAGGATGAGCTGCACAAGCGGGTCATCGGCCAGGAAGACGCCATCCGGGCGGTCTCCCAGGCCATCCGGCGCACCCGGGCCGGCCTCAAAGATCCCAAGCGTCCCTC
>JAOPUT010000351.1 GCA_025963385.1 Mycobacterium sp.
ACAACGCGGTCACATACGTCATGTTGTCCGGCGCAGGCCGACACGTCACCGTGCGGTCGGCTTCGGCGCGCACCGCCCGCTCCACGACGGCGCGGGCATCCAGTTCGTAGGCGATGGCCTTGGCGTCCGCCTCGATCCGCTTGTCGCCCTTACCCTCCAACACCGACGGATCGGCGCACATCCGGCGATCCAACTCCCGGCGATCCTCCACGGTCAGACACGCCGATTCCCGCACGATCAACGTGGCCCGCCACTCCGAGAGCACCCCGGCGGCCAGCGCGGCCAAGGTGTGGGGCATCTCGTGCACCAACGCCCGGGCGAACCCCAGATGCCGGCCACCCCGATTCGGCGAATCGTGCCGCGCCAACGCAACCTCACCGGCCAACCCCTTGCCGCGCCTGGCCGCAGGCACCCCCGCGGCGGCCTCCCGGGCCCGGCGCATCTCGTCCCACCGTGCAGTCAGCACCGCCTGCTCAGCGGCCGCCGCCGACTTACCCAGTTCGAGCTCCGCGATACGCCCCACCAGGGTGGCTTCATCATCGAACATGTGTTCGAATGTACGGCGACCCGCCGACACATCAGGCCGCCGGACGTGCCCTCTCCCGAATCCGCGCCGGGTACGCCTGCGTCATTCCCACCGCTCCGACGATCACGACGATGGGGATCACCCAATTGGCCCAGTCCGTCGACTCCGGCACCTGGGTTGCGTAGTAACCCAGTACCGAGACCAACGCGAAGACCAGCGCCCACATCAGCGTCAGCACCTTGTTCGTCTGACGGAACGCCGCCTTCTCCCAGTCCTGCATGGGCCGAGACACCCTGGCGTACTGCTCGGTGAACGGCGTGAAAGCCAGCGACCCGAGCGCCATCACCGCTAGCACGCCGCTGGACAACGTCGTCGCGTAGGTGTCCATCCAGTCGCGGTCCTTGGCTCCGAGGATCATCCCGGCGGCCGTCACCGCGACGAAGAACACGATCGTGACGATCTCCAGAAGCCGGGGACCACCTCGCCCCATCGAGACGCCGAGGATGATCGCCGACAGCACTGCGCTCAGGGCGCCGAACATCCAGGTGCTCGGTCCCTCGGCGACCACCCAGTAGATGATCCACGGCACGAACCCGACGAAGGGGCTGTGCTCAAACCACTCGTCCACACCTCAGGGTGACATGAACGGTCGACCGGCCGGCTATGCGACACCCTTCTGCCGCAGAAGCGGGAGGACGCCCTCGGCAAACCAGTGGGCCTCCTCGAGATGGGGGTAGCCCGACAGGATGAACTCGTCGAATCCCAGCGAGTAGTACTCGTAGATCAGGTTCGCGACTTCCTTGTGGCTGCCCACCAACGCCGTACCCGCCCCGCCGCGCACCAGGCCGACGCCTGCCCAGAGGTTCGGGTAGATCTCGAGTTGGTCCACCCGGCCACCGTGCAGTGCCGTCATCCTGCGCTGGCCCTCGGATTCGGACTTGGCATGCAGCGCAGTCTGCTTGGCGATCTGGTCCTCGCTGAGTTGGGACAGGAGTTCGTCGGCGACCGCCCACGCCGCTTCCGAGGTGTCCCGGCTGATGGTGTGCAGACGAATCCCGAACCGGATGTGACGCCCACGGGCCGCGGCCAGCTCGCGGACCCTGGCGATCTTGGCGGCTGCGTCCTGGGGCGGCTCACCCCAGGTCAGATATACGTCCACGTACTGCGCCGCGATCGGCAAGGCCGCGGGTGACGAGCCGCCGAAGTAGATCTGCGGCAACGGATCCGGCGGTGCGGACACGATCGCGCCGTCGACCTTGTAGTGGTCGCCCTCGAAGGTGACCGGACCGTTGCGCCAGATGGAGTCGACGATGTGCAGGAACTCACCGGTGCGCGCATACCGCTCGTCGTGGTCGAGCCAGTCGCCGAAGCGCCGCTGTTCGACGTCGTCGCCGCCGGTCACGATGTTGAGCAGCACCCGTCCCCCGGAGAAGCGCTGCAGCGTCGCCGCCTGCTGGGCAGCGAGTGTCGGGGGCACCAGCCCAGGTCGGAACGCGACGAGGAACTTCAGCTTCTCCGTCTCGGCGAGGAGGGCGGCCGCGGTCAACCACGCGTCCTCACACCAGGTTCCGGTCGGAGTGAGCACGCCCTCGAAGCCGAGCCGGTCGGCAGCACGCGCCACCTCGGCGAGGTAGCCACGGGTCGGGAGCCGGTAGTTCGGGGGCAGCACCTGGTTCGACGATGCGTGCGACGACGCCACGATCGAGCGGCTGTCACCGCTGGTGGGCAGGAACCAGAAGAAGCGGGCAGGCACGAAACTCCTCAGTAGAGTTGCTAATTGGTGTTCGAGAAGAAGGGCTTGAGCGCATCGTCGTACCGGTGGTCCACCCAGTCGGCGAACTTCGGCGCCGATGCGATCTGCTTGGTCTCGGCGAACAGGTCGGCGAGCTTCTGTTCCGAAGAGATCAACCCGTCGGACAACGCCGTCGACGCTCTCAGGCTACGGCCCTGAGCGACGGTCGCCACCGGCAACTCGAGACCGACGGCGGTGCCGTAACTCCGCGCCCACTCGTCCGGGTGGTCCTGCGCCCAGCGGGTTGCCTTGGCGTAGCGCACCAGCAGGTCGCCAAGGGCGCTGTTTCGCTTGGGATCGGCCAGCGTGGCATCGGAGGCGATGCCGAACCCGGCGCCGTTGGTGACGCCGGTCGCCTGCGCGATGCTGCGCACGGGCACCTGCTGCTCGGCCTGCGCGGTGTACGGATCCCAGATGGCCCAGGCATCGGCCTGCCCACTCTTGAAGGCGGACAACGCATCTGCGGGTTGCAGGAACACCAGCTTGACGTCGTCGGGCGTCAACCCGGCCTTCTGGAGTTGCGCCAGGATGTTGCCGTGCGCCGAACTGCCCTTCCCGACGGCCACGCTCTTGCCGCGCAGATCGGCGACGGTCTTGATCGGCGAGTCGGCGTGCACCAGGATGCGGTCGCCGTCGCCCCCGTTCTCGTAGGCCGTCACCACCTTGATCTTCGCGTTGGCCGCGGCGCCGAAGATCGGCGGCGTATTACCGGTGATGGCGAAGTCGATCTTGCCCGCGGTGGCCGCCTCGACCTGAGGCGGTCCAGACGTAAAGGTGGAGAACACCACCTTGTAGGGCAGGTCGTTCAGCACGCCTGCCGCCCGCAGCAGCGACTCGGTCCCGCCCTTCTGGTCCCCGATCTGCAGCGTCACGTCGGACAGCTCGGACAGCGGCACGGTGGCGGGCGCCTCCTGCGCGCCGGAACCGCTCTCCCGCGACACACATCCCGCCAACAGTCCGACCACCAGCGTCAGCACGGCGGCCAGGCGCGCCGCGGTTCTCCGTCTGGGCTCAGACATGGTATTCCCTTCGTGTTTCGCGAGCAGATCTCTCAGAGCCGGACGCCGAGTACGTCGAGCAGTTCGGCGCGGTAGCGTTCGGTATTGGCCGACGGGTCCGACGGCGAGCGCCGCACGTCGTCGATGACGAGGGTGTGAACGACCCGCCCGCCGTCGAGCACCAGAACCCGGTCGGCGAGCGCCACTGCCTCGTCGACGTCATGGGTCACCAACAGCACACCGAACCGGTGTTCGCGCCACAGCTCGAGGAGCAGGGCCCGCATGCTCAGCCGGGTCAGCGCGTCGAGGGCGCCGAACGGCTCGTCGAGCAACAACAACTCCGGTTCGGCCGCCAGTGCCCTGGCCAACGAAACCCGTTGCGCCTGACCGCCCGACAACGTCAACGGCCAGACGCCCGCGTGATCGGCAAGCCCGACGTCGGCCAGCGCGCGGTCGGCACGCGTCAGCGTCTCCGCCTTCGACAAGCGAGTTCGGGTCAACCCGTAGCCGACGTTCGTCCGGACGTCCCGCCACGGGAACAGGCGGGGCTCCTGGAAGGCCAGCGCCGGGGCTCCCGCCACCATCCGCTCACCGGTGTGATCCGTCGACAGCCCGGCCAACACCCGCAGCACCGTAGACTTGCCCGACCCGCTGCGACCGATCATGGCGACGATCTCGCCGCTGCCGATCCGCACGGACACGTCGGTCAGCACCTGGTGTTCGCCGTACCACTTGTCGACGTTGCGTAGTTCGCCGGCAATGCCGGTCTGCCGTTCCGAGGTCAGCGTCACGAGCGGTACCTCAGTGCGCGACGCTCGGCAGCGCGCACGATCGCGTCGGTGCCGATGCCGAGCATGGCGTAGATGACGAGGCCGAAAATGATCACGTCGATGCGAAGGAAGTCACGCGCATTGTTGATCAGGAAGCCGATTCCACTGTCGGCGTTGATCTGCTCGGCGACGATCAGGGTGAGCCACGCGATGGCCAGCGACTGGCGCAGCCCGACCAGCACCTGCGGCGCCGCGCTCGGCACGATGATCGTCCGGAAGCGTTGCCAGAACGAGAAGCCCAGCACCTGAGCCGTTTCGAAGAGTTTCGGGTCCACCTGGCGGATCGCCGAGAACGTGTTGAGGTACAGCGGGAAGCTGACACCAAGCGCCACCAGAAGCACCTTCGGCAGCTCACCGATGCCGAACCACAGGATGAACAGGGGAATCAAGCCGAGGTGCGGCAGGGCGCGGACCATCTGCATCGGCGGGTCGACTGTCGCCTCGAACCACGGCGACAACCCGACTGCGGTGCCCAGCACCACGCCGATCAGGCCGCCGAGGACCAAACCTTCGACGACCCGGACCCCTGACACCCGAAGAGCGTCGGCGAGCTGACCGTTCTGAATCAGTTCGACGCCGGCCTCGAGGATCAGCGATGGCGCGGGCAGGACGTCCTGCGGGATGATCCCGATGGCGCTGCCGAGCTGCCACACTGCCAGCAGTACGACCGGCGATGCCAGTCGGATCAGGCCCCATTTGCGCTGCCGCAGGCGACCTTTCACACTCGCCGACGGCACCGTGGTCACGACGGGCGGCTGGACTGATGCGGTCACGATGACGCGACGCTACGTAGCATCCCAAGGTTCGAACAGGTTTCCGATCTGCCTGATGCAAAGGCAGGGCCCTGCCGGGCGGTCGCAGAGACCGCGGCCGACAGGGCCCGTGCGCCAAGGGTGGAGCTAGCCGAAGCGCGTGGTGCCCGTCACGAGCTTTGCCGTCACGCTGCGACCGTTGATCTTCGAGGCCAGTGTGCCGTTCTGCAGGGTGACCGACTGGTCAGCCTGCTGCAGGATCCGCTTGTTGCGCACCTGGGCCTGGAACTGTGCCGCGTTGAGCTGCTGCAACTCGGCCTGTTCGAAGTCGCGACCACTGATGCCGCCGTTGAACTGGACGCCCGTCACCGAACCGTCGGGCCGCACGATCCAGGAGGCCCGTGCCCCGTCGAGGTCGGCGGTGTACATGCCCGCGGGTGCCGCCACTGCCGCAGCGGTGAACGCATACTTGGTGCCGTTCATGGTCAGGTCGCCGGTGACGTCGCTGCCGAGGCCATTGAAGGACGCCGCGAGGGTGTCGTGGAACTTCGAGGTGATGTCGATCGCTCCCTCGGCCTGGTTGCCGAAGAACCACGCCTCGTCATCGATGCCGTTGCAGGCGTAGGCAGCGATCTGGTCGCCGTCGACGGAGATGCCGATGGTCATCTTCTTGCCATCGGCCTCCATGTCGGCCATGTACCTGGCGGACTGGGGAAAGGATGCAGGCGTGGTCGCGCTCGACGGAGTCGACGAGGACGACGGGGACGCTTCGGTGGACGAGGTGCCGGAACAGGCGGACAGGGTGCCGAGGGCGAAGAGCGCGAGGACACCGACGATCAGGGTGCGAAGGAGGTTTCTCATGTCGATCAGCATCTACGCGGCCAGCCGTCGCTACATGGAGATTGTGTGGAGATTGCATGGAGATCGGCCATGGCTCCGTCAACGTGCCGTCACTCTTGGAGGAACACGGCCAACTCGTCGCGGAAAACCTGCCATGCCGGCTCGTTTTCGGTCAACAGGTGGTTGTTGCTCGACAGCGCGACCAGCCGCGAATCGGGAATGATCGCGGCCAACTCCTCGCCGTAACGCATCGGAACCCGATGATCGTCCCGGGCATGCATGATCAGCGTCGGACACGCGACCTTCCCCGCCATGTCGCGCACGTCGATGCGGGCGAACTCCTCGAGGAAGCGAACGGCGTTGTCGGGCGACGTGGTCCGCCGCTGCAGGTGGTCGAAGGCCTCCCAGTCCGCGCGGGTGCCGTCGGGCAGGAACTGGGCAGCGAACACCTGGCGGAAGGCCGGGTCGTCGCGCCCCCAACCGACTCGCGCGAGGTCGAGATCCAGTGCGGCAGCGCGCCTTTCCTCTTCGATCATGGCTCGTACCGCGCGCCCCCTGGCGTAGGCCGAGCACAGGACGAGCTTGCTGACCCGCTCTGGATGCCTGGCGGCGTACGCCACCGCAACCGCGCCGCCCTGAGACACTCCGAGCAGCGGAAAGCGTTCCAGCCCAAGGGCTTCGACGACGGACTCCAGGTCCGACACCCAGTCGTCGAACGTGAACTCCCCCGCCTCCCAGTCGGAGAGCCCGCAACCGCGCTCGTCGTAACGGATGAATCGACGTCCCGACGCCAGGTCTCGCACCCAGTGCCGCCACACCGGGCTTTCGATGTCGTACCCGAGATGGGTCATCCAGTTGGCGGCGCGGACGAGCGGCGGCCCATCCCCGGCGACGGCATAGGCCAACCGGACGCCGTCGGCCGCGCGGCAGAACGCGATGTGCTGCCGCGGTGGCGGGCTGGGTTCGGGTGCGACCGCGGGCTCCTCGCCGAGGACGGTGCCGACGAACTGATAGCCGCGTCCGCGGACGGTGCGGATGTACCGCTGGGCCTCGCCGTCGTCGCCGAGTGCCCGCCTGGCCGCCTTGATCCGACTGGTCAACGCCGCCTCACCGACGAACCGACCGCCCCAGACGGTGTCGAACAGCTCCTCCTTGCTGACGAAGCGGTGGCGGTGGCGAATCAGCTGCGTCATGACGTCGAACACCTGCGGCTCGACGCGGATGACGGCACTGCCCCGGCGAAGTTCGTAGCGCGCGGTGTCGAGCACGAAGTCGTCGAATCGCCACGCCCCGCCGGCCGGGGCCGACTCGGGGGCGCGGTCCGTGGACGACATGGCTACCGATCGTAGCTGTGAAACGCCTGTACAGAGCCGAATGTCCGCCGTGAACGGATTCGGTCAGCGCCAGCCGTCGGCCGCCTTCGCCGCCCGCATCAACTCGTCGCACAGGTCTCGCAGTTCCTGGCCCGCTGCGCCCTCCTCGATGGCGGTGGCCATGTCCTCCGCCGCACACCGGACCTGGTAGACGCGATCCGACAACTGCGCCGCCTCATCGGCGGTCAGCACCACCGAGTCGGGTGCCACCGACGTGCCCTTGACCATCGCGCGCTGCTCGTAGGCACGCTGCCGGCACGACTGCCTGCAGTACTGCCTGCGGCGCCCCAACCCGGCATCGGGGACCTCCCGACCGCACCACCGGCAGGGTTGCACTCGGGTCCGTCTCCGCGTTTCGGGTGCCACGGGAATCGACTGTAAACGGCTCGCAGCATCGATCCCGGTATCATGGGCAGTCGCGTCGGGAACTTCCTGCCAATTGGCTGCGTTGTTACCCGCGGAGTATTTGTCGGATGAGGAGTAGTGACGATGGCTGATCGTGTTCTGCGAGGTAGTCGACTCGGAGCCGTGAGCTACGAGACCGACCGCAATCATGACCTGGCGCCACGTCAGGTCGCGCGTTACCGGACCGACAACGGCGAGGAGTTCGAGGTTCCGTTCGCCGACGAGGCGGAGATCCCGGGCACCTGGCCGTGCCGCAACGGTCTGGAAGGCACCCTGATCGACGGCGACGTGCCGGAGCCCAAGAAGGTCAAGCCGCCGCGCACGCACTGGGACATGCTGCTCGAGCGCCGTTCCATCGAGGAGCTCGACGAGCTGCTCAAGGAGCGCATGGACATCATCAAGACCAGGCGCCGCGGCAGCAGCAGCTAGGCCCCTGGGCGCTAGTGCACCACGCCGCGGGCGTGGTCGAGTCGGCCGCGTAGGCCCCAGCCCGCAACCTTGAAGATGGCCTCGCGGATGTTGGATCCGCTCATCTTCGACTTGCCTAGTTCGCGCTCGGTGAACGTGATGGGCACCTCGACGACGGAGAACCCGGCGGTGATGGTGCGCCAAGTCATCTCGATCTGGAAGCAATAGCCCTTCGAGTCGACGGTGCCGAGCTCGATCTTCTCGAGCACCTCACGCCGGTAGGCCCGGTAGCCCGCCGTGATGTCGTTGACGTCGACACCGAGCGCGATCCGCGAATAGCCATTCGCCGTGCGGGACAACACCATTCGTCGCCGGGGCCAGTTGCGGACCGTGCCGCCCTCGATGTAGCGCGAGCCGATCGACAGATCGGCGCCTGCGTCGACCGCGTCGAGCAGTCGGTACAACTCCTCAGGTGCGTGCGAGCCGTCGGCGTCCATCTCGACGAGGACCGCGTAGCCCCTCCCGAGGCCCCAGGCGAAGCCGGCCAGGTAGGCGGCGCCCAAACCCGCCTTGTTCGCGCGGTGCATCACGTGTACCCGGTCGGGGTCGGCCAGTGACAGGTCATCGGCGAGCTCGCCCGTCCCGTCGGGGCTGCCGTCGTCGACGATGAGCACGTGGACGTCGGGGCGTGCCGCATGCAGCCGTCCGACGATCAACGGCAGGTTCTCCCGCTCGTTGTAGGTCGGAATGATGACCAGCGTGCGCTGACTGGGGCGGTCGCCACCCTCATTCATGCGCGATCCCGCTTCCCGCTCACGTCACTCCTTCGTCGTCTGCGTCGTCTACGTCGCCAACGGTGCCGTCATCGACTTCTCCGCCGCCGGTCACCTTCTGGCGGCGACGCGCGTACTTCTCTGCGAACCGTCCATTGTGCAGCATCGCCCCAGCGAGAGCCGCAGCACCAACGAACACGATCAGTCCCTGCACCACCGGACCCCAGCGGGTGGCTGGCGTGAGGCTCGTCTTGAGCCTGATCTGCGCGTCGAGGTAGGCCGGTTCGAACCATGCCGTGCGGGCCGACACTTGCCCGTCGGGCCCGATGATCGCGCTGATCCCGGTGGTGCCCGCGACCACGACGTAGCGGTCGTGTTCCACGGCCCGCAGCCTGGCGAAGGCGAGCTGCTGATCACTCATCGACTCGTCGAACGTCGCGTTGTTCGACGGCACGGTCAGGAACTGCGCCCCGTTCAGCACCGCCTCGCGCGCAGCGCGGTCGAAGATGACCTCCCAGCACGTCGTCACGCCGATCGGGATCCCCGCGGCGTGGACCACGCCGTTGCCGGTGCCTGGCACGAAGTAGCCCGCGCGGTCGGCGAAGGAGGACAGCATCCGGAAGAAGCTCCGCCACGGCAGGTACTCGCCGAAAGGCTGCACGATCTTCTTGTCGTGGCGCTCGCCCGGCCCGGTTGCCCCGTCCCAGACGATGACGGTGTTGGTCGCCTGCGGATCCTCTGGGGTGTAACCGGGGGCGGAGACCACCGCACCGACCAGGATCGGCGCGCGGATGGCATCGACGGCGACACCGATCTGGTCGGCGGCGTCGCGGTTGGCGATCGGATCGATGTCCGACGAGTTCTCCGGCCAGATGACGACGGCGGGCTGCGGTGCGCGTCCGACCCTGACGTCCTCGGCAAGCCGCAGCGTTTCCCGGACGTGGTTGTCGAGCACCGCGCGTCGCTGGGCGTTGAATTCGAGTCCGAGCCGGGGGACGTTGCCCTGGACCGCAGCGACCGTGGTCGTCGGGTCCTCCCCCGCGCCTGCGCCCGACTGCCGCACGTACGGGGTGGCGAGTGCGACGATGACGAGGACCACGGCCACGCTGACGCCAGGCACCGCCACCGCGGGCGGGACCGTGCGACCGGTGTGGTGGTCGGTATGCCACCACCGGACCGCCTCGATGGTGACCGCACCGAGGCCGAAGCCGACGAGCGCTACCGCGAACGACACCAGCGGCACGCCGCCGAAGTGGGCGATGACGAGCAGTGGACCGTTGTCCTGGGTGTATCCAACGACCCCCCAGGGGAATCCGCCGAACGGGATGGTCGACTTCAGCCACTCGGTCAAGACCCACAGGCACGCGAACCACACCGGCCAGCCGGGCAGTCGGCGCACGACGACGGCGAGCAACCCGAACACCGCGGGAAACAGCGCCTCCAACGCCGACAGCGCCAACCAGGGGAACGGCCCGACGAGGCCGCTGATCCACGGCAGCAGCGGTATGTAGAACGCCAGCCCGAACAGGAATCCGTAGCCGAAGCCACCCTTCTTCGTGGTCGACGGGTGCGTCATGACCCACGCGAGGAGGCCGAAGGCGAGGAAGGTCGCGAGCCACCAGTCGAACGGCGGGAAGCTGACGCACACCATCAACCCGGCGGCGATGGAGGCGCTGATCCGCAGGGCGCGCGGGCCGAGAGTGCGACGCAGGTTGGCCAGGAGCAGCGACCGGAGCCGGGGCTCGGGCGGCTCGGGGCTCGACTCCTCGGCCTGGTCGTCGGCGACGGTGTCCTCGGCGTCGGGCTCGATCGCCTCGAGCGAGTCGGTGTCGTCGCTCGGTCGTGACCACTCGCGTCGTCTGCGCTCAACCATGGATGGCGACACCCCGGTGAACCGTCTGGCGGCAGACGGGCAGGGGCGCATCCGGTGACAGGCGGGGCAGGGCAGGAATGCGGGAGCGCGGATCGGTGGACCAGCGCTGCACGGTATCGGCGGGCGCCGCGACCTCGAGCGCGCCGAGGCCGCCTGCGACGTCCCACACCGCGTAGGTCGCGGGGGCGCCGGGCGCCAGCGTGCCCGCGACGCCGTCGCGGACACCGCCCGCCCGCCAGGCGCCGCGGGTGGCGGCGGCGAACGCCGCACGCGCCGACAGGGCGCTGCCCTGGGTGCGGTGGGTGGTGGCCGCCCGCACCGTCTGCCACGGATTCATGCCGGTGACGGGGCTGTCCGAACCGAAGGCGAGTGGCACGCCTTGGGATGCTAACAGCGCCAGCGGATTGAGCCGACGAGCTCGCTCGGCGCCCAACCGCTGGGCATACATGCCGTCCTCGCCGCCCCACAGCGCGTCGAAGTTCGGCTGCATGCTGGCGATGACACCCCAGGTTCCGAGCAGGGCCGCCTGCGCGTCGGAGACCATCTCGACGTGTTCGAAGCGGTGACCGCAGCGGGCCACGGCAGGAGCGCCGTGCCGATCCACGACGCGCGCCAACGCATCGACCACCGAGGTGACCGCGGCGTCGCCGATGACGTGAAAGCCTGCGGTGATTCCCGCCTCGGTGCACGCGTTCAGGTGCGCCTCGATGGCATCGCCGTCGAGATAGACATTGCCGACGCAGTCCGGCGCATCGTCGTAGGCCTGGTGCAGCCAGGCCGTGCGCGAGCCGAGGGCGCCGTCGACGAAGAGATCGCCCGCCAGGCCCCGCACGCCCACGTCGCCAAGCAATTCGCGGGCCCGAGCGGCGGTACCGACCGCCTCGCCCCAGTAACCGACGACCTCGACGCCGTGCTCCAGCGCGTTGAGTTCGCGCCAGTCGTCGAGGCCACCGATGTCGGGTCCGGCGCATTCGTGCACCGCGGCGATGCCGGAGCGGGCCGCCAGGTCGAGGGCGGCCAGCCGGGCCTCCTGACGCTGCGCAGCCGTCAACGCCGCCCGTGCGGCCGCCCGCACCAGGTGGTGAGCCTCGGCGGTCAGCGGCATCTCGTCGTGATGACCGGCGGATGTCGCCAGCCCGGGCACCGCGCGGCGAAGCGCCGTCGACGCCGCGGCGGAGTGGACGTCGACACGCGCGAGATAGGCAGGCCGGTCGCCAAGCACACGATCGAGATCGGCGGTGGTGGGTGGGATGGGTTGCGGCCAGCGCGACTCGTCCCAGCCTTGGCCCCAGATGGGTCCGGTGGGGTGCCTGCCTGCGTAGTCGCCGAGCATCCGCAGCGCATCGTCACGCGAGGAGGCCCGGCGCAGATCGAGGCCGGTGAGCGCAAGACCCGTCGCGGTGACGTGCACGTGGCTGTCGACGAACGCAGGCGTCACGAAGCCGCCGTCGAGATCGATGACGCGCGCATCGGGAAACTGCCGCTGCCCGACGTCGTCGGCGCCGAGCCACGCCACGACACCATCGGGACCATCACTGACCGCCATTGCGGTCGCGTCGGGAAACGCCGGGCTGTAGACCTGGCCGCCGACCAGAAGAGTCGTCAAGCGACGTCGGGGTGTCTCGGCAGGCGGGGCTGCTCGACGTCGCTCACGTCGATCACCTTGCCGTCGATGTAGTCACCTGCCGCAGACCGCCGGGAGGGCGCGCCACCGGTCGCCGTCACGATCAGTGGCATCCGGCCGAGACCACGCGCCGCGAGCGCCGTCACCGCGGGCCGGGCGGCTGCGCGTGTCGGCGGCAGCAGGAGCAGCAGTCCCAGTGCCGACGTGACGAGGCCGGGTACCACGGTCAACACCGTGCCGAGGGCGACGAGGGCTCCGTCCGGCACCGCACCCTGCGGGGAGGACAGGCCGGTCTGCAGCCGGTGGAACTGGCGCTTCACCTGCGAACCCGCCAGCGCGAGACCCAGTGCGAAGGTGCCGACCACCAGCAGGAACGTCCACCCGAACCCGATCGTGGACACCAGAGCGACCACCACCGCCAGTTCGACGAGGACGTAGACCAAGAAGAGCCGCATAGCCATGAGTTGACAACGCGCGGCGTACCCCGCGGGTTCCTAACCCGCCGCAGCCGGTGAATCGACCGCCCGGATCTCTATCGCGGCGTGGACCTTGTCGACGCCACCCCGGAAGATCGCCTGCGGCACCCACCACCACGAGTGGTACCAGAAGCGCTTGGTCGCCATGTCGAAGACCCGCCTGGTCTCCGACTCCGGCAGCATCCGGGCGACGGCCTCGACCGGCTCGCCCTTGACCTTGCCGAGCACGCCGCATTTCTGGATGGTCACGCGCGGAGTGTTGTTGATGCGCTTGGTCTTCCACGATCCCTTGTCGGTGCTGATCACCAGCTTGTCGCCTTGGGGCACCCCCCACACCGGTGTCGGCTTGGGCTGGCCGTCCTTGGTGAAGGTGGTCAGCAGCAGGTACCGCTCCTGGTAGACGTCCTTGAACTCCGGCACTAGACGCCACCGTTTCCCATCGCTTCGCTCGCCCCGACCGGCTTCAGTTCGATGGTCACGTTCTTCGTCATACCGCCGCGCAGTTTGGAGAAGAGATTGAAGATCTTGCCGATCAGCCCATACCGCTTGCCGATCGCGTCGTAGGTGGCGCCGTTGGCCGACTTGTCCAGCACGGTAGCGACTGCCTCCACGGCCTCGCCCTTGGGCTTACCGCCGCGGTCGCACTCGGCGATGGTCACGCGCGGGGTGTTGCGGATGCGCTTGACCTTCCACGAACCCTCCTGGGTGATCGCGATCAGGGCGTCACCCTTGGGCGCCGCCCAGATGGCGGTCGGCTTGGGCCTGCCGTCCTTGGTGAAGGTGGTCAACAGGATGTACTCGGATTTCGCGACGTCGGCGAACGAGACGGGCATGGAGCCCAAGATAGTTGCCCTAACCTTCCAGGTCACCCTCGGTCTCGAGCAGGACCTGACGGAGACCGTCGAGCGTGGCGGCCTCGGGTTCGGCCCACATGCCGCGTCCGGCCGCCTCGAGGAGCCGTTCGGCCATGCCGTGCAGCGCCCACGGGTTGGACTCGTTCATGAACTTGCGGTTCTCGTCGTCGAGTACGTACTCGCCGGCCAGCCGCTCGTACATCCAGTCGGCCATCACGCCAGCGGTGGCGTCGTAGCCGAAAAGGTAGTCCACGGTGGCGGCCATCTCGAACGCGCCCTTGTAGCCGTGCCTGCGCATGGCGTTGATCCAGCGCGGGTTCACCACCCGCGCGCGGAACACCCGGGTCGTCTCCTCGGACAGGGTCCGGGTGCGCACCGCCTCGGGCCTCGTGTTGTCACCGATGTAGGCGGCCGGGTCATGGCCGGTCAGTGCGCGCACCGTCGCGACCATGCCGCCGTGGTACTGGAAGTAGTCGTCGGAGTCAGCGATGTCGTGCTCACGGGTGTCGATGTTCTTGGCCGCGACCGCGATCCTGCGGTACTGCCGGTTCATGTCGTCGGAGGCGGCTGCGCCGTCGAGCCCGCGACCGTAGGCGAACCCACCCCACGCGGTGTACACCTCGGCCAGGTCGGCGTCGTCGCGCCAGTTCTTGCTGTCGATCAGTTGCAGCAGGCCCGCGCCGTACGTACCCGGCTTGGAGCCGAAGATGCGCGTGGTGGACCGCCGGTGGTCGCCGTGCTCGGCGAGGTCGGCCTGGGCGTGCGCACGGACGTAGTTCTGCTCGGCGGGTTCGTCGAGTCCAGCGACCAGGCTGACGGCGTCGTCGAGCATGGTCACCACGTGGGGGAAGGCATCGCGGAAGAATCCCGAGATCCGTACGGTCACGTCGATGCGGGGGCGCCCGAGTTCGGCCAGCTCGAGGGCCTCCAGATCGACGACCCGTCGGGAGGCGTCGTCCCAGACGGGTCGAACGCCAAGGAGGGCAAGGACTTCGGCGATGTCGTCACCCGACGTCCGCATCGCCGAGGTCCCCCACACGGAGAGGCCGACCGACTGCGGCCACTCGCCGCGGTCGGCGCGATAGCGTTCCAGCAGTGAATCCGCAAGCGCCACACCGGTTTCCCACGCCAGCCGCGACGGCACGGCCTTGGGATCCACGGAGTAGAAGTTGCGCCCTGTCGGGAGCACGTTGATCAGGCCGCGCAGCGGTGATCCCGACGGACCCGCAGGGATGAAGCCTCCGTCGAGCGCGTGCAGGATCTGGGTGATCTCACGATCTGTCTCGCGCAACCGCGGGACCACCTCGGTGGCCGCGAAGCGCAGCACCTCGGCCACCGCCTGGTCGTCGGCGATCCGGTCGACGGCACCTGCGTCCCAACCGGTTTCGGCGAGTGCCGCCACCAGTTCGCGCGCCCGC
>JAOPUT010000360.1 GCA_025963385.1 Mycobacterium sp.
TGGGCGCGGCGGGCTCGCTGATGTCGCGCCGTCGCGGCATGGTCGGGCGCGGCGACAAGTCCCCGATGGTGTCGGTCACCAACGCCGACCCCGACCGCATCGCCGAGCTCCTCGCCGACTTCTCCCAAGACGTCCGCACGGTGCTCCCGCCGGTGCTGTCGATCCGCAACGGCAGGCGCTCAGTGGTCATCACGGGCACGCCCGAGCAGCTGGCCCGTTTCGAGCTGTACTGCAGCAAGATCACCGAGAAGGAGGAGGCCGAGCGCAAGAACAAGACCCGCGGCGGTGCGGTATTCAGCCCGGTCTTTACCGCCATTCAGGTCGAGGTCGGGTTCCACACCCCACGGCTCGCCGACGCCGTCGACCTCATCGACGGCTGGGCGGCGCGGACTCCTGGAATCGACGCCGAACTCACCCATGAGTTCGCCGAGGCGGTCTTCGTCCGACCCGTCGACTGGGTGGGCGAGGTCGAGCGGCTGTATCAGGCCGGCGCGAAGTGGATAGTGGACCTCGGTCCCAGTGACACCGCCACCAGGGTCACGGCACCCGTCGTGCGCGGTCTCGGCGTCGGTCTCGTCCCCGCCGCCACGAGGGTCGGGCAGCGCAATCTGTTCACCGTCGGGGCGGCCCCCGAGGTCGCCCCCGCGTGGTCGAGCTACGCGCCGTCGGTCATCACGCTGCCGGACGGATCGGTCAAGCTGTCGACCAAGTTCACCCGACTCACCGGACGCTCGCCGATCCTGCTCGCGGGCATGACCCCGACGACCGTCGACGCCAAGATCGTCGCCGCCGCGGCCAACGCGGGGCACTGGGCCGAGCTGGCCGGTGGTGGCCAGGTCACCGAACCGATCTTCGAGAACCGCATCGCCGAGCTGACCCAGCTGCTGGAGCCGGGCCGCGCGGTGCAGTTCAACACCCTGTTCCTCGACCCGTACCTGTGGAAGCTGCAGGTGGGCGGAAAGCGCTTGGTGCAGAAGGCCCGTCAGTCGGGCGCACCCATCGACGGCGTCGTGATCAGCGCTGGCATCCCCGAATTGGAGGAAGCCGTCGCCGTGATCGAGGAGCTCAACGAGATCGGCATCACCCACGTGGTGTTCAAGCCGGGCACCGTCGAGCAGATCAAGTCGGTCATCAAGATCGCCGCCGAGGTGCCCAACAAGGACGTCATCGTCCACATCGAGGGCGGCCGCGCGGGTGGGCACCACTCGTGGGAGGACCTCGACGACCTGCTGGTCTCGACGTACGGCGACCTGCGCAAGCTGTCCAACATCACGCTGTGCGTGGGCGGCGGCATCGGTACGCCGGAACGCGCCGAGGCGTACCTGTCGGGTGAGTGGGCGAAGGCCTACGGCTTCCCGATCATGCCGGTCGACGGCATCCTCGTCGGCACCGCCGCGATGGCGACGCTGGAGGCCACCACCTCGCCGGCGGTCAAGCAGCTGCTGGTCGAGACCACCGGCACCGACAAATGGGTCGGCGCCGGAAAGGCGCAGGGCGGCATGGCCTCCGGGCGCAGCCAGCTCGGTGCCGACATCCACGAGATCGACAACACGGCGTCCCGTTGCGGCCGCCTGCTCGACGAGGTCGCAGGCGACGTGGACGCGGTCGCCGAACGGCGCGACGAGATCATCGCCGCGATGGCCGACACCGCCAAGCCCTACTTCGGCGACGTCGCGGAGATGACCTACCTGCAGTGGCTGCGGCGCTACGTCGAGCTCGCGATCGGTGACGGCGACAGCACTGCCGACACCAAGCGGCCCGACTCGCCGTGGCTCGACATCAGCTGGCGCGACCGTTTCGAGGAGATGCTCAAGCGCGCCGAGGCCCGCCTGCACCCGCAGGACTCCGGTCCCATCGAGACGCTGTTCACCGTGGACGCGGAAGGCGAAGCGCTGCTTGAGGATCCGGAGCGTGCCCTTGCGGCCCTGGCGTCGCGTTACCCCGACGCCGAGGACGTCAAGCTGCATCCGGCCGATGTGCCGTTCTTCGTGACTCTCTGCAAGACGCTCGGCAAGCCGGTCAACTTCGTGCCGGTGATCGACAAGGACGTGCGGCGCTGGTGGCGCAGCGACTCGTTGTGGCAGGCCCACGACGCGCGCTACACCGCAGACCAGGTGTGCATCATTCCCGGCACCGAGGCCGTCGTCGGCATCACCCGTGTCGACGAGCCCGTCGGTGAGTTGCTCGACCGCTTCGAACAGGCGTCCATCGACGGGGTCCTGGCCAAGGGCGTGCAGCCCTCGACCGCGGTGTCTCGCAGGCAGGCCCGTGTCGACGTCACCGGTCCGCTCGCCGTCGTGCTCGACTCGCCCGACGTGTTGTGGGCAGGCCGTGCGGCGATCAACCCCGTGCACCGGATTGGTGCGCCCAGCGAGTGGCAGGTCAACGAAAATCGTTCTGCCACACACCCGTCCACGGGTTCGCGCCTGGAGCTCAGCGATGAACACGTGGTGTTGAGCGTGCCGCTGTCCGACATCTGGATCACCATCAAGTTCACCCTTCCGTCGACGACGGTCGACGGCGGCATGCCGGTCGTCACCACCGACGACGCCTCGGCCGCCATGCGCGCCGTGCTGGCGATCGCCGCGGGGGTCGACGGTGCCGAGACCCTGCCGACCGTCGTCGACGACAGCACGACGGTCACCGTCTCCTGGGACCCGGAAGAGGTCGCC
>JAOPUT010000218.1 GCA_025963385.1 Mycobacterium sp.
ACGACACCCCGACCGAACAGGAGGACACCCCCGCGGCACTGACCGCCTGAACCATCACCTCGAAGAATCACACGACGACGCCGTACACCACGCCCCTGGACTTGACCAGGTCACTCCTGCCCTCAACCGGGTAAGGCTCGTTCGATTCGATTCGGTCGAGGATTGTCCCAGCCCTGTGCATTCTGACCAGGGCCTCAGTCCGCCAATGATCGTCGTCAGGAGGCGGTTCGGTTGTCACCGCTCGATGATGCCCACGGACGACGACGTCAGGTCGGCTCACACGCCGATAAATGCGCGATCTGTCAGCATCGGTCCGACCGCCCTTGCGTTCTTACGCCGGACGTGTGCAGATCAGCCCGCCATATGTCGGTCGTCCCGAGATACGTTGCTTTGCAGCGCTGGTCACCCCGCCGTCGACGTGATGGATACTTGTCATTATCCATGAGATTTACGAGCGTAGAGTTGCTGGTCATCCGCTCTCATCGTCGGACGAACGCGGCATGGGCGCGACGACGCACACGCCGTTGTCACTAGCCTGAAGAGTATGAGTCAACCACCTGTCAGCGAGGACATCGCGGCCACGTTCGCAAGGTTCTAGATGGGCGCCAACGGCTCGGTAGTAGAGCGGTCCGTAGCTGAGGGCTATCGCGAGTTCGGCATCGACGGCTGTCATTCAGCAGACCTGGTGTTCACAAGACGAGTGGAGGGAATGTGAACAGAAAGTGACATGCTGGTGAAACGGACGCGCTGTCGTCGTAACGGCGGGTCCTTACGGTCCGTGGATGACGGTGTCGCCGCGCGAACAGTATTTGTACGGCAGGAGCCGTGTCGAGGTTGGGTTCCGGAGGGAGCACCATCCGGTTCGGGGTTCGGCTCCGACCGCTGGTGAATTGGGCGTCCACGTTCCGCATGCCGATCTACGGCAAGCCGAGTACTACCAGGATTTGCTCGAGGACCTAAGGAGCGCCGTCCGCGACGAGTTGGCTCACCATCGGGGCTCACTTGCAGTGCGCGAGGCACGGGGCGACCCGACGGGTGTCAGACGTTCGCAACGGATCATTCGTGTGAAGGAATCCGAACTCGCAGCGATCGACCGGCTCATCGATGCGCTGCGCTCTCGGTTCCCGACGACGCGGACCGACTGCCACCAGCCTGACTCGAGGGCCGACATCGTCGCGGCCGCCACCGTATCTGGTGACCTCTGAAGGGGCCTGCACGCCAACGTCCGGAACGCAGCCGCGGTTCGCGTTCCGCCGCTTGGCCTCACCAGCTGAACCTCGATGTCTGCTGCCTGCACGTCCTCGCGTCACGCCCCCGGGGACAGATCACAACCGCCCAACATGCACTGGCAACATCGGCGAAATGTGACTGATCTACGTTTGCCCCCTTGGGTGGTCGCATTCGACGGCAAGAGAAAGTGGACATGGTTTTGGTTCGCCGGGACTCAGCTTGGTATTTGGGTGCCACCTGGGTATGCCACGTTCCGTGCGGTGTGACGTGGCGCTGACGAAGACGCACTGTCCGTACTGCTCACTGCAGTGTGGGATGATTCTGGACGCCGCCACCAACCCTGCCACCGTCAGCCCGCAGGACGACTTCCCCACCAACATGGGTGGGTTGTGCGCCAAGGGGTGGACGTCGGCGGAACTGCTTGGTCATCCCGGTCGCCTGACTCAACCGTTGGTGCGTGATTCGCGCGCCGAGCCGTTGCGGCCCACCGACTGGGATGACGCGCTGGACCGGGTGGCCGCCGCCTTCACTCGGGCGCAGGACACCTATGGCCGCGACGGTGTGGGCTGTTTCGGCGGCGGCGGGCTGACCAACGAGAAGGCTTACCAGTTCGGCAAATTCGCGCGGGTGGCGCTGCGCACGGCGGCGATCGACTACAACGGTCGGTTCTGCATGTCCTCGGCCGCGAACGCCGCGACCCGGGTGCTCGGCATCGACCGGGGTTTGCCGTTTCCACTGGCCGACGTCGCCGAAGCCGACGTCATCCTGCTGGTCGGCTCCAACCCAGCGGACACCATGCCGCCGGCGATGCAGTTCATCGACACCGCCCGTGAACGTGGCGCGAAGCTGATCGTGATCGACCCACGGCTGACTGCGACCGCGAAGGGCGCGCACCTGCATCTGCAGCCGGTGCCGGGGACGGATCTCGCGCTGGCCAACGGCATGCTGAACATCGCGATCCGCGAGAAGCTGACCGACGACGCCTACATCGCCGAGCGCACCACCGGGTTCGAGTCCGTGCGTCGCGCGGTGCGCACCTATTGGCCCGACCGGGTCGAACGTATCACCGGCGTTCCCGAACAGGACGTCGTTGACACCGTACGTGCGCTCGGTGGTGCCAAGCACGCCATCATCCTCACTGCTCGTGGCGCCGAGCAGCACCGCTCGGGGTCCGACACCGTGGTGGCCTACATCAATCTGGCTCTCGCATTGGGCCTTCCGGGGCGTGAATACTCCGGCTACGGCACGGTGACCGGACAGGGCAATGGTCAGGGGGGCCGCGAGCACGGCCAGAAGGCCGACCAACTTCCCGGCTACCGCAGACTCGACGACCCGGCCGCCCGGGCCCACGTCGCCGCCGTGTGGGGTATTGATCCCGACGACCTCCCGCAGCCCGGGCTGTCGGCCTACGAGATGCTCGACCGCCTCGGGACCGACGGGGGTGTGCGGGCGTTGTGGGTGATGGCATCGAACATCGTGGTCTCAGCACCACGGTCCGCGCACGTCATCGAGCGGGTTCGCGCGTTGGACTTCCTGGTGGTCTCGGATTTCTTCCTGTCCGAGACCGCAGCCATGGCCGATGTGGTGTTGCCGAGCGCGCAGTGGGCTGAGGAAGCAGGCACGATGACCAACCTGGAGGGCCGCGTGATCTTGCGCGAGGCGGCGCTGAGCCCGCCACCGGGAGTCCGCAGCGACCTGCAGGTGATGCGGGCGCTGGCAGAACGGCTGGGCCGCCCCGGTTTCTCCGATGTTCCCGAAGAGGTGTTCACTGAGCTGCGCCGCGCCAGCGCCGGTGGGAAGGCCGATTATTCCGGGATCAGCTACACCAGGATCGCCGCCGAGCAGGGTGTGTTCTGGCCGTGCCCCTCCGAAACCCACCCCGGCACGCCGCGGTTGTTCACGGTGGACTTTCCGACCGAGGACCGCCGTGCCCACTTCCAGCCAGTCGAGCAAACGGGGGCTGCCGAGCTGCCCGACGCCGACTACCCGTACTACCTGACGACCGGACGGCTGCTGCGCCAATACCAGTCCGGCACGCAGACCCGACGGGTTACCTCGCTGAACGAAGCCGAGCCGGAGGCCGTGGTCGAGATGCATGACACCGTGGCTCGCCGGATCGGCGTCGAAGCCGGCGATCTGGTCCGCCTTCGAACGCGGCGCGGAACCGCGGTCATGGCGGTCCGCATCGTCGCCGGCATCCGCAGCGACACGCTGTTCGCCCCGTTTCACTGGGGCGGTGGCGGCAACGCCAACCTACTCACCAACCCCGTGCTCGACCCCTACTCCCGGATGCCCGAATTTAAAGTCTGCGCCGTCGCCCTCGACCGCGCCAACACCGCCGAACCCGCCGAACCCGCCGCTGCGGCCAGCACCGACACCGCCTCGACACAGCACTGAGCAGGCGGGCGCCCGCCCCAACGCGGCGCTGTCGCTGCGCCGTACCGCCGCGGGGCCAAGCCGGTGTCGGTATGTGCGCTGCGCGGACCTCACCGGGCGGTCGGCGTTGCGGTCAGGCATCCGTAACGCACGGGTCATCGCGCAGAGTATCGACGCAACATCGGTTCCCTACCGTCACCGCCATGACGGGAACAGCACTGCGCGGTCATGACATCGACGATTGGAACGCCGAGGACGTCGAGGCCTGGGACAACGGCGGCGCCCAGATCGCCCGGCGCAACCTGATTTGGTCGG
Source organism: Mycobacterium sp. (assembly GCA_025963385.1). Taxonomy (GTDB): domain Bacteria; phylum Actinomycetota; class Actinomycetes; order Mycobacteriales; family Mycobacteriaceae; genus Mycobacterium. The sequence continues at coordinate 3,922 of JAOPUT010000218.1, forward strand.
TCATCGCCGAACACGTCGGGTTCTCGGTGTGGTCGGTGTGGTCGGTGATGGTGCTGTTCATGCCGGCGAACGTCTATCACATCGATGCCGCGGGCAAGTTCTTCCTGGTCGCGATGCCGACCCTGGTCGGCGCGTTCCTGCGGCTGCCGTACACGTTCGCCACCGCGACGTTCGGCGGCCGCAACTGGACGATCTTCAGCGCCCTGATCCTGCTGGTGCCGACACTGCTGACGCTGTACTTCATGAGCCAGCCGCACACGTCGTACACCACGTTCATGGTGGTCGCGGGTTTCGCGGGCCTGGGCGGGGGCAACTTCGCCTCCTCGATGACCAACATCAACGCCTTCTACCCGCAGCGGTACAAGGGCTGGGCGCTGGGCCTCAATGCCGGAGGCGGCAACATCGGCGTTCCGGTGATCCAGCTCGTCGGCCTTTTGGTGATCGCGACGGCGGGAAACCGGGCGCCGCAGCTGGTCTGCGCGGTGTATCTGGTGTTCATCGCCGTCGCCGCGGTCGGTGCCGCACTTTTCATGGACAACCTGACCAACCAACGCACCAACGGACGCTCGATGCTGGAGGTGATGGGGTACCGCGATTCCTGGCTCATCGCCTTGCTCTACATCGGCACGTTCGGCTCGTTCATCGGGTTCAGCTTCGCGTTCGGGCAGGTCTTGCAGGTCAACTTCCTGGCCGGGCTGACCCAGGGCAAGCCCGCGACACCGGCCATGTCGGCTGCGGCATCGCTGCACGCCGCCCAGATCGCGTTCCTGGGGCCGCTAGTGGGCTCGTTGTCCCGACCCGTTGGGGGGTGGTTCGCCGACCGAATCGGCGGCGGGAAGATCACCCTCTACACCTTCGGGGCGATGATCGTGGCGGCGGGCTGGCTGGCCGGGGCAGGCGAGATCGCCGACGCCACCAAGAAGGCTCCGACCGGGGGAACCATGACCGCCTACGTCGTGGGGTTCGTGGTGCTGTTCGTCCTCTCCGGGATCGGCAACGGCTCGGTGTACAAGATGATCCCGTCGATCTTCGCCGCCAAGGCCCACAGCCTGGTCGGCGTCGAACCGGCGGAGGCGACCGCCTGGTCGCGGAAGATGTCGGGCGCCCTCATCGGCGTCGCCGGAGCCATCGGGGCGTTGGGCGGCGTCGGCATCAACCTCGTTCTGCGGGCCTCCTACCTGTCGGCGGCGAAGTCCGCGACGACGGCGTTCTGGGTGTTCCTAACCTTCTACGTGGTGTGCGCAGCCATCACCTGGGCGGCCTACGTGCGCCGACCGGGCGCAGCGCGCCACGGCACGCATACGGCACTAGAGGACACCCCGGCCGAACAGACTGCGGCGGCCAGCTGATGCCACACCGCACGCCGCCGCTCGACGGTGTCCCTGAGGCGAGGGGGTCGGTGACCTCCGCACGCGCCGGGAAACTGGCCGGGTTCACCGTCGGGGTGACCGCTGCGCGTCGGGCAGCGGAACTACAAGCCCTGTTGGAGCGCTGGGGCGCCACCGTCGTACATGCCCCCGCGATCCAGATCATCCCCCTTTCCGACGACGACGAACTGCGCCGGGTCACCACCGTGTTGATCGACCGGCCGCCCGATGTCATGGTCGCCACCACCGGCATCGGATTCCGGGGCTGGATCGACGTCGCGCACGGGTGGGACCTCGCCGAGGGTCTGCTTGCTGCGCTGGCGTCGGCGCGGATCGTGGCGCGGGGTCCCAAAGCCCGCGGAGCGGTCCGGCAAGCAGGATTGCTCGACGACTGGAGCCCCGAATCGGAGGGATCCGCCGAGTTACTTGCCCGGCTGTTGTCCGACGGCGCGGCCGGCCTGCGCATCGCCGTGCAACTGCACGGCGCGGCCACCGAATGGGAACCAAACCTCGACATCTGCGAGGCGTTGACGTTCGCCGGCGCCGACGTCATTCAGGTGCCGGTGTATCGCTGGCAGCCGCCGCCGGACACCGACCGGCTCGATCAGCTCATCGCGATGGTCGTGAAGGCCGAGCTCGACGTGGTGAGTTTCACCAGCGCCCCGGCGGTGGCGTCGGTCCTGCAACGGGCCAAGAGCCTGGGCTGCTTCGACCCGTTCATCGCCGCGCTGCGATCCGAAGTGGCGGTGGCCTGCGTCGGTCCGGTCACCGCGGCTCCGCTGCGGCGCCTAGATGTTCCGGCCGTGCAGCCGCAGCGCTACCGCCTCGGAGCGCTCGCCCGTCTGATCGTCGACGTCGTCCCGGAGCGGGCCCGGGTGGTGCACGCCGACGGTCACGAGATCAGTGTGCGCAGGGCCGCGGTCGCGGTCGACGGTCAGGTTCTCTCGGTCTCACCGGCGAGCCTGGCACTGCTGCGGCTCCTGATGGAGGAGCCCGGCCGGGTGGTCACCCGGGAGCAATTGTTGGCCGATCTGCCGGGCAGCGGCAACGACGTCCACGCCGTGGAAACCGCCATCGCCCGCCTGCGCTCAGCGTTGGGGGCGCCGAGCGTCATCCAGACCGTCGTCAAACGCGGATACCGACTCGCGATCGATCCGGTGCAAGGCGATGAGTGAGAACGTATGTCGCGGCGACGGGCGCACCCTGCTGATGGTGGCACACGGCACCAGGTCGCCGGCCGGGGTGCAGACCATCCACGATGTGGCGGCAGCGGTGTCGGCACGCGTCGGCCCGGTCCGCACCGCGTTCGTCGACGTGCTGGGACCCAACCCCGCCGAGGTGCTCGCAGCGGTCAAGGGACAGGCGATCGTCGTGCCGGCCTTTCTGGCGTCCGGATATCACGTTCGACACGATCTGCCGTCCCGCATGGCCGAGAGCGGACATCGCGACACCCTCGTCACAGCGGCGGCGGGCCCGGACCCTGAGCTGGCCATCGCCATGCACGAACGTCTGCTGGAGGTCGGTTGGCGCGACGGTGCCCCCGTGGTCATGGCCGCGGCCGGATCCTCAGATCCCCTCGCGCGCGCCGACATCCGCACCGCGGCAGCCCTGCTTGGGCACCTCATCGGCGAGGTTCACCTCGCCTACATCGCGACGGGGACTCCGAGTGTCGCCGACGCGGTCGCGCGGCTACGAGCCGAAGGGGCGCGACGGGTTTACATTGCGCCGTATCTGTTGGCCCAAGGGCGATTTCACACCCGGTTGATGGAATGCAGAGCCGACGCGGTGGCGCCACCACTGGGAGTGCATCGCAGAGTGGTGAGCTTGGTGACCGCCCGATTCACCACCGGCCTCAGCGATGGCGGGGGGATTCCCACGGTAGGCCGGGCGCACGCGCGAAACGGAGAACGGGCCGCCCTCATGCCTTCCGCGATGACTCGCCGCGCAGTGCCCGAGCAGCGCGCCGCTCATAGACCGGTGCTCACCACCCGCGGCCGTACAGCCGACCCGATGAAGGATGGAACAGCCCATGAATGACAGCAGTACTCCGCGATTCTTGCAGGGCGCCTTCGAGTTCGAGGGCAAGGGCTTGGATGCGCCGTCGCCGATCGATCCCGCGTTGAGCTACACCGTCCCGGCTGGATCGACGACGCAGCCGGTGTACTTCCGCGGCGGCAACAGCTCCCCGGACATGGTCGCCATCGTCCTGGTCCGCGACGGAACCCCGATGCGGTTCTTCCCGATCGCCGCCAAGGGCGCCACCCACGTCTCGCTGCGGGTGGTCGAGGACCTCCTCGCCGACACCGTGCTCGAACTGTTCGTCGCCGCCCCCGTCGGGGTCAGCGGCACCCTGATCGTCGACCTCGGGCTCGTCGAAATCTAGGCCACGTCGACACCCCACCGACCCACCGACAGTGAGGACCGCCCCGATGACCACCCTGCAAGAAACGCCAACGGCCCCCAACGGGCAGCCCATCGTCAATGAGCGCCTCGTGGTGGTCGGCAACGGCATGGCCGGGGTCCGTGCCGTGGAGGAGATACTCTCCCGCGGCGGTGCCGAGATGTTCGACATCACCGTCTTCGGGGACGAACCGTACGGCAACTACAACCGCATTTTGTTGTCGAACGTGCTCGCCGGCTCCGACGACACCGCCGAGATCTACCTCAATCCCGTCGACTGGTACTCCGATAACGGCATCACGTTGAGGGCCGGGGTCCGGGTGGTCAAGATCGACCGCTTCGCCCGCGTCGTGCACGCCGACGATGGCACCTCGATGCGCTACGACCGGTTGATTCTGGCTACCGGCAGCCGGTCGTTCTTCCCCCCGGTGGACGGGCTGTGGGCTGACGACAAGACGCTGACCGCCGGGGTATTCGGGTTTCGTAGCCTCGATGACTGCGCGGCGATGATCGACTACGCCGACGGCAAGACCAGAGGCGTCGTCATCGGCGGCGGCCTGCTGGGGCTCGAAGCCGCCCGCGGGTTGCAGAGCCGTGGCCTAACCGTCGACGTGGTGCACGCGGCGCCCACCCTGATGAACGCCCAACTCGACGACGCCGCCGGGGCGATCCTGCGACGCTCGGTGGAGAACATCGGCATCACCGTGCACACCGAGGCCATCACCACCGCAGTCCTGAGTTCCGAGGGCGCGATCACCGGGATCGTGTTCGCCGACGGCACCCACATCGCCTGCGACATGCTGGTCGTCTCCGCGGGTATCCGCCCCAACGTCGGGCTGGCCCAACGTGCCGGATTGACGGTGGAACGCGCCATCGTCGTCGATGATCAGATGCGCTCCATCGACGACGACAACGTCTACGTCGTCGGGGAATGCGCGCAGCACCGCGGCCAGGTCTACGGTCTGGTGGCACCGCTATGGGAGCAGGCCACGGTGCTGGCCGACCACCTGACCGGCAAGGACACCGGCGCGGCCTATCACGGCTCGCGGATGGCCACGAAACTGAAGGTCGCCGGCGTCGACGTCGCCGCCATGGGACTCAAAGCACCCGAACACCCCGACGACGAATTCGTCCAATTCTCCGAACCCAAACACGGCATCTACAAGACCATCGTCGTGCGCGACGGCAAGCTCATCGGCGCCACCCTCGTCGGCGACGTCCGCAAGGTCGCGTTCCTCATGCAGGCCTTCGACCGTGGCCTACCGCTGCCCGAGGAACGGATCTCGCTGATGTTCGAGCTCGGCACCCCCGACGCCGAGGTCGGAGCCGCCGAACTGGCTGGCGACGCGCAGGTGTGCAACTGCAACGGGGTCAGCAAATCAGCCTTGGTCGCCTGTGTGAACGGCGGCGAGAAGTCAGTCACGGGCGTGATTGCCGCAACCCGCGCCGGCAAGGGCTGCGGGTCCTGCAAGTCACTGGTGGCGCAGATCGTCGAGTGGGCCGCGGGCGGCGCGGTCGAGGAAGACCCCTCAGCGACTTGGTACGTACCGGGAGTCCCCTACGCCAAGCCCGATCTAATGCACCACATCCGCGAACTTCAACTGCATTCGGTGTCCTCGGTTTTCGCCGCGCTCGCCCCGGACGGCACGCCCGACGCGAACTCCAAGATGGGCCTGTCCTCGCTGCTGCAGATGATATGGGCCGACGAGTTCGTCGACGAACCCGACGCCCGGTTCATCAACGACCGCGTCCACGCCAACATCCAACGTGACGGCACCTTCTCGGTGGTGCCGCAGATGAAGGGCGGAGTCACCACCTCTGCGCAGCTGCGCACCATCGCCGACGTCGCCGACAAATACGACGTCCCGATGATCAAACTGACCGGCGGCCAACGCATCGACCTGCTCGGGCTGCGCAAGGAGGACCTGCCCGCAGTGTGGGCCGACCTAGGCATGCCGTCCGGGTACGCCTACGGCAAGAGCTTCCGCACGGTGAAAACCTGTGTGGGATCAGATTTTTGCCGCTTCGGCGTCGGGGATTCCACCGCCCTGGGCATCGCGATCGAAGAACGATTCCAGGGCATCGCCAGCCCGGGCAAGATGAAACTCGCCGTCACCGGGTGCCCCCGCAACTGCGCCGAAGCCCTCTGCAAAGACCTCGGCGTGGTGGCCGTCGACGGTGGCCGCTGGGAGATCTACGTCGGGGGCGCCGCCGGTGCGCACATCCGCAAGGGCGACCTACTGGCCACCGTCGCCGATCCTGACGAGGTGATCCGGCTCACCGGCCGCTTCCTGCAGTACTACCGAGAGAACGCCAACTGGCTCGAACGCACCTACGCCTGGGTGCCACGATTAGGCATCGACGACATCCGAGCCGTTGTGGTCGCGGACCGCGACGGCATCGCACAGCGGCTGGATGCGGACATGCAGAAAGCGGTCGAGGCCTACCGTGACCCGTGGAAGGACGGTGCCGAACCCGTCACACCCGGGCAATTCAGAACCTCGCTGCCACTGACGGTGCTGCCGCAGGTGCCGGTGCGATGACGATCCATCACATCGGCTCCATCGACGACATCCCGGTTGGCGAAGGACGTGCCTACGTCGTGGACGGCACTGAAATCGCCGTGTACCGGCTGCGTGACGGGACTCTGCGGGCACTAGGGGCCGTCTGCCCGCACCGTGGCGGACCGCTGGCCGACGGACTAATCGACGATTGCGTCGTCGTTTGCCCGCTGCATGGGCACACCTACGACCTATCCACCGGAGCCGAAGTTGCCGCCGCCGGCGACCCAGTCCGCGCCTACCGCGTCACAAGCGGCCCAGACGGAACGATCGAGATCGACACTCATGCGGCAGTCCACTGAGGACCCGACACGGTGGCCACATAGGCGGGTGCGGATTGCGGCGACAAATCCGGGCGGACGCATCCAAATTTCGATGTGACCACAAGATTCCAACCACGCCAGGTGTCGGCTGATAGATGCACAATTCTCGACGGCCGCACGACCTCCTGGTGACGACGCGTTCATGCCGACGAAACTTGTCTGGGTGCTACACCTGTACCGGCATCGGTTTCCTCGCCAAGATCCCCGTCTTAGAACTACGAATTTCGCAGCGTCGAAAAGGATTTCGCCTAACGCGCCGTTGGAACCAAGATTGAGGTCAAGCCTTGCAATCAAAGTTGACAGTCGGCCGGTGACTCGCGCCCTCGGTTGTGCGGCTCGCCCAGACCGTCGCGACCACGCCGTCCATTTGGGGTGCCCACTGTCGAACGAGCACGGATCGAACGTGGCGATGATGCAGGATGGCGCTGCCGCCCTGGCGGTTGCGGGCGAACCAGACGGCACTGCGCTGCTGGCGGTCTTTGCTCTGCGCGGCCGTCGTCGGGATGTGGCTGCTGCCGTACCAACGAGTGTCCCGGAATGTCATGGTGGGTTGGCTCGGCGCTCGCCAACTATCGAACTTCATCCAATGCGCGATCGCGTCACCGTGGTCTGGCGGCTGATAGTGCGGGCGACCGAGCCGGCGTCCGATCTCAGCGATGAATCTTCGCTGCGTGGCGGCATCGCCGAAGGCCAGTGCCCGCCAGGCCGGTGAGGCGAGGATCGCGGCGAGCTCGATGGCCTCGGGGTAGGTCGCGGCGAACAGCCGCGATGCGCTGACCGTCGACGCCTCGCTGCTACGCGGGATAACGACTTCGGCACGCCGGTCCCATGCGCGACGAGCTTCCGCGTCGGCCGCGGACCATTCGTTCCAAAAGTGTCCGCCGACCAGGAATGCGGTCAGTACCGCGTCGTAGGTGGCGATCGACCCGCTGCGCAGCACCAACCGACGGTGCCGGTGCTGGGCGGCCACCAGGTCATCAGGCCAGTCGGCGAGGGTCCGTCGCCGACTGGGCGAGGTCGGGTGGGCTAAGCCAGTACCGATGGAGGGTGCAGACGTAGTGATGGTGCGGCAGCAGCCGGGGGACCGTTCCGCCGCGGTGTCGTGCGTCGCAGGGCGGCCAACCGGGGGTTGCGTCCAGCACAGTGGTGTACGAGTCGGACCTAATCAGTGGTATCGGCGTGTCGTAGCCGGATGAATGAAGGTCATCGCGTGATTCTTCGAGAGACCGACCAAAGTCACTCGAGCAAAGAAGGAACACACGCGATGACCACTGCCCACAATATCGACCTGCCCACGGTGCTGGTCGAACGACTCACCACCACCCACCCCGACGTGTTGCGCGATCTGTTGTCGACGTTCATCCACACCTTGTTGGGCGCCGAAGCCGACGCCCGGTGCGGCGCCGGATACGGCGAGCGCAGCGCTGAACGCACCAACTCCCGCAACGGGTACCGACACCGCCAATTCGACACCAGGACAGGGTCATTGGATCTGGCGATCCCCAAACTGCGGCAGGGGTCCTACTTCCCGGACTGGCTACTGGAACGACGCAAGCGGGCCGAGCGGGCACTGACCACGGTGGTGGCGACCTGCTACCTTTTGGGGGTGTCCACGCGGCGGATGGACAAGCTCGTCGAAACCCTGGGCATCACGTCGCTGTCGAAGTCGCAGGTCTCGGTGATGGCCAAGGAACTCGACACCGCGGTCGAGGCGTTCCGCACCGCCCGCTCGACGCCAGCCCCTACACCTTCGTCGCCGCCGACGCCCTGGTCCTCAAAGTCCGTGAAGCCGGCCGGGTCGTCAACGTCCACGCCCTGATCGCGGTCGGGGTCAACGCCGAGGGCTACCGCGAGATCCTCGGCGTCGACGTCAGCACCGCCGAGGACGGCGCGGGCTGGTTGACGTTCTGGCGGTCGCTGACCGCCCGCGGCCTCTCGGGGGTCGCACTGGTTACCAGCGACGCGCACGCCGGGTTGGTGGCCGCGATCGGCGCCACCCTGCCCGGGGCGGCCTGGCAGCGGTGCAGAACGCACTACACGACCAACCTGATGGCCGTCACACCGAAGTCGTCGTGGCCGTGGGTGCGCACCCTGCTGCATTCGGTGTTCGATCAACCAGACTCCGAATCGGTTGCCAGTCAATATGATCGGATCGTCGACGCCCTGTCCGACAAGCTCCCCAAGGTCGCCGACCACCTCGAGAACGCCCGCCCGGACCTACTCGCGTTCACCAGCTTCCCCAAGCAGATCTGGCGCCAGATCTGGTCCAACAACCCTCAGGAACGCCTAAACAAAGGAGATCCGCCGCCGCACCGACGTCGTCGGCATCTTCCCCGACCGCAACGCCCTGATCCGCCTCGTCGGCGCGGTGCTGGCCGAACAACACGACGAATGGGCCGAATCCCGGCGCTACCTCGGCCTGGACGTCCTCAGCAAATCAC
>JAOPUT010000393.1 GCA_025963385.1 Mycobacterium sp.
AAGAAAGCCCGGCACCGAGGTGCCGGGCTCTCTGGTAGCGCTGCTAGTCGTTCTGGAAGTAACTGAGCAGGCGCAGGATTTCGAGGTACAGCCAGACCAGCGTGACGGTCAGGCCGAGCGCGATGCCCCAGCCCGCCTTCGACGGAACGCCTGCGCGGACCATCTGGTCGGCAGCGTCGAAGTCGATCAGGAAACTGAACGCCGCGAGCGCGATGCAGAGCAGCGAGAAGCCGATGGCGATGGGGCCACCGCTCCGCAGTCCGAAGCCCTCGCCGCCGCCGACACCGAAGATCGCCAGGACGAAGTTCAGCAGCATCAGCGCCATGACGCCGAACAGGCCCGCGACGATCATGCGGGTCAGCTTCGGCGTGACGCGGATGGCGCCCGTCTTGTAGACGACCAGCATGCCGAAGAACACGCCGAGTGTGCCGACGATCGCCTGGGCGATCATGCCGACGCCACCTGTCGAGTAGAGGTTGGCGATGATGAACGACACCGCACCGAGGAACAGACCCTCAAGGGCCGCGTAGCTCAGCACGATCGCGGGGCTGTCCTGCTTGCGACCGAAGGTGGCGACCAGCACCAGCGCGAGGCCGCCGAGGGCGCCGACGAGGGTGAATGGCGTTGCGAGCGCGAGGTTGCCCTGCACCAGGAAGTAGGACACCGCCGCGACGGCCGTCAGCACGGCGAGCGTGATGCCGGTCTTGGTGACGACGTCGTCGATGGTCAGCGGCCGGGAGACCTGGCTCGACTGGTCGATGTACGGCTGCGCCGCATACGGGTCGGCCTGTACCGCTGCCGCGCCATAGCCGGCGGCTCCGGTACCAAATTGTGCGTATCCGCCCTGCTGCTTAGGCATGGAACGGAATACCGGGTTGCTGCTCTCGCGCACCGTCGGTTCCTCTCGTGTGCAATTGGCTCGTCGGGGTGACGAACATGACGAACATGTAGTCAACGTGCGGCGACTCGGACCGGTTCCCGGCCGTGTCTTCGAAACTGTGAACTTCTTGGGAAAGGTTACCCGTGTCGCTCGGACCTGGGGTCACGATCTAGATTGCTAGCCGTGGCCGAAAACGAGGATGTCCTAGTAAATGTCGAGAACGGCGTGGGTCGACTCACGCTGAACAGGCCGAAAGCCATCAACTCGCTCACCCACGGCATGGTCACCGATGTTGAGAAGGCTCTCAGGAACTGGGAGACCGACGACTCGGTGCACACCGTGCTGCTGTCCGGGGCGGGCGAGCGCGGGCTGTGCGCGGGTGGCGACGTCATCGCGATCTACCACAGCGCCAAGCGCGATGGCGTCGAGGCCAGGTCCTTCTGGCACGACGAGTACGTACTCAACGCCTACATCGCCGAATACCCCAAGCCCTACGTCGCGATCATGGACGGCATCGTGATGGGCGGCGGCGTCGGGGTCAGCGCCCACGGCAGCGTCCGCGTCGTCACCGACACCACGAAGATGGGCATGCCCGAGGTCGGCATCGGTTTCATCCCCGACGTGGGCGGCACCTACCTGCTGTCGCGGGCGCCTGGCAGGCTCGGCCTGCACGCTGCACTGACGGGTGCGCCATTTTCGGGGGCCGACGCTATCGCGATGGGCTTCGCCGACCAGTTCGTGCCCCACGACCAGCTCACCGCGTTCACCGGGGCCATCATCGCCGACGGCGTCGACGCGGCACTGGCCACGTTCGCGATCGAACCACCCGCCAGTCCCCTTCTGGCGCAGCGGAGTTGGATCGACGAATGCTACGCGGGCGATACGGTCGCCGACGTCATCGCCGAACTGCGCGGGCGTGACGCGGGCCCCGCCACCGACGCGGCCGACCAGATCGCAGGCCGCTCCCCCATCGCCCTGGCGGTGACCCTGGAGGCCGTCCGCCGGGCTGCCGATCTGCCCACACTGAAAGACGTTCTGCGCCAAGAGTTCCGGACGTCCTGCGGTGCCCTGCGGTCGCACGACCTGGTGGAGGGCATCCGCGCCCTTCTCGTCGACAAGGACCGCAATCCGCAGTGGCAACCGCCGACCCTGGCATTGTGTTCCAAGGACGCCGTCGAGGCCTACTTCACCTCGGCCGACCCCGACCTGACGTTCCCCGAGGAGGAGTCATGACGCCCGGAGGTGACGACGAGTGAGGACCGCAGTGAGGCACGAACGAGGACCGGAGCGAGAAGGAGTCGAGCAATGAGTTACGAGACCATCCTGGTCAGGCGCGTGGGCCGCGTCGGGACCATCACCCTGAATCGCCCCAAGGCGCTGAACGCCCTCAACAGTCAGGTGATGACCGAACTCACCACCGCCGCAGCCGAATTCGATGCGGACGAGGGTATCGGCGCGATCATCGTCACCGGCAACGAGAAGGCCTTCGCGGCGGGTGCCGACATCAAGGAGATGGCCGACCTTTCGTTCGCCGACGTGTTCGCCGCCGACTTCTTCGCGACCTGGTCGAAGTTCGCCGCCACCCGGACACCGACCATCGCCGCGGTCGCGGGGTACGCGCTCGGTGGCGGCTGCGAGCTCGCGATGATGTGCGACCTCCTGATCGCCGCCGACACCGCCAAGTTCGGCCAGCCGGAGATCAAGCTCGGCGTGCTGCCGGGGATGGGCGGTTCGCAGCGGCTGACGCGCGCGATCGGCAAGGCCAAGGCGATGGACCTCATCCTGACGGGCCGCACCATCGACGCCGCCGAGGCCGACCGCAGCGGGCTGGTGTCACGCGTGGTGCCCGCCGACGCACTCATCGAGGAGGCCAATGCGGTCGCCCTCACCATTGCGGGCATGTCGCTCTCGGCGACGCGGATGGCCAAGGAGGCCGTCAACCGGGCGTTCGAATCTTCACTTTCTGAAGGACTTCTGTACGAGCGGCGGCTGTTTCACTCGGCCTTCGCCACCGACGACCAGAGCGAGGGGATGGCGGCCTTCGCCGAGAAGCGCCCGCCCAACTTCACGCACCGATAATCTGCGTTCGTGACGGGCACGGACACCAAGACCGATGACGACGCCGAGCGGCGACTCGACGCGCAGCCTGACGGCGACACGACGAAGCCCGACTGGTGGGTCCGGCACTACACGTTCTTCGGAACCGCCGTCGGACTGGTGTTCATCTGGTTCTCGCTGACGCCGTCGCTCCTGCCCCGCGGGCCGCTGTTCCAAGGTCTGGTGAGCGGTGCGGCGGGCGCGATCGGTTACGGCATCGGCGTGTTCAGCGTGTGGCTGGTCCGGTACATGCGCTCGAAGGACACCAGCCCGTCCGCGCCGCGATGGGCCTGGATCACCCTCGTCGTGGTGGGCGTGATCGGGCAGACGCTGGCGGTCATCTACTTCCACGTGTGGCAGGACGACGTCCGCGACTACATGGGTGTCCCCCGGCTGGACTTCTGGGACCATCCGCTGACGGCCGTGCTGTCGATCGTCTTCCTGTTCGGGTTCGTCGAGATTGGTCAGCTCGTCGGCAAGCTGGTGCGATTCCTCGTCAACCTGCTCGACCGCGTTGCGCCACCTCGTGTTTCGGCAGTCGTCGTGGTCGCCCTGCTGCTGGTGCTGTCGATCGCCCTGCTCAACGGCATCGTGGTGCGCTTCGCGATGAGCACGCTCAACAACACCTTCGAGTCGGTGAACAACGAAGAGGACCCCGACAACCCCGCGCCGACGACGCCGTTGCGGTCGGGCGGACCCGAGTCGTTGGTCAGCTGGTCGTCGCTCGGCCATCAGGGGCGCGTGTTCGTCGGCGGCGGCCCGACGGTCGAGGATCTCACCAAGTTCAACGGCGCGCCCGCCACCGAACCGATCCGCGCCTACGCAGGGATCAACTCCGCCAATGGCTTCAAGGCGACGGCCCAGCTCGCCGCCCGCGAGCTGCAGCGCACGGGCGGCCTGAACCGCGCGGTGGTCGCGGTGGCCAATACGACCGGAACCGGCTGGATCAACGAAGCCGAGGCGTCCTCGCTCGAGTACATGTACAACGGCAACACCGCGATCGTGTCGATGCAGTACTCGTTCCTGCCGAGCTGGTTGTCGTTCCTCGTCGACAAGGAGAACGCCCGTCAGGCCAGCCAGGCACTGTTCGAGGCGGTCGACGAACTGGTGCGCCAGATGCCGGAGGCCCAGCGGCCCAAACTGGTGGTGTTCGGCGAGAGCCTCGGCTCGTTCGGCGGCGAGGCTCCGTTCCTGTCGCTGAACAACCTGCTCGCCCGCACCGACGGTGCCCTGTTCTCCGGGCCGACGTTCAACAACACCATCTGGACGGATCTGACGCGCACCCGCGACGAGGGGTCGCCCGAGTGGCTGCCCATCTACGACAAGGGCCAGAACGTCCGGTTCGCTGCGAAGGCCGAGAACCTCGGCCGCCCAGCGGATCCCTGGGGGCAGCCACGTGCCGTGTACCTGCAGCACGCGTCCGACCCGATCGCGTGGTGGAACCCCGATCTACTGTTCAGCAAACCGGACTGGTTGCGCGAACCCCGCGGCTACGACGTGTCGCCTCGAATGGAGTGGATTCCGATCGTGACGTTCCTTCAGGTGTCCGCCGACATGGCGGTCGCCGTGGACGTCCCGGACGGCCACGGTCACGTCTACGTGCGCGACGTCGCGAACGCGTGGGCCGCGATCATGCAGCCGCCGGGCTGGACACCGGCCAAGACCGACGAGCTACGGCCGCTGCTGCGCTCCGACGAGTGAGTCGCCGAGACGCTCGAGCACGCCCTCGGACTTCAGTGCCTGGTAGCCGCCGATGACGTCGGTGGCGCGGTGCAGGCCGAGGTCGACGAGAGCGGCCGCGGCGAGGCTGGACGTGTAGCCCTCCGAGCACAGCACCAGCCACTCGACGTCGTCGCCGACGGCTTGGGGCACTCGCGCGTCGCTGGTGGGGTCGCAGCGCCACTCGAGCACGTTGCGTTCGATGACCAGTGCGCCTGCAACCTCGCCCTCCGAAGCGCGCTGCGCGGCGGGTCGGATGTCGACGAGCAGGGCGCCCCGGTCCACCGCGTCGGGAACGTCGCGGGCCTCGATCCGCACGAGCCTGGCACGCGCGGACTCCAGAACGGCATCGATGCGGCTCATGTCTAGTCCCCTTCTGGTTTGTCCGTCAGCTCGGTGCGATCACGACGGAGCGTGTTGCGTGCGGTGACTTCGTAGTACGACATCGCCGTCAGCGGTGGCGAGTAGGCGTGCACGCTCAGCGTAGGCGCCGAGATCCGCACGGGCTCGCTGGCGGGACGGGACGGCGCCCACACCACGTCGTGGACCCAGCCGAGCGGGAAGCCCGCCTGATCGCCCGCACCGAGCCGACGCTCGCGCAACGCGTCACCGTCCCAACGGGTTTCGACGAGAGCACCGGAAACCACCGTCAGTGCGCCCAGCGACCCGCCGTGGTCGTGGAGCTCGGTGGACCGTTCCGGCACCCAGCTGATGAGCCAGACGTCGAGCTCGTCGTCCCCGTGCAGCCGGGTGAACCAGCGTTCGTCGGCGGGTGGGCCGCCTGCGGGCAGGACGTGGTCGTAGCGACCCGACAGCACGTGGTCGGCGGCGACGTCGGTCGCCTGCAGCAGATCTGGAACGCGGAGCCGGGTGGGCGCGACGGATGACAGGTACGGCGAAACGGCGAGAGACATGTGAACGGAACTCCAGGTAGACCAGGAAGAGGGATCGATCAGGGGGCGGGCGTCAAGCCCGACAACACTCCCGACAGATGGTCCGTTCAAACACGCTGGCGAGTGTTGCATAGATTGGCGGGATGCGCAGCTACCCGATCTTCGCCGTGGCAGCCGCGGCAGCCCTCCTCGCCGGCTGCTCGTCGAGTTCGGACCACGGCCAGCCCACCCCCACGGCGTCGGCGCCGTCGTCGATTCCCGTGACGACGCCGACCACGTCGCCCACGTTCGAGAACCACACCGCGGCACCCGGTGCCCTCGGGGTGTCCCCGAACGGCGTCACGACGGCCGTGGGAACGCCCGCGCAATCGACCGAGGACGAGTACTTCCAGGCCTGCCACGCTGCGAAGGTGTGGATGGTGGCCAAGGGCGGCGACCAGAAGTCGCAGTTCGAGCCGTACCTGGAGGACCTGCAGAAGTCGGAGGCGGCGGGGCCGGGCACGTTCGGGTCGCCGTGGTCGCAGCTGCCCCCGGCCCGTCAGTCGGCAGTCATCGTCGCAGCCGACGCCGCGGCCAACGATCTCTGCGGCTGACGACTTTTAATCACGGGTGTCGGAATCACCGTCATCCCGCTCCGCGATCCAACGCCTGCCACGGTCGAGCGCTTCGTCGAGTGCCCCGAACACCCGGCTGGTCGCGGGCACGATGCCGTCGGCGCCAAGCAGGTCGTCGATGCCGCCACGCGCCAACACCTTCTCCGCGGCCGGGCTGACGCCCGCGATCAACATCCGGCCGCCGTGGGCCTCCAAGTCGGTCGCCCACTTGCGCAGCGCGCGGATGACCTTCGAGGACGGCACGTCGGGAAGGGCTCGCATGCTGAGCACGACGACGGCGTTGACGCTGTCGGTGACCTTCGGCCACTCCTCGTCGATTCGCGGCACCTCCGCGAAGAGGCCGACGCCCGCGTAGTGCAGGACCGTGACCTCGTTGCTGGGGCACGACTCGGGGACGGGTCCGATCTCCCAGTCACCGTCGCCGGTCGGGGTCAGTGCGACGAGGCGCGCCGACTGCGATGCCTTGACGCAGTAGAGCACCAGCGAGGTGATCGCGCCGATGAGGATCGCCTGGTGCAGCGGGAGCTCCGTCGTCGCGACGAAGGTGATCACCATGGCCACCGCCGAGAGCGGCGCCGTGCGCAACACCAGCAGCACGTCGGCCCAGCGGCCGTGGATCAGCTCGATGCCGATGACCAGGACGAGGCCGCCGATGACCGGCATCGGGATCAGTTCGGCGAGCGAGCCGGCGACTACGACGAGCAGCGTCAGCCAGACGCCCGCGAAGACTCCTGCCCAACGGGTCTGGGCGCCTGCCGACGTCGCCACCCCGGTGCGCGAGAGCGAGCCGCCGGTGGGCAGCGCGCCGACGAAGCCGCCCGCCAGGTTCGCCGCACCCTGTGCGACGAAGTCTCGTGACGCGTTGGACCGGCTGCCGTCCGGATTCGGTACTGCGGAAGCGATGCCCGCCGCCTGCGCCAGCCCCACCAGCGCGACGGCCAACCCGCCACCCAGCAGCGAGGGGATCGCCGCGAAGTTCGGTAACACCAAGGGCGGCAAGGCATTCGGCACGGTGGCGATGTCTCCGACGTCCTCGACCTCGACGTGGAGCAGGACCACACCCACCGTCACGACGACGAGGGCGATCAGGATCGCGAACGCCTCGAGCCGCTTGATCAGGTGGAACACCAACCAGACGCCGACCGTCGCGAGCGCCACCAGGCAGGGCGCCACCTGCCACACCCCGATGTTCGCGAACGCCTCGACGAACTTGACCATCGTGTTGTGACTCGCAGGCCGGTACCCCGTGGCGTCGGAGATGACCCCGGCGACGATCTGCACCGCGATGCCCGTCGTGAACCCCGTCATCACGGCGTTGGAGACGAAGTTCATGATCGAGCCGAACCGCAGCAGCCCGAAGATCGTCATCACCGCGCCGACGACCAGCACCAGCGCTGCGACGTTGGCCGGGTCGCCAGGGTCCAGCCCCGCGGCCGTCAACACGCTTCGCGACGTCAGCGCCAGGGCACTGGTCAGCGTCGTCACCATCAGCACGGTCCTCGCGAACACCGAGCCGATGACCGTGGAGACCATGCCCGAGTAGAGGCCCGCGACCGGATTGAAGCCGCCGATACTGGCGTACGCCATGCCCTCGGGTATCGAGAACAGGCCCGTCACCAGGCCGGCGACGACGTCCTTGACCGACGGCCTGCCAAGTTTGCCCGCGGCCGCCCGCAGTCTCGAACCGGTCCGCGGCCCGTCACTCATCGCGCCAACCTTGCCACGGCGGGGTCGTGGTATGCCCGAATACTAAGGCGCGCAAACAATTAGCAAAGCTATGCGTAGTGTTTCAAATCACAAAAAAAGGTACGATGTGTCCCTCATCACTATTGGAGGGTCCATGGTCGCACCAAACAACGGCAAGCTTGCTCGGCCCAAGACCTCTTTGCCACATGCTGCCGGGGGATCCATCAACGGCATGCGGGTCCTGATGGCCCTCCTGCTGTTCGTGATCGCCGTCGGCGCGATCATGGGCGTCGTCGTTGCGCTCTCCAGCGGCCTGTGGCAGGTGGCGATGATCGTCGCCCTGGTGGCCGGTGCCTTCTTCTGCCGAGTGGGCTGTTAGTCCGCGGTTCCCCACACCAGGCAGAACGGATGTCCTGCCGGGTCCCGGTACACCCGGAAGTTGTCTTCACCGATCGCCTCGGTGACGCGGGTTGCGCCCAGCGCCAACACCTTTGACTCGGCGTCGTCGACGTCGAGTACCTCTACGTCCAGGTGGAACTGTTGCGATCCCCGCGGATCGGGGAAGTCCGGCGGCTCGTGGTCCGGCGCCAGCTGAAAGGCCAGCCGCCTGCCTGCCGGGTTCTTGAGCACCACCCACGTGTCGTCCTCGGCCTCCACGTCACCGCCGAGGACGCCTTCGTAGAACGCTGCCAGTCCGCGGGGATCCCTGGTGTCGAGGACGATCGAACGAAGCTTCCCAATCATGTTCTGCAGGGTTACCGATCCACCGCAGATCCAACCCGGGAAGAATGAGTCCATGCGAGTGGCGCTATGTCTCGGCAGCGGTGGCGCTCGCGGGTACGCGCACATCGGGGTGATCAATGAGCTGCGCGACCGCGGACACGACATCGTCGGGATCTCGGGATCGTCGATGGGAGCGCTCGTCGGCGGCCTGCAGGCGGCAGGCAAGCTCGACGAGTACGCGACGTGGGCCACCTCCCTGACCCAACGCGCGGTGTTGCGACTGCTCGACCCGTCACTGACGTCGGCGGGCGTGCTGCGCGCCGAGAAGATCCTCGATGCGGTTCGCGAAATCCTCGGCCAGGCCGTCATCGAGGAACTTCCGATCCCGTTCACGGCGGTGTCCACGGATCTCATCTCGGGCAAGTCCGTGTGGTTGCAGCGGGGGCCGGTCGACGAGGCCGTCCGTGCGTCCATCGCGATCCCCGGCATCATCAAGCCGTACGTGCTCGACGGTCGGCTGCTCGCCGACGGCGGCATCCTCGACCCACTGCCGATGGCGCCGATCGCCGCCGTCAACGCCGACCTGACGATCGCCGTCAGCCTTAGCGGCGACGATCCCACCCGCGCCACGACCAGCCCGGAACACGGACCGGGGCCCACCACCGAGCTGCTCAACCGAATGTGGCGCAGCACAACGGCTCTGCTCGATACGACCACGGCCAGGACACTGCTCGACACCCCTGCCGCCAAGACCGTGCTCAGCCGGTTCGCCAATGACGGGGTGGAGACCGACGATCACGACGACCGCACCGAGTTGTCGGTGCCTCGGCTGGGCGCCTTCGAGGTGATGAACCGCACGATCGACATCGCGCAGGCGGCGCTCATGCGCCACACTCTCGCGGCCTATCCCCCGGACCTCCTGATCGAGGTACCCCGCACGGCGGCAAGGAGTCTGGAGTTCCATCGGGCCGAGGAGGTCATCGAGATCGGGCAGGAACTCGCCGCGGCCGCACTCGACACCCTGGCCCCCCGAACGTCACACGCCTAGGAACCGCGCGACCCGCGCCGCCTCGCTCCGCCCCTGTGCGCGTCCGGCGTTGGCCGACGGGATCCGGCACGCCGGGTCGAGCGGGTTCGGCCCGAACGCGGTCAGCGACGCGTCGTCGGCGAATACCGCCAGTGTCTGGCCGGGGAAGTGAGCGATCTCGGTGACCGCGCCGTCACCGAAGGGCGACGGTGTCGTGTCGCTGGACGGCACCAGCACGACGACCGCATCGCAGTCGGACGCGGCTGCCATGTTGACGGAGCTACCGACGCCGCCGTCCATGAAGCGGCGTTCGCCGACCGTCACTGGCGGCCAGGCACCCGGTACCGCGCAACTCGCCGCGACGGCGTCGACAAGGCCGATGCCCGACTCACGGTCGATGACCACCAGCTCGCCCGTGGCGACGTCGATGGCGGTCACCCGAAGCACCCGGTCGGGCCATTCCCGCGACGGCAGCCGGTGCCCGATGACGGCCCTGCGGAGCGGCTCGGCGACGGTCTGGGTGCTCAACGCGATCGCACCGATGCGTCGCAGCTTCTCCTCCGTCGTGGCGCCGGGTGTCGACATCGCCGTCACGAACAGCTCCACGATGTCGTCGATGTTCACCCCTGGGTCGATCTCGCTGGAGTCGGCGGAGATCTGGGCGGCGAAGAGATCCTCGAGGCCGGTGCCACTGCCGATCTGGGCCGCCACGGTCGACCCGGCCGACGTGCCGAGCAGCACGTCGGCGGCGAGCAGCGCGTCGGCGACATCGGGAGCCTCGTCGGCGATGCCCTGCAGGATGCCCGTCTCCCAGGCGATGCCCGCAAGCCCGCCACCGGCCAGCACCAGTCCACGTTTCGTCACGGGTGCCGAGTGTGCCAGGTGACGCGTTCCGGTCAGCGCAGCAGCTGGTCCGACAGTTCCTCGAGGGAGGCGCGGGCATAACCGAGCCACAGCCTGCCGAACACCGGTAACAGCGGAGCGGCCAAGGCCGTGCGCGGGTGGATTGTCCAGCGCCACGTGACCTTGGTCCCGGTGCCCACCGGCGCGAAGGCCCACAGCCCCTCGACGTGATCCACCAGTGGCGCCAAGGGGCCCTTCACGTCGGTCAGCCGGTAGCCGAACGATGAGGGCGCGTCGTAGGAGGTGAGTTCCTCACGCATGCTGCCGCCACCGGTCAAGACGACGGTTCTGGTCTGGCCGACGGCGTCCCAGGCACCCGTCTGATCTCGCACCGCCTTGATCGGCGGGATGGGCCCGTACCAACGGTGGAAGAGTGTGGGCAGCGGGATCGGCACGGTCCCCCGGAACGCGGCCTCTTGCGACACGGGTATCGCCCGGGATTGCTCGACCACCAACGGTTGCGCCATGATGGCGATGGTACCCCCAGGTACCAGGTGTACGGCGAAGGGAATCAGATGGTTGACACGATGCGGGCGCAGCGGTTCTACGCTGACACGAAAACGGTTGTGGTGGAGGATGTTCCAATCCCCGAGCCAGGCCCTGGCGAGGTACTCGTCAAGGTCGCGTTCTGCGGCATCTGCCATTCGGATCTCAGCCTCATCAACGGCACCTTCCCCTCGCAGCTCCCCGTCGTCACGCAGGGCCACGAGGCCTCGGGCACCGTCGCGAAACTCGGTCCGGGCGTCACCGGTTGGGCCGAGGGCGACCGCGTCGTGGTGGCGGCGGGCAAGCCATGCCTCGAGTGCGTGAACTGTAGACGGGGCGACGTCTCGAACTGCCTGCGAATCCGCCTGATGGCCTTCGCGTACGACGGCGCGTGGGCTCAGTACACCGTGGCACAAGCGTTCGGGCTCACCAGGATTCCGGACAACGTGCCCATGGAGCAGGCCGCCATCCTGGCCGACGCCGTCTCCACCCCCTACGGCGCGGTGGTCCGCACCGGCAAGGTCGGCATCGGCGAGTCCGTCGGGGTGTGGGGCGTCGGCGGCCTCGGCACCCACTTGGTCCAGCTGGCCAGGCTGGTCGGCGCAGCACCGATCATCGCCGTCGACGTCAAGCCCGCCATCCTCGACCGGGCCCTGGCGGTAGGCGCCGACTATGCCTTCGACGCCCGCGACGACGACCTGCACGCCAAGATCGCCGAGGCCACCGGGGGGCGCAACCTCGACGTCGCCTTCGACGCGGTCGGGTTGAAGTCGACGTTCGAGCAGGCCCTGAACAGCCTGACCGTGGGTGGGCGGATGGTCGGCGTCGGGATGAGCGCCGACACCCCGAGCATCGGGCCCACGTCGATCTTCAACCTCTTCAAACGCCAGGTCCTCGGCCACCTCGGCTACCAGAACGCCGACATCGGGACGCTGGCCACCCTGGTGTCGCGAGGACGGCTGGACCTGTCGCGCTCGATCAGCGAGATCGTCCCCCTCGAGGACGTCGCCAAGGGCATCGAGAAGTTGGACAAGGCCGACGGCGACCCGATCAGAATCCTGGTTCAGCCGTGACGGAGCTGGAGGGTCGCGTCGCACTACTCACCGGCGCGTCGGGCGGTATCGGGACCGCGATCGCCCGCCGCCTGGCCGACGAGGGCGTCGACCTGTGTCTGGCCTATGGCAGGCACGGCGACGACGCCGAAGCGGTCGGCGCGTACGCGAGGGAGCGGGGCCGACGCGCGATCGTCACCTCCGCGGACCTGTCCGATCCCGATGCGCCCGCCACCCTCGTCGCGCACGCGGTTCGCGAGCTCGGCGCGGTGGACCTTCTCATCGCGAACGCGGGGACTGCCGACGTAAGGGGTTGGCAGAACATCGATCTCGAGTCCTGGAACGCCACGCTGGCGGTGAACCTGACCGCACCGTTCCTGCTCGCTCAGCAGGTGCTGCCCGGCATGGTGGAGCGCCGCTTCGGACGGATCCTGTTCATCTCCTCGGTCGCGGCCTTCACCGGAGGTGTGGTGGGCGCCCACTACGCGGCCAGCAAGGCCGGGTTGCACGGGCTGATGCACCATCTCGCGCCGCGGGTGGCCGCCGACGGGGTCACGGTGAACTGCCTCGCACCGGCGCTGGTCGGCCAGACCAAGATGTTCCCCGCCGATCTCGAGACGGGCACCCCTCCGGTACCGATTCCGGTGGGCCGCATCGGCAGACCGGACGAGATGGCCGACATGGCGGCGACCATGCTGCGCACCGGATACCTGACGAACAAGGTGATCACGGTCGACGGCGGCCTCCTGCCGCGGTGATCAGCGCAGGTGCGGTGCCGCCTTGCCGCCGATCAGCGGCAGATCGAGATACGTGGCGATACCGGGCTCGGCGGCACACACGGCGGGAACCGAGTTCACGCAGTGCGCCGCCGTGGCGACGATCCCGTTGTTGCATTCCAACCCCTCCGCCACGCTCTCCGGCTGGAAGCCCTTGATGGTGACGGTGAAGTCCGGGTTGCCCCTGGCCTCCATCTCGTAGCGTTCGCCCGCCGGGCCGAAAGACCAAGGCGGATCGAGGTTCTCCTGCCCCATGAACCAGTTGACCGTGACCCGCACCACGGGTTCATCGCCGACGAGCGCCTCCCAGTGGAACTTCCGTCCCGCGACCTGACCGGGCTGGATGGCGCCCATGGGGGTGTCGATGGGGGCGGTGGCGACGGAGATCTCCTGGGTGGCCCTGATCTGGGGATCGGCGGCGAAGCCCATCTTGTCGACGATCATCTTCACGGACTGGATGAACCCGCCGTCGAGCAGCTTCTGCATCGGACCCGTCAGCGCCTTCTCCGGGGTGTCGCCGAAGCCCATCACGTAGCGCAGCACGTCCGGCGCGTCGTAGGTGCGGAGGTCCGAGAACTCTTCGGCGCGAACGAATGTCACGCCCGTCGACATGATCGACATCATCAGCGGGAACTTGTCGCTGATGCCGCCGGGAGCGATGCCCGTGCCGTGCAGGGTGACTCCGCCCTCGACCGCCGCCGCCCGCAGCGGTGCGGCCTCGTTCTCACTCGGGTAGAACCAGCCGACGGGGGTGACGACGTTCTTCCCCGACCGCAGCAGCGCAGCGACCTCGTCGGGGTTGGGCATCAGCGGCGAGTAGACGACGGCGTCGGCGTCGAGACCGAGGATTGCGTCGACGTCATTGGTGGCGGTGACTCCCAGCGGGGCGCCACCGATGATCTCGCCGACGTCCTTGCCGCTCTTGGCTTCCGAGTGCACCCAGCAGCCCACCAACTCCAGGTCGGGATGTTCGAGCACACCCTTGATGGCGGCGACTCCCACGCCACCCGTCGCCCACTGCACCACTCGCAACGTCATCCGGCACTCCTCTCGGCCCGAGAAACTAGAACACGTTCTACCCAGATGTACACCACCGGGCCGCGCTGGACTGCACAATCGGCGTGATGGGTCTCGCCCTCGGGGCCACCGATCCGCGCCACCTTGACTGACCCCTGTGGTTTCGCTGTAGGTACCGCGACCAGCCATTAATGTGGCTGCTGGCGCGCGGGGACGTGCCACCGCTCGCGGTGCAAGGAGACAGCAGATGACCGAGCCGAAGTCGCGCGAAGGCACGATGTTTGGCCACTACCGTCTGCTGCGGCTCATCGGCAAGGGCGGCATGGGCGAGGTCTACGAGGCCGAGGACACCGTCAAGGACCGCGTCGTCGCGCTCAAGCTCCTGCCCGAGAGCGTCTCTCACGACTCGGTGTTCCGCAAACGCCTTCAGCGCGAAGCACATTCGGCAGGGCGGCTGCAGGAACCGCACGTGGTGCCCATTCACGACTACGGCGAGATCGACGGTGTGCTGTTCGTCGACATGCGCATGATCAACGGCTCGGATCTTCGCAAGCTGCTGAAGAACTTCGGCCCGATGACGCCCGCCAGGGCCGTCGCGATCGTGCGCCAGGTGGCGTCGGCCATCGACGCCGCGCACGAGAGCGGCATCATGCACCGCGACGTCAAGCCCGAGAACATCCTGATCACCCGCGACGACTTCGCGTATCTGGTGGACTTCGGCATCGCCAATGCCGCGAGCGACGAGAAGCTCACCGAACTGGGCACGGCCGTCGGCACCTACGCGTACATGGCGCCGGAGCGCTTCACCAACGACGAGGTCACCTATCGCGCCGACATCTACGCGCTGGCGTGCGTGCTGTACGAGTGCCTCGCCGGTTCGCAGCCTTTCGCGGGCGACAGTGTCAGCGTCGTCATCACGGCGCACCTAATGCAGCCGATCCCGCGGCCCAGTGTCGAGCGGCCTGGGGTTCCGGCCGCGTTCGACGACGTGATCGCCCGCGGCATGGCCAAGAAGCCCGGCGAACGCTTCGCCACCGCAGGGGATCTGGCGACCGCGGCCACCGATGCGCTCACGCTGCGCGATCAGGACCAGGCCGCCACGATCCTGCAGCGCAGTGAGGCCGCGACGATGCCGGGCGGCGGCGTGCCGCTGGGCCAGGGCGCGACGATGGCCGCTCCAGCGCCACCCCCGCCGCCCGCGTACGCGCCGGCCTTCGGGGCGACGCCCCCTCCCGGCACGCCCCCGCCCTATCCGGCGATTCCACCGCCCTATCCGCCAACCCCGCCACCCGTGCCGGTGGGCGCGACGCCCGGGCCGTTCCCGACGACGCCGCCACCGCCGCCGCAGTACGGCTTCACCGGAGGGCCGCCACCGCCCGTCGGCGGCCCGCCGTCGTGGAACCAACCGCCGCAGGGCCCGAATCCGCAGGGCGGCAAGAAGACTCCGTGGGTGCCGATCATCGTGGTCGCCGGGGTGCTGGTGCTACTCCTGGGTGCCGTCGGCACGTTCCTGCTGACCAGGTCCGACAGCGCCGACAGTCCGACGGTCACGTCCTCGATGAGGACGCCCACCCAGCGGGAGAAGCCGTCGACCACGCGCACGACGGCGCCAAGGACGACGGACGCCGGCGACCCCAGTGGCTTCGACGCCCAGCTGATGGCACTGATCCCAGCCGGCTATCCGACGAGCGTCTGCGAGAAGGCCGTCCCGCCAGCGCTAGGCGCCCTGGCGACCGTCGACTGCCGCCAGTCCACGCAACCCGGCGGCCCTGCCGCCGCGCGCTACTCGATCTTCGCGAACAAGAACGACCTCGACCAGCAGTTCGACGGGTCGATCAAGGAGGACGAGGAACTCCTGCGCTGCCCTGGCGCCGACCTTGACTCGCCGACCACGTGGCACTACAAGTCGACACCCGACACGGTGGCCGGTTCGATCGCATGCGGCACCTATCAGGGCAACGCCGACATCGTGTGGACCCAGGACGACGACCTGCTGCTTGCCGACGTGCAGAGCGGCAACATGGACGACCTGCACAACTGGTGGTTGAACTACAGCTGACGCGAACTCGGCGGCGACGGAATCGCTTTCGAATCGGCGGCGGTGACCCCTGTCGACGCGGCCGCCGCCGCTGTTATGTTGCAGGAAACGCAGCGTAGCGAAGGGGTAGTCGATGGCCAGAAGCAAGAACGCCAGAAGCAAGAACAAGGTATTCGTCGTCGGGGTCGGGATGACGAAGTTCGAGAAGCCTGGCCGCCGTGAGGGCTGGGACTATCCACAGATGGCCAAGGAGTCGGGCACCAAGGCCCTCGAGGACGCGGGCATCACCTACGACGCCGTGGAACAGGGTTACGTCGGGTACTGCTCGGGGGACTCGACGTCGGGCCAGCGGGCGCTCTACGAGCTCGGCATGACGGGCATCCCGATCGTCAACGTCAACAACAACTGCTCCACCGGGTCCACGGCGCTGTACCTCGCGGCCCAGTCGATCCGCGGCGGCCTGGCCGACTGCGTCATCGCCCTCGGCTTCGAGAAGATGCAGCCGGGCTCGCTCGGCGGCGGCGCCGAGGAGCGCGAGTCACCGCTCGGTAACCACATCAAGGCGCTAGCCGCGATCGACGAGTTCGCATTTCCGGTGGCGCCGTGGATGTTCGGGGCCGCCGGACGTGAGCACATGAAGAAATTCGGCAGCACTGCTGAGCATTTTGCAAAGATCGGCTACAAGAACCACAAGCACTCGGTGAACAACCCGTACGCGCAGTTCCAGGAGGAGTACAGCCTCGACGACATCCTCGGCGCGCGAATGATCTCGGACCCGCTGACCAAGCTGCAGTGCTCGCCGACGTCCGACGGCTCGGGTGCGGCGATCGTCGTGAGCGAGCAGTTCGTCGACGACCACGGGCTCGCAGGCCAGGCGGTCGAGATCGTTGGCCAGTCCATGACCACCGACTTCGCCAGCACCTTCGACGGAAGCGCGGCCAACATCATCGGCTACGACATGAACGTGCAAGCCGCCAAACAGGTTTACGACCAGTCAGGCCTGGGGCCGGAGGACTTCCAGGTGATCGAGTTGCACGACTGCTTCTCGGCCAACGAGCTGCTGCTCTACGAGGCGCTGGGGCTCTGCGGCGAGGGCGAGGCGCCCAAGCTGATCGACGACGGTGACACCACCTACGGCGGCCGGTGGGTCGTCAACCCGTCGGGTGGGCTGATCTCCAAGGGCCACCCACTGGGCGCCACGGGCCTGGCGCAGTGCGCCGAGCTGACCTGGCAGCTGCGCGGCACGGCCGACAAGCGGCAGGTCGACAGCGTGACCGCCGCCCTGCAGCACAACATCGGTCTCGGTGGCGCCGCGGTCGTGACGGCCTACCAGCGCGCCGAACGCTGACCGCACGCCTCGCCGAACGTGGATTACCCCCACGCGTTCTTGCCGAACGCGTGGGGGTAATCCACGTTCGGCGGAAGCCCGGGGGTCAGTCGCGGGTGAAGGTGAACACCTCGTACTCGCCGTCGGCGTGGCGGGCGCGGATGGTCTTCTTGTCATACTTGCCGACGCTGGTGCGCGGCACCTGATCGACGAACGTCCAGCGCTCGGGCAGCCACCAGCGAACGACCTTGTCCGCCAAGAACTCCCGCAATTCGGCAGGTGTGGCCTCGGCGCCCTCGTTGAGC
Organism: Mycobacterium sp.; assembly: GCA_025963385.1. GTDB lineage: Bacteria > Actinomycetota > Actinomycetes > Mycobacteriales > Mycobacteriaceae > Mycobacterium. The sequence goes on from JAOPUT010000393.1 coordinate 17,544, forward strand.
ACGACGGCGGCCAGCGGCCGCTCCTGCCAACGCTCGTCGGGCACGCCGACGACGGCGGCCTCCAGCACCGCGGGGTGCGCGATCAGGTGGTTCTCCAGGTCGACCGACGAGATCCACTCGCCGCCGGACTTGATGACGTCCTTGGCGCGGTCGGTCAGCGTGACGTACGTGAGCGGGTCGATGCGGCCCACGTCGCCCGTGCGCAGCCAGCCGCCTGCGAACTTGGACTCGTCGCGGTTCTGGTAGTACGAGCCGGTGATCCACGGTCCGCGTACCTCGAGCTCGCCGACTGCCTTGCCGTCGTGCGGAAGCGGCTGACCGGCGTCGTCGACGATGCGGACCTCGACACCGCACATGGGCCTGCCCTGGGTCGACCGCAGCGCCCAGTGCTCCTCCTCCGAGGCCCCGGGCGGCGGCCAGGCCATCGTCGCCACCGGAGACGTCTCCGTCATCCCCCACAGCTGCCGGATCTCGACGCCGAACTTCTCCTCGAACGTGTGCATCAGCGACACGGGGACCGCCGATCCGCCGCACGACACCAGTCGCAGCGACGAGATGTCGTGTCCCGGTGACGATTCCAGGCAGTGCATGACGTCGTTCCAGATGGTGGGCACCGCACCCGCGACGGTCGGCCTGGACGTCTCGATGACGTCGATGATGGACTTCGCGTCCAGGAAGCGGTCGGTCAGCACCAGGTCGGCGCCTGCCATCAGCGCGGCGTACGGCAGCCCCCACGCGTTGGCGTGGAACATCGGCACGATCGGCAGCACCGAGTCCTGGGCGCCGATGCCCAGCGTGTTCGCGGTGCACGTGCTCATCGCATGCAGATAGCTCGAACGATGACTGTAGACGACGCCTTTCGGATTGCCGGTGGTGCCGCTGGTGTAACACATTGCGGCCGCGTCGGTTTCGACGATCTGCGGCCAGTCGAACGTCGGCGGCTGCTCGGCAAGCACGTCGTCGTAGCGCAGCACCGTCTTGCCCGACTCCGTCAGCGGTGACAGATCGCCGTCGCCGACCACGATCACCGTGTGCACCGTCTCGAGGAGAGGCAGCACCGGGGCCAGCTGCGCCGCCAGCGACAGATCGGCGATGACGACCTTGTCCTCCGCCTCGTTGGCGATGAAGGCGATCTGTTCGGGTGAGAGCCGGATGTTGAGCGTGTGCAGCACCGCGCCCATCGACGGCACCGCCAGGTAGGCCGCGACGTGCTCGGCGTTGTTCCACATGAAGGTGCCGACACGGTCGTCGCCCGCGATGCCCAGCGCCCGCAGCGCATTCGCCAGCCTGCCGACCTGCTCGCCGAGTTCACGGTAGGTGCTGGTGCGGTAGCTGCCCTCGCCCATGGCGGTGGTGACCGTGCGGTCGCCGTTGACCTCGCAGGCGTAGCGCATGATCGTCGTCACGGTCAGCGGGATGTCCTGCATCGTGCTCTGCATCTGAGCTCCTCACCTGTGTTGGCCGCGATGCTAATGGCGGCGACGGGGGAAATTGGCCGTTCGGCGCGCGTGCAACGAAACCATCCTCTCAGGCGATGTACAGGTGGATAATTCAATCGTCAGATAGGGGGCGCACATGCGTCCATCGTCGATCTTCGCCACACTGGCCACTTCTGCCGCAACACTGTGCATCTCGTTCGTCGGTCCAGCCGTCGCGCACGCGGATCAGACCGCTCAGGAGACCATCAACCAGCTGCAATCCGAGGGCTACACCGTCAACGTGGATCGGGTCGGCAGCGGTCGGATCGAGGACTGCGTGGTCACCAGCGTCCGCAATCCGCAGGAGCAGACGCGCAACGTCCGCGACTATTACGGCCCGAGGGACGAGAATGGTGATCGCAAGTATCGGATCATCGAAGTGGTCGTCAGCCGCTCGGTATCCGTGTCGCTCGACTGCTCCGCTTGAGCGGAATGCCGTGGAGTTCCCTTTTGCGGGGTGACTAGTGAATGATTGCCAGCAACCTGACAGGAAGGCGCCTCATGCGCACGAAGTGGACCATCGCCGCGGCGGCCATCGGGGTATGCGGAGCCGCGTTGGCGCCCGCGGTGCTGGCGAGCGCAGAGACCGCGCAGGAGACGATCGACAGGCTGCAGTCGCAGGGCTACACGGTGACCATCGACAAGATCGGCACCGCTCCCATCTCGCAGTGCCAGGTCACCAGCGTGAGGAATCCGCAGAGCGTGTCGCAGCTGGTGCCGTTCGTCGGGCCCGGAAACGACGGTGACCGCGTGTTGATCCCCCAGGTGACCAGCCAGACGATCTCGGTATCGCTGGACTGCACGCGCTGAGCGTCAGCGGCTGGAGCAGTCCAGTGAGACCGTGATGGAGCGGTTCACCACGACCTGGACGAACTCGTCCCTGTCGCCGCGGCGGTTGACCCGGACCAGCTGGGTCTGCTCCTGAGGGTTGCGCACGCTGGTGACATCACAGGACGAAAGTGGCGCGCTGCCAACACGATCGAGGTTGACGTGGAAGCCCTCGGCCTCCAGCTGGCCGATGGTGGCGATCGCCGACGTCGACTCCGCCGAGGCGTAACCCGAAGGCAAGACCAGGATTCCGGTGGCCACCGCGGCCAGCGCGATCAGCGTCAGAATTGCCGCACGCATCGCGGCCTCCGTTCTCGTTGGGGGCGTGGCGGTCTCGCCGACGCCTTTTCCCCTTAGACGAGACGGGACGTCGAATGGTTCACGTGGAAGGACCCGGCCGGGGGGGATCCGACCGGGTCCTTCGCATGGTGCGCCCTATGCCGACGCAGGGATCTTCGCCTGCGCGGGCTCTTCGGCGCGTGAATCGTGATCGTCGACCATGGTCAGCTCGTCGAACGGATCCTTGCCGCTGAGCACCCTGTCGACCTTCTCCTTGTCGACGGTCTTGGTCCACGAACCGACCAGCATCGTCGCCACGGCGTTGCCCGAGAAGTTGGTCACCGCTCGCGCCTCGGACATGAACCGGTCGATGCCGACGATGAGGCCGACCCCGTCGAGCAGGTCGGGACGGTGGCTCTGCAGTCCGCCTGCCAGCGTGGCTAGGCCTGCACCGCTGACGCCTGCGGCACCCTTGCTGGCGACGATCATGAACACGAGGAGCGAGATCTGCTCGCCGAGGGCCAGCGGCTTGCCCATCGCATCCGCGACGAACAGCGACGCCATGGTCAGGTAGATCGCGGTGCCGTCGAGGTTGAACGAGTAGCCCGTCGGGACCACGACGCCCACGGTCGTCCTCTCGACCCCCAGGTGCTCCATCTTCGCGATCAGGCGGGGCAGTGCCGACTCGGACGACGACGTCGCGAAGATCAGCAGGTACTCGCGGGCCAGGTAGCGGACGAGCTTGAAGATCGATACCCCCGCCACCGCGCGGAGGATCACGCCGAGCACGCCGAACACGAACACGATGCACGTGATGTAGAAGCCCAGCATCAGTGTCAGCAACTGGGTGACGGCGCTCCAACCGGTCTGCCCGACGACGTTCGCGATCGCGCCGAAGGCGCCGATGGGGGCGAGCCACAGGATCATGGCGAGCACCTTGAAGACCAGCTTCTGGACGGACTCGATGCCGCGCAGGATGCCCTCGCCTGCGGCGCCCATGCTCTGCAGGGCGAACCCGACGAGCAGTGCGACGAACAGGGCCTGCAGCACGTTGCCCTCGGTCAGCGACGAGAGCAGTGAGGTCGGGATGATGTGCTGGATGAACTCCATCAGCCCGCCCGCCTCGTGCGCGGTCTCGGCCAGCTGGCTGCCCTTGCTCGACGTGGCTTCGAGGTTGAGTCCGGTTCCCGGGCTCAACAGGTTGCCGACGACCAGGCCGATGGCCAGCGCGACCGTCGACATGGCCAGGAAGTAGACGAACGCGAGCCCGCCGACCTTGCCGACGGTGGCGGCGGCGCGCACCTTGCCGATGCCCAGCACGATCGTGCAGAAGATGACCGGGACGATCATCATCTTGATCAGGCTCACGAACATGGTGCCGAGCACGCCGACGCTCTTGCCGACCTCGGGAGCAAGGATGCCGACGGCGATGCCCGCGACGACCGCCACGATCACGGCGATGTAGAGCCAGTGGGTGCGATCCCGCTTCTTGGGCGGGGAGTCCGGTGGTGAGGCTGAATCCAGCTGGTTGGTCATGGCGGCTGCTCCTTGTTCCTACGGTCGGCCACGAAAGTGGTCTGCATGAAGAGTGTGCCTTCGAGTGACGCCCGTCACGCTTTTGTTCGTTTAGTTCTGCACCACGCCGCAGCAACCACCCGCGGGGGGATAATCGCCCGGTGCTGTGGTCGGTCGTCGGATTAGCCGCGGTACTGATCGTGTGGTCGCTGTCGTCGAGCCTGCTGCGGCGGTGGCGGATCACCCCCGTCATGGCGCTGGTGGTGGCCGGCGCGCTGGTCGGAGCCACGACCCACGACGCCCTGGCGACCAAGCTGGACACCGACGTCATCTCGCCGATCATCGAGATGATCCTCGCCGTCGTCCTCTTCGAGCACGCGACGAACATCAAGCAGGGCGTCTTCGGTGGACAGGCCCGGCTGGCCCTGCGCCTGCTGCTGGTCGCGCTGCCCGTCGGCCTGGCGCTGACGATCGCGAGCGGGCTGCTGTTCCTCCCCCACCTCGGCTGGGCCACGCTCCTGGTGATGGCGTGCGTGCTCGTGCCCATCGACTACGCGCCGGTGGTGTCGTTCCTGCACGACGAGCGCATCCCCCTGCGGATGCGCCAGGTCTTCAACGTCGAGGAGGGATACGCCGACGGTGTCATCTCCCCGGTGTTCGTCTTCGCGCTGGCGATCGCGGTCGAGGGGCACTCGACGTCGGCGAGCATCGGCCATGCACTGTCGGACGGATTACCGCACCTGCTGGTGGCGATCGCACTGGGGGTGGGCATCGGCGCGGGGGTGGCGAAGGTGGCCAACCTCGCCGACGCGCGGGGCTTGATGACCGATCAGGCGCGGCGCATCGTGATGATCGCTGCTCCCGTGCTGACCTACACCCTCAACGTCGGCGTGCACGGCAATGGGTTCGTGGCCGCCTTCATCTGCGGCATCGCCTACAACGGGGTGCGGACCTACCAGGACGCCACCCGCGAGCAGGGGCTGATCGACGATCTCACGTTCCTGCTCACCGCGATCGTGTGGTTCGTGTTCGGCGCCGTGGCCTGGTACGTGCTCGAGGACGGCGTTCCGCTGCGCGTGGTGTTCTACAGCCTCGTCGTGCTCGTCGTGGTCCGCGGTGTCTCCGTGACGATCTCGATGGTGCGCAGCGGCCTCAGCAGGTCCGAACGCATGCTGCTCGTCGCGCTGGGTCCGCGCGGCACCGCCAACATCGTGCTCGCGCTGCTGGCCTACGACGTGTTGGCCGACAATCCGGCCGAACGCCTCCTGGAGGCCACCGTCCTGGTGGTGCTGGGCAGCGTGGTGCTGCACGGACTGCTCGGCGAGTACCTGATCAACCGCAACGCCCGCACCGACGCCGAGACGCGCGCGACCGTGTCGTGAAACTCGTTGGCGGTCAAGGTCATTGCGTGGCCGGGCGCCGCTGAAACCGGCCAGTCGAGCGATGCGATGCGGTAACGTCGCAGGTCGGGCAGTCGCGAGCCCGCGAGAATCCCCCTGCGACGACGCAGACGATCGGATCGGAGGTGCGATGCGCAAGTGGTGGCCGCGCTCGCTGGCCGGCCAGGCGATCGCGCTGCAGATCGTGGTGATCGCCGTGGTGGTCCTGGTCGGCAGCGTGCTGGCGCTGCTCGACGCCCGCCAGGATGGCGACTCGGCGGCCCGCCAGCAGGTGGTGAGCATCGCCACCGCGCTGGCGGACTCCCCCTCGACCGCACAGGCGCTCGAATCCGGTCGGGCCACGCAGATCCTGCAGCCGGTCACCGAGGCGGTGCGGACCAACACCGACATCGCCTTCATCACGATCATGTCCCCCGACGGCACGCGGTACACGCACACCGACCCGAGCCAGATCGGCGGGCACTACCTCGGCACCATCGAGCCCGCCCTGCGCGGCCAGACCTTCACCGAGGTGTACACCGGCACACTCGGCCCGTCGATCCGCGCGATCGTGCCGGTGCGCGACGCCCATGGCCGGGTCGTCGGGCTCGTCTCCGCGGGGATCACCCAGCAGACGCTGGCCCAGCGCTGGCGTGACCAGTGGCCGATGATCGCGGCCGTCGGCCTTGGGGCGCTTGCCCTTTCGCTGGTCGGCGTGTGGGCGATCCGGCGTCGCCTGCTGCGCCAGACGCACGGGTTGCGGCCCGACGAGCTGCGCGTGATGTACGAACATCACGACGCCATCCTGCATTCGGTGTCCGAGGGCCTCGTCGTGCTCGACCGCGACAGGGTGCTGCTGGTGAATGACGAAGCACGCCGGCTCCTCGGGCTGTCGGCGGGACGGGTGACGCAGGCCGACCTTCCAGAGTTCCTGCGCGCCTACGCCCCTGGGGCGCGCGACGAGGTGCACGTCACCGACGACCGGGTCCTGGTGGTCAACCGGTCGAAGGTCGCCGACTCCGCCCATTCGGAGGTGGTGACGGTGCGGGACCGCACCGAATTGCAGGGCGCGCTGGGCGAACTGAGCTCGCTACAGATCCTCACCGACTCGCTGCGCGCTCAGGCGCACGAGGCGGCCAACAAGCTGCACACCGTGATCACGATGGTCGAGATGGGACGGCCCGACGATGCGGTGCGGTTCGCGACCGACGAGCTGGCCCTGTCCCAGCGCCTCGTGGACCGGCTGTCGCACGACGTCGGCGAGCCTGCGCTCGTCGCACTCCTGCTCGGCAAGACCGCACAGGCCGATGAGCGGGGCATCGCGCTGACGATCACCGAGGACACCCACCTTCCGTCGGACACCGACGACGTGCCACTGTCGGCCCAGGAGATGATCACCGTGCTGGGCAACCTGATCGACAACGCGATGGATGCGTGTGACCGCGAGGACCCGTGGGTGGAGGTCACGGTATCCCTGCAGGAGGGGGAACTGTTGATGCGCGTGGCCGACAGCGGCGCAGGCATGGACGGTGACACGTTCGGGCGGGCCATGCAGCGCGGCTACTCGACCAAGGCAGGCGCGGACGCCGAGCACCACGGCCTAGGTCTGGCACTGGTCGCCCAGGTGGTGCGACGGCACGAGGGCAGTCTGGCCGCCGACGTGACGTACGGGTCCGTGGTCACCGTGACGGTGCCGGGGACGACCCCGTGATCTCGGTCCTGATCGTCGAGGACGATCCACTGATCGCCGAGGCCCATCGCACGTATCTGACTCGCCTGGAGGGATTCTCGGCGGTCGCCGTGGTCCACACTGCGCGAGACGCCATGCAGACCGCGGCGGAGGCGTCGGCTGCCGAGGCGCCGATCGACCTGGTGCTGCTGGACCTCGGGCTGCCGGATGCCAGCGGCATCAGCCTCGCCTCGGCACTCGCCGGGTTGCGGCCCGCGCCGGACATCATCGCGATCACCTCCGAGCGCGATCTGGAGATGGTCCGCGCCGCCGTCGCCCACGGCGCGCTCGCCTATCTGTTGAAACCCTTCACGTTCGCGGCCTTTCGCGACCGGCTGGAGCGCTACCAGCGCTACCGTTCCGCCCTACCGGCGGGCGTCGACGCGGCGAGTCAGGGCGAAGTGGACCGCGCGCTCGCCGAACTGCGGGTCGCGGGAGACAAGTCGGTGGCACCGAAGGGCGCAGCACCCCAGACCAATGACGAGATCGCGCGGGCGGTCCGCGACACCGCCGAGGGGTTGACGGCCGACGCGGTGGCCAAACGTGTTGGGGTGTCGCGGGTTACCGCGTGGCGCTATCTGGAGCGGCTGGCCGACGACGGCACCGTGACACGGCATACCGACTACGGCGGGACGGGCCGACCGAAGACCCGCTACCAGTGGCGCTGACGCCGCTAGGCGCTCGCAGGCTCCAGCTCGCGCTCGCGCAGGGTCGACTCGAGGAGCGACGGGGCGGCGACGAACTGCGAGTACAGCATTGCCGTGGGTGAGGCCACGGCGTAGACCGTGACGCCACCGTCGTAGTCGGCGACGTAGAGCCGGTCACCGTCCAGTGCGATCGCGGAGGGTCGCGCCCCGACGCTGACCGTGGTGACGACGGTGCGATCCTCGGTGTCGACCACCGCGACGTGGTCGTAGTCCACGACGTAGGCGCGGGCGCCATCGGCGCTGAGGGCCAGCTGGGTGGGTGCCTGGGCGACCGTCACCGTGTCGGAGATCCGGTTGTTGACCAGGTCGACGAAGTACAGCACGCCGGCGTCGGCGATGTCGGAGGTCAGCACGTAGGCGGTGCTGTCCATGCCGAGCTCGAGACCGCGGACGGGGGCACCGATCTCCAAAGTGCGTCGTACACGCGAAGTTTCGACGTCGACGGTCAGTAGGCGGCTGCTACGTGCGTCCGACACCGCGACGTAGAGACGACGACCGGACGCATCGAGACGCAGTGCGTCGACGGTGGCGTCGGCCCCCTTGGCGAGGTAGATGGTGCCCACGCGCTCTGCGGTGACGTCGATGACGGCGACGTCGACCCCCTCGTCGCCCGCACGGCCCGCGTAGATGCGCTTGCCATCCGGGCTGGTGGCGACGGCCGTGACGTTGAAGGACATCGGGTATTCCTTCACGACGTCACCGCTGATCGTGTCGATCACCGCGATGGCGTCGTAGCTCGCCGACGAGACGGCCACGAAGGCCCGGTCACCCGAGACGGCGACGGTCGTGGGCTGACCCGCGAAGACGCCACCGTGAACGGCCAGCGACTCGGGGTCGAGCACGGCGATCGAGTCGTCGCCGAAGTTGGCCACCACGACGGTGTCCTCGTCGACGGCGATGTCGGAGATCGGTCCACGACCGATCGTCGACGACATCAGCAGGGCCACGTCCTGGTTCCCCACGGTGACGCTCTTCGAGCGCGCAAAAGCACTAGCCATGTTCCTGGGCACCTCCGCCGGCATCACTCGGGCCGGCAATAGATTCGTTCTGGTCGACGCCCCAGCTGAGGGGCGTGGTCGCATTCGAGTGTAACGACGAAAAATCGGGTCCCCGGGGGTCGCGCTGACCTGTCGCGCGGCGTGTTGGCCAACCTCTCAGGACATACTTATGAAACTTTCCGTTATGACATCGTTACCTTTGTTCTGCAACGCTTTTGACGCTCGCTGCCTGCGTGTTCGCGCCGTCGGCAATCGCCGGAGTGGACCCCTGAGAAGAAGTTCAGATAACGAACTCTTACCTTTCGGCCGGAAAGTGAGCGGCAGATCACAAGGCGACACGACAGCTAATCGCCGAGACGCCGCGGCGTGACTGACGTATGTGGCGACTGGGGCTGATGTGGCGACGGGGTGCGACGGTACCCCATGACGCCGGTTCGCTCGTTGCCCGTCGTTCATCCACCGTTTCCGGTCGATGACTTCGCTGGCTGGAGAATATTCGACGACTCGACCGCGTTGTAGGGAGTGGTTCGGTCCGTCGACGATTCATCCCCCGAGGTCGACGGACCGAGCCATTTCTCGGTGTAGCGACGGCAGCCGATCAACCGTGTTCGACGACGTTCGAGTCGCCCGAGTTGTCGATCTGCGGTGTGCCCGACAGGTACGTCACGTGATTGTTGACGCCCGATGCGCTGATCGTGGCGGCGGCGTCGACGGTGACGGTGTTCTCGACACCGGACACCGTGAGACTCCGGCACTGCCCCGTGATCACCACCGTGTTGCTGACACCGCTGACGTTCACGACGCTGTCGTTGCAAGCAATGGTCTTGTTGTCGCGGACGCCCGCCACGCTGATCTGCTCGCCGGCAGGCCCGACCGACGGGGCTGGAGCGATCGTCGGTGCGGGCGGCCGGTTGCCCCCGCTACGGCTCGACGGAGCGCCGAACGGTCCGCCGCCACCACCGCTGGACGCGGTCGGGCTGCCGCCGAACGTGTCGATGACCGAGTTCACGCTCGAGAAGACGTTCGCGAACAGGACGACGGTGCCACCGATGATGGCCACCAGGATCGCCGCGACCACCCCGTACACGATCCATCCGCGACCCGCTCCCCCGCCCGACGGCATCGGCATGGTCGGTAGGGGTGCGGTGTAGGGCGACCGGGGACCTCCGTACGGCGGCTGCGGAACCGTGTACGGAGATGGCGGCGCGGCGTACCCGGACTGTCGCTCGGGGTACGGCGGGGGTGCCGGATATCCGCCCGCGTACTGACCCGATCCGACCTCCGACGAGCTCTGCGTCAGTTCGGAGGACTGGGCGCCGAGTGAGCTTTCGAGCTCCCGGATCCGGGCCTCGGGGTCGTCGTGCGAGCTCATGCGCCGATGCTTGCACAACGGGTGCGGCAATGTCGCGGTCTCGGCACGATCCTGCGGATTTCTCCTCGCAGACGTTTCCAGCCTGCCCGACGCCAGCATCACCCGCTCATCGGCGGTGAGGTCCGATTCCTCGAGGAAGCGCTTCGCGCCGCCGGCCGGGAGTGGCACGAACGGACGAGTTCAGCACGTCGCGGACGGGATGATGCCGTTGGGATTTCCTTCTGGCGCAACGACATCCGGGGTGAGTTTGGGAATGGCCAGCGGGTGGTACCGGCCCTCGGCGTCCTCGGCGGCGAAAACCGCGGTGAGCGAAAAGGATTGGTGGCCTTTCGATTACGGTTCGGTCCGATCGGAGCGCCCAAGGTCACCGTGTGTCGCACCGCGCCTCCACCAAAGAGGTCATTGGTTTGGTGTTGGCTACGTCGACGTGGCTAGTCCGACTTGAGCAGCTGCTGGGAGACCTGCAGCATCACCCGCCGCGGGGTGAAGCGGTAGCCGGATGCCAGCAGGGCGTTCTTCCAGCCGGACACCACCGTCGGCGTGGACTTGTCGAGTGCGGCCATCGCGGTGTCCACGACCTGCTTGGAGGTCTGCCTGCCACTGGTGAGGAACTCCTCACCGCTGCGCGCGAAGAACTCGGTCTCGGTCGCGCCGGGACAGAGCGCCATCACCCGGACGCCGCTGCCCTTGGTCTCCTGCCAAAGGGCCTCGGTGAACGACAGCACGAAGGCCTTGGTGGCGCCATAGACGGCCATGCCGGGAGTCGGCTGGAACGCTGCGGTGGACGCGACGTTGAGGACCAGCCCGTGCCGCGCCGTGGTCATGGCGGGGAGGAACAGCGCGGTCAGTTCGACGAGCGTTACGCAGTTCAGCTGGATCTGGGCGGCGTCGGCCTGCGCGTCCTGACCCACGAAGTCGCCGTGCAGACCGACGCCCGCGTTGTTGACGAGGAGGTCGATCCGGCGCCCGAGGTCACCGACCTTGGCCGCGAGGTCCGCGGCCGAACCGGGCACCGACAGGTCCGCGGCGATGACGTCGACCTGCAGTCGGGGGTCGATCTCGAGCAGTCTGTCCTTCAGGTCGGCCAACTTGTCGGCCCGCCGCGCGACGAGGACGAGGTTGACCCCACGCCCGGCCAGCTGGAGCGCGAACTCCTCGCCGATTCCGCCGCTCGAGCCGGTGATCAGCGCAGTGTCGCCCTTCAGGTCCATCGCACGATCCTATGGTGGAGGCATGACCTCAGGCAGTGTTCCGGATTACCCGCAGACGGCCGCGGTGCGCGGTCGCGTCGAACCGGCGCCCCGGCGCGTGCGCGGTTTCGTCGGTAACCGCCCGATCTTCGACACAACCGCCGCACGCTACGTATGGGAGGTGCCGTACTACCCGCAGTACTACATCCCGCTCGACGACGTCGACACCGATCTCCTGGTCGACGAGAATCATTCGCAGCGAGTGCAATTCGGACCATCCAAGCTGTACTCGATCACCGGCAGTCCCGATGAGAAGCCCGCGGTGCGGGTTTTCGACGCAGACGGCGACGGTCCGGTCGCGGGGTACGTCCGGTTCGAGTGGGCCAGCGTGCAGTGGTTCGAAGAGGACGAGCCGATCGTCGGCCACCCGCGCAACCCCTATGTCCGCGTGGATGCGCTGCGCTCCCACCGCCACGTCAGGGTGGAGCTCGAGGGCACCGTCCTCGCCGAGACGCACAGTCCGGTCCTGCTCTTCGAAACCGGCCTGCCGACAAGGTATTACATCGACCGCACCGACGTGTTCTTCGAGCATCTGACGCCAAGCGACGCCGAGACCCTCTGTCCGTACAAGGGCACCACGTCCGGCTATTGGTCAGTACACGTCGGCGATGACGTCCACCGGGACCTGGCCTGGACCTACGACTACCCGCTACCGCCGGTGGCCGCCATCGCCCATTTGATCGCCTTCTACAACGAGAAGCTCGACATCGTGGTCGACGGCGTCAGCCTGCCGCGGCCGAGCACACACTTCGGCTAGCGGAGGGCCGGAAGCTCTCACCGGGCTCACAGGCTCGGGTCCTACTTTGTGCGCTAAACCCCCGGCATGCCCAGCGCGGGCAGGCCCACCTGAGCACCCTGGTCGAGCCAGTCGCCGTTGGCCAGTGCGGCCATTCATCGACGGGCAGTACCTCGAAATGGCAACGCCGGTGCGCGACCTTCGAATCCGGTGCCACCCTGGCGCGCGCACATTAAGAATCGGTGAGAGGATCTCGGTGTGGTCGATGACGCAGGGAGCGCTCAAGCGCACGCACTGCTTGGCGAGCTGTACGGGCACGTGGCCGACATCTCGAACAAGCTGGAAGCCGCTGAAGCGCGCAATCGGCGCGCACGCGCCCGCGGCAACACCCGAAGGGATCCGATCGCCGGGACTCTGCGACGCGAACTGTACGAAGCCCATCGCCTGATCGACGGGTTGCACCGCCGCTACCCCCAGACGTTGCCTGCGTCACGCAGGCCGGCGATCGCGCATCAGCAGCACGCCGTCGGCACCTCCTCCCACTAGAGCGTCTCGACCTCGGCGGTGAAACCGCCACCCGCAATCTCCAGCTGATCTCCACACAACCTTCATGCAAGGAGGTACCGCTGCGCCGCACCATCCATTCGAGTCACGAATCAAGTGACCCGAAACGAGAGGAGCGGTCATGCGTACCGCATTGTTCATCCCCGCCGCGATCACCGCCGCAGTCGTCGGAGTGCTTGCGCTGCCTGCCATTCCGGCTATAGCAGCCGATTCCGCGATCGTCACGATCGGCCAGCTCGAGGCCCAGGGCTTCGACGTCAAGATCGACCGCATCGGAAGCGCGCCGCTGAACCAGTGCGTCGTCACCGACGTGCGCAACCCGCGGGAGAGGACCGAGATCGTCCGCGTCGACGGTTCGGGACGCGACCGCGTGATCCCGGTAGTCGTCGCCAGGACCGTCACCGTCTCACTGGACTGCTCGAACCGATAGCGTTGTGCACATGCACGTAGGAGTGGTCTTTCCCCAGACGGAACTCGGCGGAGACGTCGGCGCGGTCCGCGCGTACGGCGAGCGGGTGGAGGAGCTCGGGTTCTCCCACCTGCTCGCCTACGATCACGTAGTCGGCGCCGACCCGGAGGTCCACCAGGGCTGGAACGGCCCCTACGACGTGCACACGACGTTCCACGAGCCGCTGGTGATGTTCGGCTTCCTCGCCGGGGTCACCAGGACGCTCGAACTCGTCACCGGTGTGATCATCCTCCCCCAGCGTCAGACCGTGCTGGTGGCCAAGCAGGCCGCCGAGGTCGATCTGCTCAGCGGCGGTCGGCTCCGGCTCGGAGTCGGAATCGGCTGGAACGCCGTGGAATACGAGGCGCTCGGTCAGGACTTCAGCACGAGGGGCAAGCGGTCGGCCGAGCAGATCGTGCTGCTGCGCCGCCTCTGGACCGAGCAGAGCGTGACGTTCGACGGCGCCTTCGACACGGTCACCGGGGCCGGCATCGCGCCGTTGCCGGTGCAGCGCCCCATCCCGATCTGGATCGGCGCCGCATCGGCACCTGGGTTCCGCAGGGCCGGACGCCTCGCGGACGGGTGGTTCCCCATGATGGCGCCAGGGCCGGAACTTGATGCAGCGCAGGCCGAGGTTGCACGCGGAGCCGCCGATGTGGGCCGGGACCCGAGCTCGATCGGGATGGAGGCGCGCGTGTCCTGGACCGGCGACGACGACGCGGTCGCCGACCAGATCGCAGCATGGTCGAAAGCGGGCGCCTCGCACCTGTCGGTCAACACCATGCGCGCCGGCCTCGACGGCGTCGACGCGCACCTCGAGGTGCTCGCCAGGGTCGCCGAATCGCTCTAGAGCCGCCCAGCACCGGCTTCGCGGGCGTGACCACGATCCGCGCATCCGCCGCGGTCGCGAGCGACTCGTGTCGCGTCGCCGGCGCGGCGGTGACCAGGGGCGCACCGAACGTCGCTGGCCCGCTCGACGCGGCGACACCGATCGCGGCGAGGACACCGGCGGTCACGAGCGCGGTGATCAAGGTCTTCTTGGTTGCTGACCACACGGTCCCGTCCTTCCGTTCACGAAGTGCTCGATCGCCCTCGACACCTAGGTAGGCGAGCGGGTTACACCCCGGGCGCAGAGACTCACGGGCCCGCCGCGTGGTTAGGCTCGGGGAGCCATGACGAGACGTTGCGTGCTGTCGATTTTGTTCTGTGCCCTGCTACTCGGCTCGACGAGTTGTTCGTTGTTCTCCAGCCCGTCGCCGGAAGACGCATTTCATACGTTCGCCGACGCGCTCGTGCGCAAGGATCCTGCGGCGGCAGCCGCGAGCACCGACGACAAGAACGCCGCGACCGCCGCGATCACGTCGATGTTCGACGGCATGGGTAAGGACGCCACGGTGAAGGTCGACGTCAGCAAGCCAGGTGACGACGACAAGACGGCGAAACTGACCTATTCCTGGTCGTTCGGACCGAACAAGGCCCTGAACTACGACGCGACGGCAACGGCGACGCAGTCCGGCGACGACTGGCGCGTGCATTGGGACACCACCGTCCTTCACCCGAAGCTGCTGCCAGGGATGACGTTCCAGTACAGCGACGACAAGAACTTCCTCACTCCGGTCACCGACAGGGACGGGCAGCCGCTGCTGACGTGGCAGACGATCGGCGTGGTCGACCTGACCCGCACACACCTCGACTCCGCGGCCCCGCTCGCCGCACTGCTGCAACCGTTCGACGGCACCATCACCGCCGAGTCGATCGCCGGACAGTTCAACGCGACCCGGGACGACACCGTGACGGTGATCAAGCTGCGCCAGGACGATCTCGCCACGGTGGGCGATCAACTCAAGCAACTGCCCGGCGTGACGGTCGCCGAACAGGGCGCCCTGCTGACGGCGAACCGCGACCTGGCCTCGCCGGCCATCGACGGGCTTCAGGCGTTGTGGCAGAAGACGATCGACGCGGCAGCCGGGTGGTCGGTGATGCTGGTCGACGACAAGGGACAGCCGACCGAGCAGCTGACGTCCACACCGCCGGGCGACACCCCTCCGATCAGGACGACGCTCGACACCAGACTGCAGCTGCTCGCCCAGCAGGCCGTCGCCGCCGAACCCCGGCCCGCCGTGCTGGTGGCCATCTCCCCCACGACCGGCGGCATACTGGCAGCCGCGCAGAACGCGGCCGCCAACGCGCAGGGACCGATCGCCTTCTCCGGGTCCTACCCACCCGGATCGACGTTCAAGACCATCACGACGGCAGCCGCCCTGCAGGCGGGCCTCGCTACACCGGATACCCCGGAGGCCTGTCCAGGGACGGTGACCGTCGAGAACCGCACCATCCCCAACGAAGACGAGTTCGACCTGGGCACGGTCCCGCTGTCCACGGCGTTCGCCAAGTCGTGCAACACGACGATGGCCGCACTGGCAGACAAGCTGCCCGCCGATGCGCTGCCGAACATGGCGCGGTTGTTCGGCATCGGCGTCGACTTCGTCATCCCCGGCCTCACGACCATCACCGGAAGCGTCCCCAACGCCGACACCCCCGCACAGAAGGTCGAGAACGGGATCGGGCAGGGCACCGTCACGGTGAGCCCGTTCGGCCTGGCGGTCGCCGAAGCCAGCCTTGGACACGGCTCGACGATCACCCCCACGCTCGTCGTCGGCGAGACGACGACGGCCAGCACGACTTCGGCGACCATTCCCCCCGCGATCGCGGACAGCCTGCGCGCGATGATGCTGAAGACCGTGTCCGACGGCACGGCGACCGCGCTGCAGGACGTTCCCGGCCTCGGCGGCAAGACGGGCACCGCGGAGTTCGGCGACAACACCCACTCCCACGGTTGGTTCGCTGGAATCGCAGGCGACGTCGCGTTCGCAACCCTCGTCGTCGGCGGTGACACCTCAACCCCCGCAGTCACCGTTTCTGGCGACTTTCTGCGGCCCGCCAATGCGGGTTGATAGCTGCGCCTGCCGAGCCCGCAGCGCAATTCAGCAAATAATCATCGTGCCCCGTTTTCGGATTCGTCAACGGACACCTTCTGGCGCGGCTCAAATCAGCGAGTTAGCCGATTCCAAGAACGGCCACGCGCTGGACGTGTGAGGCTAGTTCGCGAACGGAAACAAGGACCACGGATCGACCCGACGTGACCCCCATTTTGCCGATGTGCAATTACGGCTGTCGACTGGCAAACTCGCGATAAAGCCATACAATTCCATCAGCAACCATCGACCCCGCTGGGGAGTCGACGTTGCGAATGTGTTCGGCTGGATCGCCCATCGATCCAGCTTCGACGAGGCGGCAAGAAAGAGCATTCAAGTGCGCGTGCCACTCCTGGGGGAGGTAGCTTGACGAGTCCCGACGTCGCCCATGCCGCGGTCGAGTCCGCCGCGCCGCGACCACGGCAGAAGCGAGCCAGGATCATCGGCCTCGACGGGGTCCGTGGACTGGGTTGCCTGGGTGTTGCATCGGCCCACGTGGCCTTCGAATACTCACCCCTGACCACCGCCGCCGGAAAGCTGAACCTCATCGGGATGGTCTTGCTGCTCTTCTTCGTGCTGAGCGGATTCCTGTTGTTTCTGCCCTACGTTCGGGGTCTGACACGCGACCCGTCCGATGCGACGATGCCCGACACCAAGCAATATGCATTGCACCGCGTATTGAGGGTGTTCCCGGCATATTTGGTGATCTTTCTCGTGTGCAACTACGTGTTCCGAGTCGTCTTCATCCAGAATCCGGCGCTGTTTCCCCATGGGACCGGACAGGGCACCGGAATGATCACCGATCCATGGCAACTCATTTCGAACCTGACGCTGGTGCAGACCTATATTCCGAAGTACTTCCAAACCGGCATCAATCCGTCGTGGTCTTTGACCCTGGAGATCGTCTTCTACCTGTCATTGCCATTGTTCGGTGCGCTGTTGTTCAGCCTTCGCAGACGTACCAACATCGCGCCGCTGCGACTGGCCCTGATTGCTCCAGCCGTACTCATCGTCATCGGATTCGTCGGAAAGCTCTTCGTGGCACCGCTTGCCGCGCACGTCGGTGTCACCGACCCGTTGCTGATGCAGTGGGGTGACAACTGGGTGGCGGTATATCTCCGGAGTTTCTTGACCAATTCCGACAGCTTTGCCTACGGCATGCTGGTGGTGATCCTCTTCGTCGCGATGGAGCAGAACGCCATTCCCGAACGGTTCAGCCGCCGCGTGCGTGCCATCGCCACGATCGCATTGATTCCGGCGCTCGTCGTGGCACTCGGAATGCTGGTCCTGCAAAGCGTCTTCGCGTTGAGTTCGATCGCATTCGCGGCGGCCATTTTCGTCGTCATCGTCGTGGCACCGCTGGCGCGCGGCGAGGAAACGGCGCTGGCCCGCTATCTCGACGTCGGACCTGCCCGTTTCATCGGCAAAATCTCATTGTCGATCTACCTGTGGCATTTCCCGGTGCTGCTGTTGCTGGGCCGTTGGGGCCTGATGGCGGGCGACTCCGTCGGAGGAATGCTGCGAAACGTCGTCCTCGCCCTGGCGGTGTCGATCGCCCTGTCGATGGTGACCTACTACGCGATCGAACAACCCGCACTCAACCTCGCCAGGCGCTACCACCCGAAGAAGGCCAAGGCCTGATCTGGCCCGGCAGCACGGGGGTCGGACCCACGTGCCGCCGTCGACTCTCAGGTTCACGCCCGTGACGTCGAACGGGCGGTCACTGACGTCGCAGACGACGTATTCGGCGGAACCGCCGTCATGCCTTCGGCGCCGCGTGGTGGACGATGGGGCATCCAGGTACAGCTGATAGCTGGCTGGGGTCCGGTCTGACGTTGGAGGTGATCGACCTGTCCTGGTTCACCCGCGGAACCTCGCCTCGACGGCGGCCAGACGGCAAGCTCGCGGACCTGACGGGGCCGGGGATCAGCGACCGCTGGGGCGTCACCGCCACCGATCTCGGGGCGACGGTCCTCGCGCCGAACGGCAAGCTGGTGGCCGTCTTCGGAGATACCTTTTCGGGCAACCGCGTCGGCGATGGCACGTGGCGCTCCCCCGTCGTCCTCATCGGCACGGGGGATGCCAGGAGCCCCGTCGCCTGGGAGTGCGCAGGCGGGCCCAATCCCGAGTTCGCCGAACAACTCTGGTCCTACGTCCACGACACCACGGGCCCGCGTTGGACCCAGGGCGGAATCAGCACCGTCCTGCCGTCGGACCTGCTGCGCGTCGGCGACTCGCTGTACCTGCACGCCATGGTGAATCGCGGTTTCCCCGAAGTCATCTGGACCGAGATCTGGCGGTCCGACGACTGCGGGGTGTCCTGGCAGCACATGGGCGAGAAGGCGAAGTTCCCTGCCGATCTGCACGGCGGCCTCGCGCAGTGCTGGTCGTGGGACTACGACCCCGACGACGACTGGGTGTACGTCGCGTCGACGAGCTTCAAGAGGGACAAGGGCATCATCCTTCGGCGGGTTCGCCCGGCAGGAATCGGGGACCGGTCGGAGTACTCGGGTTGGGGCTTCGCCGCAGGGCGCTGGGCGTGGGACAGCGAGCCCACCCCGATCACGCCGGGCGGTGAGACGTGGGGCGAGCTGTCGTTCCGCCGGCTGGCCAAGGGCACGTGGATCCTCGGCGGGTTCGTGTCGTCGAAGTACGCGCTCGGCTACCGCGTGGTCACGGGACCCACCGCGAACATGTACGAGGCACCGATTCAGATGCCCGTCACCGGGTCTGCGTGGAATGCCGAGGACCACGCCGCCAGCCGGGTGGCGCAGCTGTACGGCGGATACGTCCTTCCCGGCTCCCGGCTCGACGTGAGGGGCGGCGTCGGCCTCGTCGTGTCGCAGTGGAACACCACGAGCGGCTGGCCGTACCGGGCGATGCAGTTCACCTCGACGCTGCAAGACACCACCAGGGGCGACGGGCGCGATCCCGCCGACCCGATCAACCTCTAGCGCGCAGCCAGGTACCCGCCGGGGGAGCGTGGGGGTGACCACCGACCGGATCGCCGAACTCTGTTCCGGCAGTGCGGAGTTCGCCGCGCTGTGGGCCACCCAGCACATGGACGTGCCGGGCTGATGAACCACCACCTCGAACCCACAGGAAATTGCCAGGTACCACTGGCTCGTCACGGGGTAGCCCACAGCGTGGCTCGTTCAACGTTGACGGCAGACCAACGCAACTCGTTCCTGGCCGCCCAACTCGGGTGGACGATGGACGCCTTCGACTACTTCATCGTGGTGTTCGTCTACGCCGACATCGCCAAGACCTTCCACATCTCCACCACCGAGGTAGCGTTCCTCACCACCGCCACCCTCTTCATGCGGCCCGTCGGCGCACTGCTGTTCGGGCTGTGGGCCGACCGCGTCGGGCGCCGCATCCCGCTGATCGTCGACGTCCTGTTCTATTCGATCGTCGGCTTCCTCTGTGCCTTCGCCCCCAACTTCACCGTGCTGATCGTGCTCCGCCTGCTGTACGGGATCGGGATGGGCGGCGAGTGGGGGCTCGGCGCGGCGCTGGCGATGGAGAAGATCCCCGTCGAGCGGCGCGGGTTCTTCTCCGGTCTGCTTCAGGCGGGTTACTCGTTCGGCTACCTGCTGGCGACTCTGGCGTCGCTGGTGGTCATCGACTGGCTCGACCTGTCATGGCGCTGGCTGTTCGGCCTGTCGATCATCCCCGCGCTGATCAGCCTGATCATCCGCTCCCGTGTCAAGGAGTCCGAGGTGTGGGAGGCCGCGCAGGACCGAATGCGGGTGACCAGCACCAGGATTCGCGATGTGTTGACCAACCCGGTCGTCGTCCGCCGGTTCATCTACCTGGTGGTCCTGATGACGGCCTTCAATTGGATGAGTCACGGTACCCAGGACGTCTATCCGACCTTCCTGCAGGCCACCCACAACGGCGGCGCAGGACTGTCGAGTGAGACGGCGAAACTCATCGCGGTGATCTACAACGTCGGCGCCATCATCGGCGGGATGACCTTCGGCGCACTGTCCGGCCGGTTCGGGCGCAGGTACACGATCGTCTTCTGCGCCGTGCTCGGGCTTCCCATCGTGCCGCTGTTCGCGTTCTCCCGCACCGCCGCCATGCTCTGCCTCGGCGCGTTCCTCATGCAAGTCGTGGTCCAAGGCGCGTGGGGCGCCATACCGGCGCACTTGACCGAGATGTCTCCTGACGCGATTCGCGGCTTCTACCCCGGAGTCACCTATCAGCTCGGAAACCTGTTGGCGGCCTTCAACCTTCCCATCCAGGAGCACCTTGCGGCCACGCACTCCTACCCCTTCGCGCTGGCGGCCACCATCATCCCGGTACTGCTCGCCGTCGCGTTGCTGACGTTTTTCGGCAAGGACGCGACGGGGCTGCGCTTCGGTACCGAGGAGACCGCTTACTCCGCTGTGCGCTGAGGCAACCCAGTATCGTCCGGTGCATGCCGACACCTCTGACGATCATGTTCTGGCCGGAGTCCGCGTACGGTCCGACGAATCAGTGCATCGGACTGGCCGCCATCCTGCGCGACCGCGGCCACACGATCGTCTTCGCGGCGGAGAGTTCGTGGGCAGGCAAGCTGGCGCCGCTGGGATTCATCGAGGAGTTGGTCGACCTCGCCGAGCCGGAGCCCGCCGGCGGTGACGAGGATGCGGGCAAGTTCTGGACCGACTTCATCGCCGAGACCGCGCCGGAGTTCCGCAAGCCGACGGTCGAACAGCTGGAGTCGTTCATCAAACCTACCTACCAGGCGCTGATCGACGGCGCGAAGTACTGCGAGCCGCGCTTGCGCGAGATCGTCGCCACGCACCGCCCCGATGTCCTCGTCGAGGACAACGTCGTGCTCTTTCCGGCGTTGGCGACCTCGGGTAAGCCGTTCGTGCGCATCGTGTCGTGCAGCCCGCTCGAGGTCACGGGTCCCGGTGTGCCACCGCCGTTCTCCGGGCTGCCGAGCGTCGATTCGGCGCAGTGGGATGGCTATCGCGCCGAGTTCGACCGCACCCACCGCGCCATGTGGGCCGACTTCGACGCCTGGGTCCAGGCGCAGGGCGCCGAGCCCCTGCCCGACCTCGAGTTCATGCCTCGGGCCAACGCCGCCAACCTCTACGTCTATCCCGCGGAGGTCGACTACGTCGATGACCGCCCCCTTGACGACAGCTGGACTCGAATGGACTCCAGCGTGCGCGAGACCGACGACGACTACGAGGTGCCTGCCGCGGTCGCCGAACGACCCGAGGGCAGTGCGCTCGTCTACCTGTCCCTGGGTTCCCTTGGCGGCGCCGACGTCGAACTGATGCGTCGACTGGTCGACGTACTGGGCACCACCCGGCACCGCTTCATCGTCAGCAAGGGTCCGCAGGCCGACCAGATCACGTTGCCGGCCAACATGGTCGGTGCGCAGATGCTGCCGCAGACCAAGGTCATCCCGCAGGTCGACCTGGTCATCTCCCACGGCGGCAACAACACCACGACCGAGGCGCTGCACTTCGGCAAGCCCCTGATCGTGCTGCCGCTGTTTTGGGACCAGTACGAGAATGCCCAGCGCATCGACGAACTGGGCCTCGGGGTGCGGCTCGACACGTACGCCTTCGCCAACGCCGAGCTGATCGACGCGGTGGAGCGCCTGCTCGCCGACGGTGAGCTGCGGTCCCGGCTGAATCGCATGGGTGCCGCGATCCGGGACCGTGACGGACTGCGGGTCGGTGCCGACGTCATCGAACGGGTGGGTGTCCAGCACCGGGGTTCGGTTGACTGAACCTCTGGACGCGCTCGATCTGACCGACCGCTTGCGCCTGGCGGTCGTCCCCGACGGGGACGGTCTGGCCGCCGTACCCGAGGTGCGCGACGAGGACGGGCGCTGGCGACGTGCCCATCCGGGTGACGGCGCGGCCGAGGCGCTGCTGGACGTGCTGTCCCGCGGCTCCGCGTCGCGTGGGGCCTTCACGGTGCAGTCCTGGAGCTCCCGAATTGCCAAGGGCGAGCGGTCCGTCGGGGTCGATCAGACCAACGAGTCGGTGATCGTCGGCGATGTCGCCGTGGTCAAGTGGGCGACCCACCTGCAGGAGGGCCCACACCCGGCGCCCCGTCGGCTCGGCGTCCTGCGCGACGCCGGTTTCGGCGGGATGCCCGGCCCGTGGGGTCTGGTCACGTGGACTTCGCCCGGCGGCGCCGAGACACTGGTGGCCGGGGTCGACGACTACCTACCGGGCGCCGTCGACGGCTGGACGTGGGCGGTCGACATGATCACTGCGGCCGCCCGGGATCACGACACCACCCCACTCGTCGCCGCAGCCGCCGAAGTGGGCAACGTCGTCGCCGAGCTGCACGCCGCGCTGTCGGAGACCATGGCCGTCGCCTCGCGGCATGACGCCGAGCGGTGGCGCGACGGCGCTCTCGGGACCCTCGAAACCGTCTGCGCCGTCGGCGATTCCGCCAGCGCGGCCGAGGCTCGGGCACGCCGCGGCGACATCGAGGCGACCCTCCGCGGTCTCGGCGACCTCGCAGGCACACCAGTCATCGAGGGTCACGGCGATCTGCACGTGGGCCAGGTGCTGCGCAGCCGAGGCCGTTTCGTCGTGACCGACTTCGACGGCAATCCCGTGCTGGCCGCTCCGCAGCGGATACTCCCCATCCCCGCGGCGCTCGACGTCGCGGGGATGATCCAGTCGCTGGTGCACGCCGGCATCGTCGCGGCCAAGTACACCGCACTCGAGCCTGCCGCACTGACCCACGTGGAGATGTCCGGCAGGACGGCCTTCCTCAGCGCCTACACACAACGACTGACCACGCTCGGCCAGCGGGATCTTTACGACCCAGCCCCGCTGAGGGCGTTCCGCGTGCAGCAGGTGCTCCGCGAGATCATCTATGCTGCAAGGCATCTCCCCCGGTGGATGTACGTGCCGGACGCCGCCCTGCCCGCTGTGCTCGACGAAGGGACCGATTCGTGAAGCCAGACGGTTTCGCCGCCGACCTGTACCGCAAGCCCGAGGTGCTTCGCCGCCTGGCCGCGCTGCTGCGCGACGGCAACCCGTGGGCAGGGGTGGTACCCGGCGACGTCGAGCGGGTGGTGCTCGTCGGCATGGGGTCCTCGGCGTATGCGGGTGGCGTCGCGGCTGCCCGGATGCGGGCGCGGGGATTGACGGTCTCCTCGGAGTTGGCGTCATCGCAATTGCTTCCCCGTTGGGGGGAGGGAACGCTGGTCGTGGCGACGTCGGCGAGCGGCGGCTCGATCGAAACCCTCGATGCCCTCGGCAGACTCCCGCACGGGGTGCAGACTGTCGCCTTGACCAACACGCCGGGTTCGGCCATCACCGAGCTCTGCCACGCCGTCGTCGAACTGTCGGCCGAACCCGAGGCCGGCGGCGTCGCCTGTCGCAGCTACCAGCACACACTGGCCCTGCTGCTCGCGCTCGAACGGCACCTGCTCGGGGAGCATACGGCCGCGCTGTGCGCCTCGGTCGCCGCCGCCGCCGACGCTTCCGATCACCTCATCGCCACCGAATCCAGTTGGCGGCCCTCACTTTCCGAGCTTCTCCTGGGCCCCGCGGGCACCCACTTCGCCGCCCCCGCGCACAGATTCTGCTCGGCGCAGCAGGCGGCGCTCATGCTCCGCGAGGGCCCGCGTCTACCCGCGGTCGGGTGCGAGACCGCAGACTGGAGCCACGTCGACGTCTACCTCACCAAGACCACCGACTACCGACTTCTGGTCTTCGCAGGCTCGGCGTGGGAATCCCAGCTGGCCGAGTGGACGACGGCACGCGGCAGCACCGTCGTCGGCGTCGGTGGCGACGTTCCCGGCGCGCAGTTCCACCTGCGCTATCCCGGGGACACCGATGACGACGTACGGCTGCTCACCGAGGTGCTGGTGCCCGAGTTGATCGCGGCGGCCGCCTGGAAGGTGGACGAGTCGTACCGTTGAACGATGCCGGGCCAACGGCGCACTGCCTCCAGACGTCAAGTCCTCAAACATCTTCTGTCGGTGCCCGCGGTGGCGGGCCTCGGCACGTTGGCCCTGCCGCGTGCGTCGGCCGCGACCGCCCAGCTGATCGACTTCGCCGAGCACCTGGTCCCGGTCGACCTGATCGGTGCGGCGGGTTACGTCGGAGCGGTGGTCTACGTGTCCGAGTCACGGCCGGGTGCGAACTTCGACTTCAAGCCGGTCACCCGCGAGTACACCGACGCGTTGCGTGCCGCCGGTCTACACGTGGTGAGCAATTATCAGTACGGGAAGCCGGGTTGGCCGACGCCGTCGGACTACACCCGTGGCTACGACGGCGGTGTCGCGGACGCCCAGACCGCGCTGAGTCTGCACGCGGCCGCAGGCGGGCCGGCCACGGCGCCGATCTTCTTCAGTGTCGACGAGGACATCGACGTCGAGGCGTGGAGACTCACTGCGCTCGAATGGTTTCGGGGGATCAACTCGGTGCTGGGCGTGGCCCGCACCGGTATCTACGGACATTCCCGGGCGTGCGCGTGGGCGGCCGGTGACGGCGTCATCGGGAACTCGAGTACCTCGGGACGTCGATGGGCGTGGCAGACCAGGGCGTGGTCTCGCGGCGAGCGCGAGCCGAGCGCCGTGCTGTACCAATCGGCGGTCTTCACCGCGTCGGATCCGGCCGTGATCCTTGGCGGCGTCCACGTCGATGCAGACGACGTGCTGGCCGCCGACTTCGGCCAGTGGGACCTCGAGCGCTAAGTGACGGCCCACAAGAGCTCCAGCCCACAAAAGCTGAGGCCTACAAAAGCTGAGGCCCACCAAACCCCGTGGGTTCGGTGGGCCGTTCGCTCCGGCGCGTTGGCTGCTACCCCGTGCAGCTGCTGCCCGTGTGGCCGGTGATGTTGCACTGGAAGGTGCCGATGAACTTCACCGCGTTGGTGCCTGCCGTGCCGGCCCACTGGCCCGCGTTGGTGCCCGCGGTGCCGAGGAACTGACCGCCGTTGGTGCCCGCGGTGCCCACGAACTGGTTCAGGTTGGTGCCCGCGGTGCCCGCGAACTGATTGAGGTTGGTCCCGACGGTGCCTGCGAACTGTCCGATGTTCGTGCCGACGGTGCCGATGTCGTTGGACGGGTCGGCAGCTGCGACACCCGCCGGTACCGCGGCCAGCAACCCACCCGCGATCAGTGCGCCGCCGACAACCGTGGTGAATCGTGACTTGGTCATTTCGTTTTGCCCTCCTGACGAAAGCAGACCGTGCCCCCTGGGTAAGAGCGATCGTGCGTCTGCCGGAACCTTTGAGAACGCCGTTTGACGTTCCCGGTTAAAAGTTAGCCGCAAATCCTCAATAGCAAACATCCTGGGCACGATTTTATGAGAGTTACTTGCAAACGCAAAGACCTCTCTTTGCTAACTTTGCGACCAGGCAATAAATCCGCTGATAAGTGCGTACGTAGCTCACAGCAAACGCCAAAATGACCTTGAAATTTGCTCGGAGCGAAGTGTCGGACCGCTCCGGCAGCTACCACACAAGATGTTCTGGATCATTCGCGGCGCAGGACATCAAGATCAATGGCTACCGACCATTCCGCGAATGGTTGAGAGAGGCACGTGACCGCGGGATAGGGCAGTACACCAATTCGCGCGCCGGGATGAACGCCCACCGTCGCCGACGAGCTGGATCGGCCTCCAGCTACCTGGTGACGGCGACAGGTGCGGTTACGGGGTGACGAGGAACTTCTCGCCGGTGGCCCGCTTCACGTAGGCGGTGAAGGCGTCGGGCGCGAGCATCCCGGCGAGGGACACCTCCCGCGTGTAGGCGCTGGCGAAGGTCGTGGTGAGCTCTGCCGCCACCCGGGTCCGCAACCGCTGGATCGTCTCGGCCCCGGCGTTCTGCAGGAAGGGGGTGAGCAGCCAGCCGCCGATCCCCCACGCCATGCCGAAGTTCCTGATGAGCGTCGTCGGACCGGTGTCGAGTCCGCCGTAGATGTACACCTGCTTGTGCACGGTCGACCCGTAGCGGGAGTATCCCGCGCCCGTCGAGTCAGCCGAGTTCAACGCCTGCTCCATGCCGTTGAGGATCTGACTGGCGAGGGTGCCTCCGCCCGTGGCGTCGAACGCGAGCGTCGCCGACGTCGCCCTCAGTGCCTCCGCGAGATCGGCCGTGAACGTCGGCGAGGTCGAGTCGCAGACGTGGACGGCGCCGAGTGACCTCAGCAGCTGCTCCTGCTCGGGCTTGCGGACGACGTTGACCAGTGGGATGCCGTCCGCCAGGCAGATCTTGACCAGCATCTGGCCGAGATTCGAGGCCGCAGCGGTGTGCACCAGGGCCGAATGTCCCTCTCGGCGCATGGTTTCGACCATTCCGAGCGCCGTGAGCGGATTGACGAAGGACGATGCGCCGTCCTTCGCCGTCGCACCGTCCGGCAGGACGAGGCAGGCGGCTGCGGCGACCACCCGGTACTGGGTGTACATCGCACCGCCTGCGATCGCGACCGTCTTGCCGAGGAGGGCCTGCGCCGCGTCCGACGACCCCGCGGCCACGACGGTGCCCGCTCCCTCGTTGCCCACGGGCAGCGACTCACCCACGCGTGCCGACAGCAGCTCCAGGGTGGCGGGCGCCAGAGGCGCGGTGACCACCGGACGTTCCGGCGTGCCCCCGACCGTCGCGGCGGACATGTCCGCGGAGGCGACGAGCAGACCTTGGTCCGACGGGTTGATCGGCGCGGCCTCTACGCGGACCAGTACCTCGTCGGCCCCCGGAGTCGGCACCGGGACGTCGCGCAGCGAGAGTTCCAGCGTGCCTTGCGCCGTGACCAACGAGCGCAGTTCCAGTGCGGTCTCAGGTAAGGCTGCGGTCATGGGTGGTGCCTCGTTCCTGTCGTGGACATCCATTCACCTTGGGAACTGCGCCGCATTCGGATGGAGACCGTCGGGGAGCGGGTGCTCGGTGCGCTCGAGTTCCGCCAGGCCGCGAAGGAGGCCGATGCTGACGGGGTGCGTCTGCATCAAGCTCGAATTCGTGTGTGTCTGAACGTTGTTCGGCCCGCCACGGGTGGACTGTGGCGGGCCGAACCTGGATGGAAGGTTTGTCGGACCGGGGCTGACAGATCCTGACGAGACGCAGGCGCCCCGGTCCATCACCAACAATGGCCGAGCAACCGGGCGTGGACAAGGAATGCCAGAGCAACCGTAAGGAACTCTCATCAGAACGCCATCCAAGCCCGAAGCGGATCGCTCCCGCCAAATCTCGCGTGGTTGTGGTGGGTCGTCGAGCGCCTAGGCCGCCAAGCGGTCAGCAGTCCAGATGCTCGAGCGCCGCCGGTACGAGCGCGTAGGCCGCCGCCACCGAAACCTGTAGGTCGTTCATCACCACTGGGATGGCATCGCTCGAGGGCCGTCCGACGCTGACGTATCGGCACACTCGGTAGCCTTCGTTCAACAGTTGATCCTTGGTGAGGAACGTGAGCCTGGGCTGAAGTAGGTCGAGGTAGTCACCCTCATCGGCCGATGCCACCGGCGCGAGCCCGATCGCGAAACCGATCGCAACGGTAACTGCGAGCAATGCCTTCATTGGCTACCTCCTCGTCAACGGCAGCCTAGTTCACGAAGTTAATTAGCTATGCGGTTTTGCGAGAGTCGTCACCAACTGATTTCGTCGAGGATCGCTGCTGTTGACAGGGTCGTCGGCACCTCAGAAGGTTGGCGAGGTGGGCCACCTTGAAGTCGTGATCGCCGGATTGTTGCTGGCCGTCGCCGGGCTCGGCGCATTGGCGTGCCGGCTCTCCGTTCCCTACCCGATCATGCTGGTCATCGGTGGAGCGGTCTTCGGGTTCATTCCCGGGCTGCCCACGGTCGACCTCGACCCTGACCTCGTCCTCGCGCTCTTCCTGCCGCCACTGCTCTACAAGTCCTCGATCTACGCGAACTTCGGTGACTTCCGCGCGAACCTTCGCGGCCTGACACTGAGCACGGTCGTGCTCGTACTCGTCACGATGTCCGCCGTTGCCTGCGCCGCGCACCTGTTGATCCCCGGCATGTCATGGCAAGCCGCCTTCGTCCTCGGTGCGATCGTGTCGCCGACGGACCCCGTCGCGGCGGCGACCATCATGCGCAGACTCGAGGCCCCGAGGCGCCTCGTCAGTGCTGTCGAGGGCGAGGGCCTGTTCAACGATGGGACGGCTCTGGTCGCGTACCGCGTCGCACTGGCGGCGACCGTCGCGGGCGGGTTCTCGCTCGCCGACGCCGGGTTGCGATTCGTGCTCGGCGCCGTCGGCGGGGTGGCGATCGGCCTCGCGGTCGGATGGTTGTCGGCGTGGGTGCGCAAGCGGATCTACGACGTACAGATCAGCGTCACGATCTCACTGCTGACCGGGTACGCCGCGTTCCTGCCCGCCGAAGCCGTCGGTGCGTCGGCGGTGCTTGCCGTCGTCGCCGCAGGGATCTACATGGCCGTCCGCAGTCCCGAGATCCTCGACGCACGCCCGCGCCTGCAGGGCTACTTCGTCTGGGACATCGTCGACTTCCTGATCAACGCAATACTCTTCACCCTCGTCGGCCTCCAGTTGCGCGCGATCGTCGGTGGGCTGACCGACTACGGCCTCGGCACGTTGACCGTCTACGCGCTCGCCGTCACCGGCGCGGTGGTCGGTGTCCGGCTGCTGTGGTTCTTCTCGGTGCCCTATCTCATCCGGATGATCGACCGCCGACCGGAACAGCGGGAGCGGCGCCTGCCCGCGTCGGGCCGCCTGATCATGGCGTGGAGCGGAATGCGCGGCGCCGTCTCGCTGGCCGTCGCACTGGCGCTGCCCCTGACGATCGCCGACGGCTCGAACTTTCCTCAACGCGACCTGATCCTGTTCCTGACGTTCGCGGTCATCCTGTTCACGCTCGTGGTGCAGGGACTCACATTGCCGACGTTGATCAGGCGTCTCGGCGTCGGTGGCGGCAGCACCGACACCGACGAAGAAGTCCGCGCCCGACTCGTCGCGTCCAAGGCGGCGCTCGCCCAGATCGACGCGTTGGCCGGCGAGGAGTGGACCCGCGATGACACGGCGCAACGCATGCGCGGGATGTACGAGTACCGGGCGCAGCGGTTCGCCGCGCAGTTGGGCAAGATCGACGACGACGGCTATGAGGACCGAAGCCTGGCCTACCAGCAGATGATTCGGCTCGTGCTGCAAGCCCAGCGCGCGGCACTCATCTCGATGCGACGCGAGGGGAAGCTGTCGAACGAGGCCCTCAACCGCATCATGCGCGAACTCGACCTCGAAGAGTCCCGGCTCGAGATCTGAGTCCCTGGGCTACGACGCCCTCGCCCGACGTGGACCGCGGACGAGGCCACCGGGACGGCTGTCGGTCAACTCGCCGTCGGCGACGATGGTCTCGCCGAGCACCAGGGTCTCGACGTAGCCGTCGGATCGCTGGATGAGCCGCCCCGCACCGGCGGGCAGATCCTCGACGCGCTCCGGGTAGTGCAATCCAAGACGGGCGACGTCGATGAGGTTGACGTCGGCGCGCCTGCCCGGGACCAGTGCACCGCGATCGCCGAAACCGTAGAAGGTGGCCGGATCGCCAGTGAGGCGGTGTACGGCCGTCTCCAACGGAATCCGCGGACCGCGGGTCCGGTCACGGACCCAGTACGACATCAGATAGGTCGTCATGCTGGCGTCGCAGATGATGCCGCAGTGTGCTCCCCCGTCGCCCAAACCCTGCAGGCTCAACGAATCCGACATCATGTCGTGAAGGTGGTCGTAGTTGTTCCCGGCGTAGTTCAGCAGCGGCAGCAGCAGGAACTCGCGGCCCTCGGCTCCCAGCAGGACGTCGTAGGTGACGTCCCACGGATCACGGCCCTCCCGTTGCGCGATGGCCGCGATGCTGTCGTCGGCAGAAGGCTCGTAGTCGAGCCGGTCCCCGAGCGGATAGAGACGCTTGAACGTATGGCGGTTGAGTTGGTCGGCAGATGGCGCATCGCCGGCTTCGGGCGCCTCCCCCAGGATGCGGGCCTTGACGTCCGGATTGCGAAGCGCTCGAACACGTTCGGGGAGCGGGAGATCCATCAGCGACCGATAAGTCGGCCGATGCCGGAACGGGTTCATCCGCGACTGGTGGCCCATCAGCATCCCGAACGCGCGGCTGGCCACCTGCGGTCTGACGTTGGCTCCGGCCGCATTGGCGGTGCGCACGGAACCGAACCAGCTCCGCCAGTCGTGCGGATCCTGTTCGTTGACCATGGCGAGAAACGTCAACGGGATCCGGAACCGTGTACCCAACCGTCCGATCCACTCGATCTCGGCGTCGATCGAATGACGTCGATCGCCACCCATCTCGCCGCCGACGCCGGCCGGAACCACCTGCAGGACACCGTGTCCCGCCTCAACCATGGCGCCCATCAACGCTGCGAGCTCGTCTTCTTCCGAGAACGTGCCCGGCACGGGCTCACCGGACGCGCTGCGGTGCCCGGCCGTGCGGCCGAAGGACATTCCCACCGCGCCCGCGCGCAGACCTTCGACGACACCGCGACTCATCGCCGCCAGGTCATCGACGGTGGGCGCACCCATCGCGCGATCACCCATCACGTAGGCACGCAGCGCCGCGTGTGGCACCTGGGTGGCGACGTCGACGGCCCGTGGCATCCGCTCCAGCGCGTCGAGATACTCGCCGAAGGTTTCCCACTCCCACGTGATGCCCTCGGCCAGAGCACTTCCGGGGATGTCCTCGACGCCCTCCATGAGTTCGATGAGCCAGTCGTGGCGGTCGGGGCGTACCGGCGCGAACCCGATACCGCAATTCCCCATGACGGCCGTGGTGACGCCATGCCAGCACGACGGCGTGAGGTGGGGATCCCATGTCGCTTGCCCATCGAAGTGCGTGTGGACGTCGACGAATCCCGGCGTCACCACCAGGCCGTCGGCATCGATCGTCCGGTGCGCGGCCCCGTCGACTCTCCCGACCTCCACGATGAAGCCGTCCTGGACGGCGACGTCGGCAGTCACGGCATCGGCGCCGGTGCCGTCGACGACGGTTCCGCCGCGAATGATGAGGTCGTAGGTCATGACACTCTCCTCGTTTCGCCCGCGTAGGCGAGGGCGTGCTCGTAGGTCGACAGGTTGTCGGCCGAGATCTTCGCGTGCACACGACCTTCGAGCAGCGCGCGCAGGACGGGGTTGTAGACGTGGTAGGTCTCGTGGAAGGTCAACAGCGTCGTGCCGTCGGACTGTTCGTGGAGTGCGTGATACCCCTCGGCCCGCGACCACAGCGGCTTGCTGATCGAGACGTAGCGTGACAGCTCGTTGACCCGCGCCTCGGTGACGGTCTCCCAGGATCTGGCCTTGCCGCCGGACAACAGATAGCGCGGTACGTCGAACACACAGGTGCGGACCAGTCCCTGCCCGGCCTCGTCTCCCTCGTTGAGGATCTCGATGCTGCCCGCCGGGTACTCGATGATCCGCGGCAGGGTCGAATCCTTCGGTGCTCGTGGGTGCAGTGCGCGCCAGACGCGGCGCGCCGGCGCGGCCACCGCGAATGTCACTGTGTAGGAGTGCATCAGGTCGATCCCCAGGTGTTCCACGAGGTGATCGTCTCGGCTGGCGGGCGTCGGGCGGGTTTGAAGTCGGTGCCGATCGTGTACGCGACCGGGAGCAACGCGGCCTGGGTGACGGAGTCCGGAATCCCCAGGAGCTCGGCCACTTCGCGTTCCCTCGCCAGGTGCAGGGTGGTCCACACCGAGCCGAGGCCTCGCGAGCGCAGGGCGAGCATGAAGCTCCACCCCGCGGGGATGATCGATGCCCATGCGGATGCCGCGACGAGCAGGTCTTTGCCGTCGAAGCGGCGCTCGAGGCAGGGAATGACGTGGACCGGAACGTCGGCCAGGATGCGGCTGAGCACCAGCGCGCTCTCGTACACTCGGCGCGTCTGCGGATCGGGCTCCGTGTCGGCCGCACGTGCCAGATGGCGTTCGCCGACCCTGCGATAGATCTCCGCGATCGCTGCCCGCTTGTCGGGATCGGTGACGACCATCCAGCGCCAGTTCTGGTCGTTGCTCGCCGTCGGCGCCTGCATGGCGAGCTGCAGACACTCGAGGATGACGTCGCGCTCCACCGGGCGGTCGAGGTCCAGTCGCCTGCGCACCGATCTGGTGGTCGAGAGCAGTTCATCGATCGACTCGACGTCCACGGCGCCACCCTCGTTCCTCGTAGTTTCCGCCAATCATATTAATCTTGCTAAAACAGTGATATTCATGTTTGGGCAGCCGAACGCAGAGGGGCCGTGCGACGTGACGACAGGCGGACGGCGCGCGCTCGACGACATCCGTTCCGGTCTCCTCGAGTGGTGCGCGGTCCATCGCCCCGACGTCGTCCGGCACGGCATCGAAGAGCTCGGCCATCCGCCGGTGGGGATGTCGAACGAGACCGTCGTCGTGCAGTGTGGGCCAGACGCCGAAGGGCAGCCGGGACCGCGGTTCGTCGTTCGGCTCCCTCCGCTACACGCGACCTTCCCCGACCACGACTTCGCGGCGCAGGCCGACGTGCAGAGCGCGATCGCTCGCCTCGGCATCCCGAC
Source organism: Mycobacterium sp. (assembly GCA_025963385.1). Lineage (GTDB taxonomy): Bacteria > Actinomycetota > Actinomycetes > Mycobacteriales > Mycobacteriaceae > Mycobacterium. Next base: position 50,283 of record JAOPUT010000393.1, read on the forward strand.
GGCCGAGTCGACGGTCGAACACGACCCGACATTTCTCGGCTCTCCCTTCATCGTGATGCCGTTCATCGACGGCGACATCCCCGGTCCGCAGTCACTGTTCGATCCGTGGTTGACCGAGGCCACCGAGGCGCAGCGACGGGAGGCCCAGCGCGAGATGGTGCGAACCCTGGCCGACATCGGACGCGTCGATTGGAGGTCGGCCGGGCTCGGCGAGATCCTCGGCGACGTCGACGGCACGCTGTCGGCTCAGGTGGATCGGTGGTGCGGTTACCTCGACTGGGCCAGGGACGGACACCCACTCCCCCGGGTCGAGTCCATCGCGACCTGGTGCCGGGACCACCGCCCGACCGACGATCCGCCACCGTCGCTGGTGTGGGGCGACCCGCGCTTGGGGAACCTGGTGATGGACGAACGCCGTTGCGTACGAGCCGTTCTCGACTGGGAGATGGCCACGATAGGACCCGCCGAGATGGACCTCGGATGGTATCTGGGTCTTGAGCGCGTGCTGCTGGAGGTCACCGGGATGACGCCACTGCCGGGGATGGCCGGACTCGACGAGGTGGCTCGCGACTACCAGGCGGCGCTCGGCAGGCCGTTGCAGGATCCGGCCTGGCACGAGATCTTCGCCGTCTTCCGCGCACTGGCGATCAACGTGCGCCAGTCCGCGATAGCCGACGAGGCAGGAGAGACGTACATGCTCGCAGCGGGTGAGAAGAACCCCTTGGTTAAGGTCCTCGAGCGATGGATCGCCGTCTACGAGGGGGCGCTCCGATGACGTCGAACGGTCCGTTGACTCCCGCCGACGATCACCTCAATCATCAGTTCGCCGACACCTTCGCGGTGGTGGCCCAGACCGACCGCAACTGGACCGAGAAGGTGTGCGCGACGGCCTACGCTCGCGACGGTTCGTTGCAGCTGGCGTTCGGGCTCGGCAAGTACACCAACCGCGGCGTGATCGACGGCTACGCCGGTGTCTGCCGTGGCGACGAGCAGTGGACCGTCCGGGCCAGCCGCGACCTCACCCACGACGTCGACCGCTGCACCATCGGGCCGCTCCACTACGAGATTCTGGAACCCCTGGCCGCAGTGCGCTTTTCGCTCGAGCCCAATGACATCGTCCCCGTGAGCTTCGAGTGGACGTTCCACCACGCCGTGCCCGCCGTGCTGGAGGAGCGTGAGGTGCACCGGTCTCTCGGCGGATCAAGGGTCGACGCCGACGTGACGCGGTACCACCAGAGCGGCACGGCCACCGGCTGGGTCGAGGTCGAGGGACGACGCTCGGAGTTCGACGCTACCGAGTGGGTGTCGACGCGTGACCACTCGTGGGGGGTGCGCTATCAGGTCGGGGCCCCTGCCAAGGACCTGCCAAGGACACCGAGACCCACGGCCTTCAGCAGTTACACGATCTGGATGCCTGCGCTGCTGACCGATGCCGACGGCACGGTGTCGGCGCTCCACGTCTACTACCAACGCAACACCGTCGACGGCCGCACCACCATCAACTCCCAGGGCGGGATCGAGCACGCCGACGGCACGGTCGACACGTTCACCTTCGTCGACCCGCAGTTGCGCTTCCAGGACGACAACCGGCGTCTGCTCGGAGGCGCCCTCCACGTGCGGCTGCCCGACGGGACCGCGCGCACCTTCGTCGTCGAGGTCCCGACCGCCACCGGTTTCCACCTCGGCACCGGGCTGTACTTCGGCTTCGAGGGCAAGTACCACGGGCAGTGGCGCGGTGCCCTCGACCTGTCAGGGGAGCACGTCGTGGACTGCGCGGACCCGGCCGTCGCCCGGCGGCTGCACCAGCACCGCGACTGCGTCGTGCAGCTGCGCGACGAGGCGACCGGCACCCGGGGATGGGGCAATGCGCAGACCATCGTGATCGGCGCGTTCCCCGACATCGATCTCACTGCCGGGCAGTCGTTCGTCTGACCCGTCGCAGCCGCAGTAAACCGTCAACAGTTTGCCAGATCCGTAGAGCGGCTAGAGTGGACGTCGACGCTCACACACTTGCTTCACCGGTGAGCTGAACTCACGCATCATGCAAGGCCCGGCCTTCGAGTGCCGGTAGCCGCGCAATCCACGGTCGACGACCGTGGGCGACGACGCGTCGGTACCGGATCAGGTCTCCCGACCTGATGATTCGATCCACGGCGAGAGGGCTTCAGTGCCGAGACACAGGGCAGCAGGTAGCGGGTTCGGCGGAAACGCATGACACTGGCGTTCATCACGACCGTGCGCCATCCGCACAACGCCTCGGACTACGCACGTGTCGAATCGTTGCTGCGCGACACGTTGGCGTCCATCACGCGGCAGACGTGCGACGACTACGTGGTCATCGTCGTCGGCAACCGTCGGCCGGAGTACTCCTTGCCGCCACGTACCCACTTCGTCGAGGTCGACTACGCGGCGCCGTCGTCCATGCGGGGTGCGCGGACGGGGCTGGCCCCATCCATCTGGGACAAGGGCACCAAGACCGGGGCAGGTCTGATCGCTGCGCGAGACCTCGGAGCCGATGACGTGATGCTCGTCGACGCCGACGACTTCGTCCACCGCGGCATCGCTGAGTTCGTTCGCGACCACCGGGGACATCCCGGCTGGTTCGTCAAGCGGGGACTGATGTATTCGCAGCGACGCAACTCCTATGCGCTGCGCAGGAACCTGTTCCGCATCTGCGGCACGTCCTTCATCGTTCCCCTGTCCGCCTTCGACGTGCCCGCGGATCTGACCGTCGCCGCCCCGCAGCAGGTGATCGCCGACGTGTTCGACGACTACCTCGAGGACGTGCTCGGCAACCACCGGTACTCGCTCGAGTGGTGGGAGGCACGCGGCCGGACACTCGATCCCCTACCGTTCACCGCCGCGGTCTATCACGTCGACACGGGCGAAAACCATTCGGGCAGTGAATTGATCGGCCCCGCAATGCCCTACCGCACCCGCCTCGCCGAAGAATTCGGAATCCGGCCGTCGAAGGGCTCGGGTGCCACGATGTGGTCGGCACTGGGGCCCGCCGCGTTGAAGCCGGACCTTCGGCCGCGACGCCCGTTCTTCATGAAGCCGCCTGCCGATCTCATGTCGAGCTACCGGCCGCCGCCGCAGGAGTGCCCGACGAGCGCCTTGGACAGGTAACCGCCGCCGCTTTTGACGATCTACCTACTAGAAGGTAGATTCAGTTCGATGAGCGCCGTCACGTCCACCTCGGAGGAAATCCTCACCTCCGCACGGTCCCTCGTCATCGCGGGCGGCTACAACGGTTTCAGCTATGCCGACGTCGCCAACGAGGTCGGCATCCGCAAGCCCAGCATCCACCATTACTTCCCCACCAAGGTCGATCTGGTGCGGACGCTCGTCTCCCGCTACCGCAAGGAGGCCGAGGTCGGCATCGCGGAGATGGAACGGCACGTGTCGGATCCGGTCGAACTGCTGCGCTCCTACATCGGCTACTGGAGCACGTGCATCACGGATGCGACTGCGCCATTTTGTGTTTGCGCCCTCCTGGCCGGTGAACTACCCATCCTGCCGGAGGCCGTCGCGGCGGAGGTCACCGCGCACTTTCGCGCCCTGTCGGCGTGGCTGACCTCGGTGCTCGAGCGTGGCGCGCAGCAAGGGCGCCTCCGGATCGCGGCGACGCCCGCCGTCGAGGCCGAAGTGTTCATGGCCACCGTGCACGGCGCGATGCTGTCGGCTCGCGCGTACGGGGACCCCAAGATGTTCGACGCCATCATCACCCCGCTACTCGACCGACTGACCAGCACCGCCTGAGCAGTTCTCGAGGTTCTTCGGGGATCCGCATCCCCATGTCCACCTACCAACTAGTAGATAGAAAGAGTATTCGATGACCGAACACCATACCCAGCTGGACGGCACCGACGACGAACGCTGGCTGCGAACCTACTATCTCGCGCGAGGAGCCGTTTCGGCCGTGTGGATCGTCGCGGCATTCATCGTCGGGAGCCAGTCCCTCGCTGCCGCAACCGCGTTGCTCGTCGTCTATCCCGCGTGGGACGCCGCGGCCAACTACTGGGATGCGTCGCGCAATGGCGGGATGGGACGAAACCGCACTCAAGCCATCAACGTCGCGGTCAGCCTGGTCACGACAGTAGCCGTCGCATTGGCCCTCTTCCTGGGCATGAACTGGGTGCTCGGTGTCTTCGGTGCATGGGCCACGCTGTCGGGGCTGCTCCAACTCGGCACCGCCGTACGTCGATGGAAAGGGGTTGGCGCGCAATGGGCGATGATCCTGAGCGGCGGCCAGTCGGCGATCGTCGGGGGATTCTTCATCGCGCAGGCTCGGGCGCCGTTGGCGTCGGCGCTCGAGACGGTCGCCGGCTACGCCGCGATGGGCGCGGTCTACTTCCTCATCTCGGCGGCCTGGTTGACGGTCAAGGGAGTGCGGCGAAAGTCATTGTCGGCCAGTCGTTGACCGGTTCCGCTACGGTGTTGTGTCAGCGGGGTGTGGCTCCGCCGCGGCCACGGCGGGCTGACCCGGCGGACCTGCGGTGAGAATCTGAACCGCACGGTCGACACCGGTCAAGCCATTGAAGACGAGCCAGTCCCCGTAGTGGATATGGGGATTGCGCACGATGAAGTCCCCCACCACGACCGCGGTCTTGACCACCTTGGCGAACGTCTCGGGTGTATTGGCGAGATTCAGCAGAGAAAGGAATTCGTCGGTCTGGATCAGGGTCAGGATCTTCACGGCGAACGGCAACTCGAGTTCGAGGGCGGTGAGTGCCTCGTAACCGAGATGCAGCAGGGTGTCGTCGGTGGCCGTCGCGTACATGTCCCCGTCGATCACGAAATCAAATGTCTGCGGACGGAACTGTTCTGGTGTGTAGATGCGCGAGATGCCCGACCCCGGCGGGTTGTTACCGAGCCGCGTCGGCCCTGGCGGGCGGCAGGGACTGCCGAACGTGACGACGTTGATGAGATCGCCGGCGCGATGCGCCAACGGCTGACCGGGCAACATCAGCCGTAGGGTCCGCACCACCACTTCGGCGCCCTGACTGTAGCCGCAGAGGTAGAACTTGCCCGCGTTCAACAGGATCAGACGGACGAGCTCGGTGACCCCGAGCGCCACCGATTCGTTGTAGCTCAGGAACGGGTTCGGATTGAGGAACCCCGCGGCGGGATAACCCACCGGCTGGTTTCGCACCCGCCCCATCTGTTCGAGTCGCCACCCCACGTCGAACGGCGGCCCCTGGAAGGGCGTGGCCCAGGTGCCGGAGGCGGTGTAGAAGAACGGCAGCGGACCGGTTACCGGCGGGGGCTGATCGAATCTCAACCCGAGCCGCCCGAGCGTCTGCGGGCCAGCGATGCCGTCGACCACCAGGCCCGCGCGCCTCTGGAATTCCCTGACGACCGCCGTGGTCGCCGGGCCGTAGATGCCGTCGACGACGAGGTGGGAGTAGAGCGGGTAGTCGCGGTTCAGCCGAGCTTGCAGCATCCGCACCAGATCGTTGTTGTCGCCCGGTCGCAATATCACAGCCATCGTCAACCCCCTTGGCCTGCCAACCGATATCGCCGATGCTAACGCCGATCGCATGGAGGTTGGGCGCGTTTTGCACTCCTTGCCGGGCCACGATCTCAGTCCGTTTGGGACTTCGCCGTCGACAGCAAATCCCCAACGCTCGCCAGCTGCAGATGCAGCGCGGCCGCAGTGGCGGGGCCGACGATGCCGTCGACCTTCAAGCCCGGGGAGCCACGCTGAAACTCCCTGACCGCGACCTCGGTTTGGCTGCCGTAGATGCCGTCGACCGCCAGCTGACCCGCGAAGTCACCGTGGTCGGACTGGAGCTGACGCTGTAGCTGGGCAACCAGAGGCCCCTCGGAGCCGCGGAACAGCAGGACGTCTGCGTATTGACCAACCGGCACAGGCGGTCTCGGTGTCGGCGCCGGGTCGCCGACGGTGCCGATACGGGCCTGGATGTCGGCTCGCAGCACGTCCATGTCGATCGCACCGGGATCCCACTTGCCTTGCGAGCGACCGGCGTACTCCTTGTGCCCGATCGTGCGACTGGAGTTCTGCGCCAGGCGGCGGTTGATCGCGGCGCAACTGCGAACCAGTGCGTCGTACTGCGCAACGGGCCAGTTGGTGCGGTGGGGTGCCGTCGGGCTGGTTCCACTGTTGGCGCACTCGATGCCGATCATGTGCCAGTTGCCCATGTTGGTCGGCAGCCACGGGTACATGCCGATGCCCGCGTGCCATGCGACGCCGGCCGCGACGACGGTGACCAGACCGTCCCGTGCGATGTGCAACTGTGACAGCGGGCCGGGCAGACCCAGGCGCCCGTCCGCGATCGAGGCGGCGCTCGCAGTGTCCGATCCGGTGTGATGCACCATCACGCCGCGAATGTCCTTGAAGTCGCCGTGGCCGCGGTCCCGCCAGCCGGGATACTCGACGAGTCGGACTTCCTCGGCCCGCAGGACCTCCGCGAGCCAGACCGGGTCACCGGTCCACGGTCCTGTCTGGGCCACGGATCACCCTTTCGCCATGCACTTACCACCCTGACGATAGACATCTCTGACCAGCAGTGACACGATATCGACGTGGGCGGCGCTGCGGGTGGCCGCGGTGCGCCGACGGCAGCGGCGGCACCGTTGTGTGTGTCGTGCGGCGTCGAGTTACCGCCGAACTCACGGTTCTGCAACAGGTGTGGCGTCCCGGTCGAGCCCAACCCAACCGTCGCGGAATACAAGCAGGTGACGGTGCTGTTCGCCGACGTGGTCCATTCGATGGACATCGCAGCGACCGTGGGCGCCGAGCGGCTGCGCGAAATCATGTCCGAACTGCTGGACCTCTCCCGAGTGATGGTGATGCGTTACGACGGTTCCCTGAGTCAGTTCACCGGCGACGGCATCATGGCGATCTTCGGCGCGCCGATGGCCTTGGAGGATCA
>JAOPUT010000402.1 GCA_025963385.1 Mycobacterium sp.
GATCCCCGCCTCGGCGGTCAACGTCGCGGCCGGTTCGCCGACACCGCGACCGCGCAGCGCCTCGGCCACCGCCGCTGCGAGGGACGACAACTTGATCAGCTCCCGCTCCTGCAGACTCGGATTCGCGGCGATCACCGCTTGGCGTTGCCCGGCATGTCCGCGGCGCTCCTCGAAGTAACCTGAGGCGGCTTCCAGCGCAGCGGCCACCGCATCGATGGGCGATGCCGAATCTGGTGCATCCGCAACAGCTTTGGCGAACAACCCGGGCAGATCACCCGAGCCCCAGAACAGCACCTCGCGCTTGTCGGCGAAGTACCGGAAGAACGTCCGCTCGGTCAGTCCGGCGCGCTCAGCGATGTCCGCCACGGCCGTCTGCTCGAAGCCGCGCTCCGCATAGAGCTCCAGGGCCGCCTGTTGCAGACGGCCGAGCGCATCTGGCTGCCATCGACCCATGAGGGGATGTTAGTTGATGACAGCGGCTGACATCGTCGCTATGGTGGTGATGACAGTAGCTGACATCAGATCGTGGAGGTTCTCATGCGTGTTCTCGTCACCGGTGCGTCCGGATGGATCGGCTCCGCCGTCGTTCCGGAACTCCTCGGCGCGGGCCACCAGGTCGTCGGACTCGCCCGATCGGAGGCCTCGGCCGAAGCATTGGCGGCCGCGGGCGCCGAGGTCCGGCCCGGCAGCCTCGACGACCTGGACGGTCTGCGGGCCGCGGCCGCGGCGTCGGAGGGGGTCGTGCACCTCGCGTTCAAGCACGACCTGGCCTTCGGAGGTGACTTCGACGGCGCGGTGGCAGCCGATCGCCAGGCCATCGAGGCCGTCGCGGAAGCCCTTGAGGGATCCGATCGACCGTTCCTCATCGCCTCCGGGACGACGGGGGTAGCCCTGGGCCGGGTGGCGACCGAGAACGACGGGCGCGACGTCGATCCCAACGCGACCGGCAACGGCCCGCTGGGGCGCCAGGCCAATGCCCAACTGGTGCTGTCCCTGGCGTCGCGCGGGGTGCGCTCGGCGGTGCTCCGACTCCCGCCGACCGTACACGGTGACGGCGACAACGGGTTCGTGGCGACGCAGGTCGGCATCGCACGTGACAAGGGTGTGTCCGGTTACATCGGCGAAGGAACCAACCGCTGGGCCGCCGTGCATCGCTCCGACGCCGCCCGCCTCACCCGCCTCGCAGTGGAGAGCGCCCCCGCGGGTTCGGTGCTTCACGCAGTCGATGACGAGGGAGTCCCCGTGCGGGACGTCGCCGAGGTGATCGGGCGCCATCTGGGGATTCCGACGACGTCGATCGCATCGGATCAGTCGGGCGACCACTTCGGTTGGCTGGCAGGATTTCTCGGTATCGACGGTCCTGCGTCCAGCACGATGACCCGCGAGCTTCTCGGCTGGCAACCCACCGGGCCAGGCCTCCTCGAGGATCTCGAGAAGGGTCACTACTTCGCCGCGAAGGGCTGATCAGTAGCCAGAGAGCAGCTTCTGCAGTCGGTCCAGGACGGGTGGGCATGTCTCGCTTCGGATTTGGCCGCGGTGGTCGGGCCGTCTGCCCCAGATGAAGAGATGCCGTGCACCTGGCGCGAACTCGACCCGTGCGGCGTTGCCGTCGGCAGGGCCGGTCGACCATGCCAGCCGGGCCGAGTCGGAGTCGACCACGACGCGTAGGTCGGGCTGCCCTACCGAGCCCAGTGTGACGTGGAAGTCCGACTGCGGGTCGGGGTCGTGTTCTCGCCCGGCGACCAGCAGGATGCGCCCCAGCTCCCCCACGGAGTGCTCCATCAAATCCATTGCACCGAGCGGTGACTCGCTTGCGTCGTCATCGTCGCCGGCGATGTCCCAACGGTGCAGCGCGTATTCGTTCCGCACGTGCGGGACGAACTTCGCGACGGCCATCCGTCGACCCGTCCAGGGAATGACGGCACCGGGCTCCCGGGCCAGTACGTCCCCGATCAACGTGCGCATGCGCTGGTCCTCTGTGTCCAGTCGGCTCAACACCGTCTGGTGGCCCGCCGACCGCAGGGGCGCCTCCCGTTCCTCGAAGCTTCGAGTCTCCGGCACCGGGTCGCCCTGCAGGTAGGGCTCCAGATGGCGGATGACCTCCACGGCGATACCCAGCACGTGCGCGGCCACCTCCCTGGTGGTCCACCCGTCGCACGCACTGACGGCGCCGGGCGAGGTCTCGTCCAGCGTGGTCATGAAGGCTTCCGCTTCTCGGCTGCGTTCGATCATCTCCCGACGATAGGTCGACGAGAATTCGATGACCGTCGAATCATTGGTGGCGTGTTTGACGCCCATTGACGGTGGGGTAAATGCGTGAGATGACTGGACTTGGCAACGGCGGCGAAAAGGAGCCGGGCACGCGACCGGACCCGACCATGTCGTCCTCCGGCGATCCCTCACTCGAACTGTTCGGCCATGGCTGGACTCCGCAGACGGAGTCTCACGTCGACCAGGAGAGCTACGAGGGACGCCACCGCGCGCCGGATGCGTAGCGGGCCAGATAGGGCGCGGTCCTGCTTCCCTTCGCCCCCGCCACCTCCTGAGGCGGACCCGCCGCAACCACGCGACCGCCATCGCCACCCGCACCGGGACCGAGGTCGATCACCCAGTCCGCGCCGGCGACCACGCCCATGTCGTGCTCGGCCACGACGACCGTGTTGCCTGCATCCACCAGCCGATGCAGCTGGAGTTCGAGCAGTTCGACGTCTGCGGGATGAAGTCCTGTCGTCGGCTCGTCGAGCACGTAGAAAGTGTGGCCGCGGCGCGCTCGTTGCAACTCCGACGCCAACTTGATCCGTTGCGCTTCGCCACCCGACAGCTCCGTCGCGGGCTGCCCGAGCCGGAGATAACCCAGGCCGACGTCGCGGAGCGTGGCCAGACTGCGCACCGCGCCGGGGATGTCGGCCAGAAAGTCGGCGGCCTCGTCGACGGTCATCGCGAGGACCTCGGCGATGGTGTGCTCGCGGTATCGCACCTCGAGGGTCTCGTCGGAATAGCGGGCGCCGTGACAGGTCGGACATGGTGCGTAAGTGCCTGGGAGGAACAACAATTCGACTGCCACGAAACCCTCGCCCTGGCACGTCGGACAGCGCCCCTCCGCCACGTTGAAGGAGAACCGCCCTGCGGTCCAGCCACGACGTCTGGCCTCGTCGGTCGATGCAAAGGCCTTGCGGACGGCATCGAACATGCCGGTGTAGGTCGCCAGATTCGACCGTGGGGTGCGCCCGATCGGCTTCTGGTCGACGGTCACCAACCGGTCGATGACCTCGATGCCGTCTGCGGTGACTCCGACGCTCGCGTCGAGGTCGACGTCGGCTGTCAGCACGTCGGGCTCGGCCGCGTCGGACTCGGACGGCTCGGAGCCGGCGGCCCCCAGGTGGCGCGTGATGACGTCGCCGACGACCTTGCACACCAGCGTGGACTTCCCCGATCCGGAGACACCGGTCACCGCGGTGAAGACCCCGAGCGGTATTTCGACGTCGAGGTCGTGAAGGTTGTGGAAGGACACCCCGCGCAGCCGCAGCATCCCCGTCGCGACTCGCGCGGGCCGGGCCGTGACAGGTGCATCGCCGAAGAGATAGCGCCGGGTGACCGAGGCGGGCACCTCCGCCAGGCCGGCGACCGGCCCGCTGTAGAGCACCTCGCCACCAAGCTCGCCTGCGCCGGGTCCGACGTCGACGACCCAGTCGGCGCGCCGCACGACGTCCATGTCGTGCTCTACGACGAACAGCGAATTGCCCGCGCGCCGAAGTCTTTCCAGGACCTCGAGGAGCGGTTCGGCATCGGCGGGGTGCAGGCCGGCCGACGGTTCGTCGAGCACGTAGAGGACGCCGAACAGCCCGGCGCGGAGCTGGGTGGCCAGCCGGAGCCGTTGCAGTTCACCGGGCGACACCGTCGGGGTGCGCCGGTTCAGGCTGAGGTAGCCCAGACCCAGATCGACGAGAACGCCGATCCGCGCGACGAGGTCGGCGGAGATGACGGTCGCCACCTCCGTCAGTTCGCCGGACTCGGTCGATTCGAACGCCGCCTCGGCGTCCTTGCGGTTGGCCGCGGGCTCGAGTGTGGCGGCCAGCTCGGTCAGCGGCATGGCCACCAGATCAGCGATCGTCCGTCCGGCGAACGTGACGCGAAGTGCTTCGGGCCGCAGGCCGGAACCGCCACACACCGGGCACTCGACGCTATCGACGAACTGCAGCACCCGTCGCCGCATCATCGCGCTCTGGGAGTTGGCCAACGTATGTCGCACGTGACGTTCGGCGCTGGAGAACGTGCCGTTGTAGTAGTAGTCCGCCGTCACGGGATGCCGGCTCGGATCGATCTCGACGGTGGGCTGCTCGTCGGTGAACAGGATCCAGTCCCGCTTGCGCTTGGGGAGGCGATGCCAGGGCTTGTCGATGTCGTACCCGAGGGTGATCAGGATGTCGCGCAGGTTCTGCCCCTGCCACGCACCAGGCCATGCGGCCACGGCGCCCTCGCGGATGGTGAGCGACGGGTCGGGGACCAACGTCTCCTCGGTCACGCGGTGAATCCGGCCCAGTCCATGGCATTCCGGGCACGCTCCGATCGCCGTGTTCGGCGAGAACGAGTCCGAGTCGAGTCGTTCGGTCGCCCCCGGCGGATACGTGCCCGCCCGCGAGAACAACATCCGCAGGAGGTTCGACAGCGTCGTCACCGTCCCGACGGTGGACCGCGACGTCCCCGCTCCCCTGCGCTGCTGCAACGCGACGGCAGGCGGCAGGCCGGTGATGTCGTCGACCTTCGGCGCACCGGTCGGGAGCAGGAGACGCCTGGCGTATGGCGCCACCGACTCGAAGTACCGCCGTTGCGCCTCGGCGTAGACCGTGCCGAAGGCGAGCGACGACTTGCCGGACCCCGACACTCCCGTGAACGCCACGAATGCATCGCGCGGCGCCGCCATGTCGACGGTCCGCAGATTGTGGACCTCCGAACCGTGGACGCGGACGAAGGCATCGACGTCATCGGTCGGAGCGGCCACACTACAAGTGTGGCGTCCAACCGGACTACGACCAAACTTCAGATCGCCGTCTATCGTGCTCCGATGCGGTCGCGTGACGACGAGATCGACCCGCAAGAGACGATCGACCGGGCCATGTCGGCGCAGTTGTGTGGTTTTGGCGGGAAACTGACCCCTGCGCCGCGCCACCTGGACGAGGCGGTGTCCGCAGCCGAACGACAGCACGACGTACGCCTGGCTCGCCGGGTGGAGCGCTTCGCGGCAGTGGCCCCTGGTTCCCTCGTGTGGACGCGGACCTCCGACGGGATGTTCTGGGTCGGCCGGATCACCGGACCATGGCACTACGACGCCAGCGTGGCGGCCGAGCGGGCCGATCTGGTGCACGTCCGCGCCTGCCAGTGGGCCGATTCACCCGTGGCGCCACACGAGGTCCCCGCAGCGGTGCTCGCCACGTTCGACCGCGGGGGCCGTAACTTTCAGCAGATTCACGATCAGCAGGTAGGGCCGACGTCGTACCGGATCTTCACGGAACGGTGTTAGCGGCGAGCCCAAATGGTCAGTGGCACAGCGATGTCGATGATCTTGAATGATTTGCTCAACCCCGCCTCCAATCGACGGCTCTGATGGCACGCTGCGTAGATGGCATTCAAACTCACGTACAGCGATGGGCAAGAGACCGACTACGACGACGGCACCGTGTGGGAAGTCGACAACGGCGTGCTCAAGATGGGGCGCGAAGACGGCGAATGGACCGTCCTGGTCTCCCCGAGCCACTGGGCCGTGATCGAGGTGAGCGGGGCAGCACCACCGAAGGGCGAAGGCGAAGATGCCGACGACGACTCGAAGTCCGATGAAGACGACCAAGACGACCAAGACGACAAGGACGACAAGGACGACGGCGCGAAGGACGACAAGGACGACAAGGACGACAAGGACGAGAACGACTGATCGGGGCCAAGCAGTCGGCTAGGCGTACGAAGCGCCGGCAGGCTGCTCTGCGGCTTGTTCAATTCGTTTGCCCAGCACCGCGATCCAGGCCTGCAGACCGTCCAATGGCCCGCGCGACGCCGGACCGTCGTCGCCGCGGGTCGCGGACTGCTGCTGCAAAAGGTGCATGATGCGGCCGGTGCGCGTCGCTTCCGCCACGAGCTCGGCGCGCGGAGCGTTGGCGAGCCGGTCCTCGGGCCAGCGAGCGTAGAACGCCGCCGACTGATCCAGTAGCACGGCCAGCTCAGGGGTGGATCTGCTGATCAACCGCCGGGCCATGTGGGCCGCGGCACCGCCGACGGCCAGGAGCGCGACGAGCGACAAGAGGTTGACGACGGAGCTGCCGTCCGCGCCGACACGAGCCGCGATGGCACTGACGACATCGCCCACGCACACCGAAGCTCGCATACCCGAATAGTAGGCGTTGGCCCTTTGCTGGCGTCGGGATTCTCCAAAATCGACGGAGCCCGTCGGAGCCAGCCCGCCAAGGCCCACGCGAGCGCCCCACCGCGGGGGGAGAATCCCCGTCGCGGAACTCCGCAAACCAGGCAGAACGTGTGGTTGACCACTCGGGGTCGAACCGACACCTGGACCTTTCTAAATGCTTATCGCACTGGCGAACTGGCGCGTGGGCACGGTAGGAAAAGTCCGTCGTCGGCGACGACTTGGCGGATCGATGAGTAGGACCCGCGCGCACGGGTAACGTTGACGATGGAGCGAAGTGCAGTCCGGACTGCACTCCCTCAAGCCCTTGGTGGTTCGATCCGTGTGCCTCCAAGGGCGCCCCAACGTCGGGACCGGGCACCTCGCGCCGACACGTTTGGAATCGCGTCAGCACAGGAATCCACGGGCATGCCCGGACCGGATGTGAACCTCGCAGCACGGATGGCAGAGCTGGCGCGTGGCCTCGCCTCACCGCAGCGCACTGAGGACATCCTCGGCGACGTGACGGCGGCGGCGGTGGAATTGATTCCCGGCGTCGACACCGCGGGCATTCTGCTCATCCGCGGGCGTGGGCGCTTCGAGTCCCTTGGTGTGACCTCCGACATCCCCCACCAGCTCGACGCGCTTCAGATGTGGTTCGATGAAGGCCCGTGCGTACAGGCCGCACGCGCCGATACGATCGTGCGCACCAACGACTTCCGCAATGAACCTCGCTGGCCGCGTTACGGTCCGGCGGTCGTGGAGATGGGGGTGTTGTCGGGACTGTCGTTCAAGCTGTTCACCGGAGACCGCACTGCGGGAGCGCTCAACCTATTCGGATACCAGCCCGTGCAGTGGAGCTCCGACGACGAGACGGCAGGAAGTGTGTTGGCGGCACACGCCGCGGCCGCCATCGTGGCCCACCAGCACGAGCAGCAGCTGCGCACCGCCGTGCTGTCGCGCGACCGCATCGGTCAGGCCAAGGGAATCATCATGGAACGCTTCGCGGTCGACGACGTGCGGGCGTTCCAGATGCTGCGGACGCTATCGCAGGAGTCCAATGTCAAGCTGCTGGACGTGGCGAACCGAGTCATCGACACTCGCAGCGACTGATGAATCAGCCCGCCGAGCGGGCTTTCTGAAAATGCTGTCGCGCAGTCACTTTCATTCATCTTTCAACAAGTCGCGGTGAGAGCGATTAGGTCGCGGCGCCAGCGGGTAGTCGAATGATCGAGATAGGCGCAGGCCGGAGAACACCGCCGGGTATTGGAGTGGCCACATGGAAGAACTATTCAGGTCGAGATGACCATGGCGCCAATTCCGGTTCGACCCGACCACCCTGCGGACGCATCCTTGCAAATGCATGCCCTGGTGACCGACATCGAGAAGTTGGTCACCAAGACGTGCGATCTCCGACGGCTGCTGCGGCGCGAACCCGACACTCAGCTGTCCGTCCAGGCACTCGACGACATGATCGAGGTGCTTGGCGAGGTCAAGCTACGGCTTCGCGTCGACGCCAGTGGCAACCACCGCACGTGAGGTAGCGACCAACGCGTGGTCAGACGACTGCAAACCGCGGTGCGAACGAGGCCGCACCGTTGACGTCTGCCAGGTGGCGACCAGGCAATCCCCAGCCACAGCCCGTGGTCGTCGTGCCACGATCGCGGACGTGTCCTCGACCATCGGCGCCCTCGCGGTCATCCCGCACGGCGGCCCCGCCATCGCGATCGTCGTGGCTTGCATCTTCAGCGCGGTCATCGCCGCGATCGTCGCCATGGAGAACGACCGCGCCGCCGTCAGGTGGGCCATGGTCGCGTTCGTCGTCACCCTCGTCGTGCTGAGCGGTGCGGTCGACCTTCTGACCACCTGATCGCCCGGTGAGATTGATCACCGCGATCGAGGACGTGCCTCCACAGGAACCGACCATGCACAGGGCCACGGATGCTGTGCTCGGCGGGGCGCTGGCCATCGGCCATCGACGGCGAGGCGCACGTCATCCCCGGTGCCATGGTGTCACCTTTGGATGGCGGCGGGTAACTGGAGGCGGCGGCCGCGCTCGTCGGCGCCCAGCGCCGAAAGGCGTTTTGGGACAGTCGAAGTGACGCCCCTCACACGCCTGTAAGCGCACACAGCAAGCTGTCAGGAATATTTAGCTTCGCTAACGTAGTTTTTCACCTTAGCGCCCGCTGCGGTGCGCCCTACTAGCGATTCGAATATCTGATTTTCTGAGGAGATTTCATGTCAACTCCCGCCAACGCCCGCGAAGCGCGGCTCCTCCGCCGCTTCGAGAAGTTGACCTCTGGTTCGGGTTCGGGAGACGCGCAACTCATTGCCGCCCAACCTGATCCATCGATTGCCGCCACGCTCGACAGCCCCGACTTACTGCTCGCCGACGTCATCCGCACCGTGATGACCGGCTACGCCGATCGCCCTGCACTCGGGCAGCGCGCGGTGGAGTTCGTGACCGATGCGTCCGGCCGCACCGTCGCCGAGCTGCAGCCCCGGTTCGACACCCTGACCTATGGCGAGACGTGGGGGCGCGTGCGCGCTCTCGCCGACGCGCTCGCGGCAAACCCCGTCCAGCCCGGAGACCGCGTGGCGACGCTCGGATTCACCAGCGCCGACTACGCCGTCGTCGACATGGCGTTGTCACTCACCGGTGCCGTCTCGGTCCCCCTCCAGACCAGCGCGCCCGTGACACAGCTGCATCCGATCCTCGTCGAGACGGAGCCGGTGGCAATCCTGTCCAGCGTCGACCACCTCCCTGACGCGGTCGAGCTCGCGCTGACCGCTCACGCACCCCAGCGCCTGGTGGTGTTCGACTACCACCCGCAGGTCGACGACCAACGCGAGGCATTCGAGTCCGCCACTGCGCGGCTGTCCGACCTGAACGTCAGCGTGGAGGCACTCGACGACGTCATCAAGCAGGGTGCTCGGCACTCCGACGTTCCGCAGACAGTGCCCGGTGACCGCGACGCGCTGCGGCTGCTGATCTACACCTCGGGCAGCACCGGCACGCCCAAGGGCGCCATGTACACCGACCGCCTGATGGCCAAGTGCTGGAACGGCTGGTTCAGCCCCGAGTGGGACACCGACGGCAAGCTGCCCGCCATCACGCTGAGCTTCATGCCCGTCAGCCACGTCATGGGCCGCGTCATCCTGTACTCCACTCTCGGCAACGGCGGCACGGCCTACTTCGCGGCGAAGAGCGATCTTTCCACCCTGCTGGAGGACCTCGCGCTGGTCCGCCCGACGAAACTCGACCTGGTGCCCCGCATCTGGGAGATGCTGTTCCAGGAGGTGCAGAGCGAAACGGACAGACGGGCCGCCGCTCTGACCGGTGCCGACCGCGCGGAAGTCGAGCTCGAAGTCATGGCCGAGCAACGCGAGAATCTCATTGGCGGACGCCAGTTCTCGGCGATGACGGGATCCGCTCCGATCTCGCCGGAGCTGCGGGCGTGGGTCGAGGAGTTCATCGACATCCACCTCATCAACGGATACGGCTCCACCGAGGACGGCGTCGTCCTCGTCGACGACAAGGTTCTCCGGCCGCCGCTGATCGACTACAAGCTGGTGGACGTTCCGGAACTGGGCTATTTCGCCACCGACCGGCCACATCCCCGCGGGGAACTGTGGGTGAAGTCCGAGAGCGTGATTCCCGGTTACTACAGGCGTCCCGACGTGACCGCCGAGCTCTTCGATGCCGACGGCTGGTACCACACGGGCGACGTCTTCGCTGAGATCGGGCCCGACCAGCTGACATACGTGGACCGCCGCAACAACGTGCTGAAGCTCTCGCAAGGCGAGTTCGTCACCGTCTCCAAACTCGAGGCGGCCTACGGAAGCCACCCGTCCATCCGGCAGATCTTCGTATACGGCAACAGTGCCCGCTCGTACCTGCTGGCGGTCGTCGTGCCGACCGACGACGCACTCGCAAGCGTCGGAGGCGACGTCGCCGCCGTCAAGCCGATGCTCGCCGAGGCATTGCAGAGCGTCGCGCGGGAAACCGGACTGCAGGGATACGAGACTCCTCGGGACTTCCTCGTCGAGACCACGCCCTTCACGCTCGAGAACGGCCTCTTGACCGGAATCCGCAAGCTGGCCCGCCCCCAGCTGAAGGCGTTCTATGGCCAGGACCTGGAGCAGCTGTACGTCGATCTGGCCGACGGCCAGGCCGATGTGCTGCGTTCACTACGGCAGGACGGTGCCGGGCGTCCCGTCCTGGAGACCGTCATCAGGGCCGCGGGCGCACTGCTCGGCGCCGCCTCTTCCGACGCGGCCCCAGACGCAGCCTTCACCGATCTCGGTGGCGATTCGTTGTCCGCGTTGACCTTTGCCAATCTTCTCCACGAGATCTTCGACGTCGACGTACCCGTCGGCGTGATCGTCAGCCCCGCCAGTGATCTGGCCGCCATCGCGTCCTACGTGGAGGCCCAACGGGCGGGCGGCTCCAAGCGGCCTACGTATGACGCCGTCCACGGTCGGGACGCGACCGAGGTGCATGCGCGTGACCTGACACTGGAGAAGTTCGTCGACGAGGCCACCCTGGCTGCCGCATCGTCGTTGCCACGGGCGCCCCGCGAGGTCCGTACCGTATTGCTCACGGGCGCAACTGGATTCCTGGGCCGCTACCTGGCGCTGGACTGGCTCGAGCGAATGAGCCTCGTCGAGGGCAAGGTCATCTGCCTGGTCCGCGCCAAGAGCGACGCCGACGCGAGGGCCCGTCTCGACGCGACGTTCGACAGCGGAGACCCGAAACTACTGGCGCACTACCGCTCGCTGACCGATCACCTCGAGGTGATCGCCGGCGACAAGGGAGAGGCGAGTCTCGGCCTGGAGCAGGGCACTTGGCAACGGTTGGCCGACACCGTCGATCTGATCGTCGACCCAGCCGCCTTGGTCAACCACGTACTGCCCTACAGCCAGCTGTTCGGCCCCAACGCCGTGGGCACCGCGGAGCTGATCCGCGTCGCCCTGACCAGTCGCATCAAGCCGTTCGTCTACGTCTCGACGATCGGTGTCGGTGACGGCATCGAGCCTGGCCGGTTCATCGAGGGAACGGACATCCGGCAGATGAGCGCGACCCGCAAAGTCGGTGACAACTATGCCAACGGCTACGGGAACAGCAAGTGGGCAGGCGAAGTTCTGCTGCGCGAGGCACACGATCTGTGCGGCCTGCCGGTGTCGGTCTTCCGCTGCGACATGATCATGGCGGACACCACGTACGCCGGTCAGCTGAACGTCCCCGACATGTTCACCCGCATGATGCTGAGCGTGGTCGCGACCGGCGTGGCACCGGCCTCGTTCTACGAGCTGGATGCGGGCGGGAGCAGGCAGCGGGCCCACTTCGACGGGCTACCAGTCGAATTCATCGCCGACGCCATCTCCACCATCGGGCTGAACGTCGTCGAGGGATTCGAGACCTTCCACGTGATGAACCCCTACGACGACGGCATCAGCATGGACACCTTCGTCGACTGGCTGATCGAGGCTGGTTACCCGATAGTCCGGGTGCCTGAGTACGCGTCCTGGTTGGAGCGGTTCTCCACCACTTTGCGCGCCCTACCAGATAGACAACGCCAGGCATCCTTGTTGCCGCTGCTGCACAACTACCAGCATCCGGAATACCCGATGCGTGGGTCGATGGCGCCGACCGACCGGTTCCGCGCCGCCGTACAGGACGCGAAAAACGGTCCAGACAAGGACATTCCGCACATTTCGGCGCCGGTGATCGTCAAGTACATCACCGACCTGCAGCTGCTGGGTTTGCTTTAGCCCGACGCCGATGCAGAGCGAGGCACGAGCGAAGAGGAGAAGTCGGGCAATCAGCTTAGACCAGGTCGATCACCAAGAGGACGACGGCGATCACCGGGAAGGTGCCCTGGATGATCGCCGAGCGGGCCTTGTCCGGTGACGCCGCAATCAACACGATCGCGGCGGCCGCCATCGAGCCGACGCCGGCGAGCACAAGCGCCGCCCCGACGCCGTGGTGGCCCAGGATGATGGCGACAATGCCGATCACCGTGACGATGGCCAGGAACAGGTTGTAGAACCCCTGGTTGAACGCCAGCAGCTTGGTGGTCTCGGCCTCTTCGGCGCT
>JAOPUT010000009.1 GCA_025963385.1 Mycobacterium sp.
ATCAAACGACGCGCGCTGCGCCGCTCTTGCCCCCTGGCTCGAGGTCTACAACAATCAACGACGCCACTCAGCCATCGGAGACCAACCCCCGATCAGCCGACTGTCACCAACGTCATAGCCGAGTACATCTAGCGGCTGCGGCTCCCCGCTCAGTCAGGGAAGTCGAGGGGAATCCTGAGCGTGGCCATCGTCGCGGCGAGGCCGTCGTAGTGGCTTGCCAGCATGCAGAACTCGATGAGCTGCTTCTTGCTCAAATAGGCGGAGAGTGCCGCCCACGTCTCGGTCGACATGGACCGCGTGATGACGAACTCGTCGGTGGCGGTGATGAGCACGCGCTGCCGGTCGGTCAACCCCTCGGCGTCGGGGCCCTCGAAGATGCGGGCCTGGGTCGCGTCGTCGACGCCTCGACTCCGCGCGAGCCTGCGGTGCTGCTGGAGTTCGTACTCGCAGTCCCGCAGGTGCCCGACGCGGAGGATGACGAGTTCGGCGTCCTTGCGGGACAGCTTCCCGACGACGAGCAGCAGCCCGGCGTACGGCAGCCAGGCCAGGAACAGCAGGTGGTGCAGACCGATCACGTTGAACAGGGCGAACCTCGGGGCGCGGATGGCCCTGGCGCCCAGCTTGGCGATCACCCAGTTGAGCGGCCCGAGTTCGCGAAACCCTCCGGGCTTGATCCGGGCTGGGGCAGTCTCTGGAGCACTCACGCTGGTGAGTCTATGGGTGCGTGGGCTCAGACGTGTTTGACCGGATACGGCGACACCGTGCTGCGGTGCTCGTCGAGATCGAGCGCACGCCCGAGCGCGGGGAAGGCGCGTTGCGGGCAGTTGTCGCGCTCGCAGACCCGGCAGCCCGCGCCGATCGGCGTGGCGACCTCACCGGACAGGTCCAGCCCCTCGGAGTACACCAGCCGCTGCGCGTGCCGGAGTTCGCAGCCGAGGCCGATCGCGAAGGTCTTGCCGGGCTGGCCGTATCGCGACGCCCGGAGTTCGACCGTCCTGGCCACCCACATGTAGTGACGGCCGTCGGGCATCTGGGCGATCTGCACCAGGATCTTGCCCGGGTTGGCGAACGTCTCGTAGACGTTCCACAGCGGGCAGGTGCCGCCGCTCGAGGAGAAGTGAAAACCCGTGGCGGACTGGCGTTTCGACATGTTGCCTGCCCGGTCGACCCGGACGAACGACAGGGGGACGCCCCGCATCGACGGTCGCTGCAACGTGGACAGGCGGTGCGCGACCGTCTCATAGCTGACCGAGTAGAACGCCGACAGACGCTCGACGTCGTAGCGGAAGTTCTCGGCGACGTCGTGGAACTGGCGGTAGGGCAGGACGATGGCCGCCGCGAAGTAGTTGGCCAGTCCCAGCCGGGCGAGAGTGCGCGACTCGTCGCTGGTGAAGTTGCCCTCGTCGACCATGACGTCGATGAGGGCGCCGAATTCGAGGTAGCCGAGCTCGGCGGCGAGCTTGAACACGTACTGGCCCGACGAGAGGTGCGCGCTGATGTCCAGTGTCTTGGTCTGCGGGTCGAACCGGTGCAGCACCGTGCCGCCGGGATCGATGCGGTTGACGATCCGGACGCCATGCACCGCGGTGAGACGGTCGGACAGGTCTCGGGACAGGTCGGCGCGGTGGAACCGCATCCGCTCGGCGAGGTCCTCGGCGGCGGTGTCGAGCTCGTCCAGGTAGTTCTGCCGCTCGTAGAAGTAGTCCCGCACCTCCTCGTGCGGCATGGTGATGGCGCCCGACCCGGAACTGATGCCGTTGCCGTCGGTGAAGCGCCCCTCGGTCGCGGCGGCCAGCTGGGTGGTCGTCAACTGGTAGCGCCGATGGAGGTTGACCATTGCCCTGGCCAGGGAGGGATGGGTGCTCACGATGTCCGCGAGCTCGGTTTGGTCCACGTCGACGCCGAGGTCGCGATCCAGCGTGACCTCGCGGAGCTCGGCCACCAGCCGGGTGTCGTCCTGGGACGCGAAGAAGGTCGCGTCGACGCCGAAGACCTCGGTGATGCGCAGCAGCACCGCGACCGTCAGGGGACGCACGTCGTGCTCGATCTGGTTCAGGTAGCTCGGGGAGATGTCGAGCATCTGCGCCAGTGCGGCCTGGCTGAATCCCCGCTCGGTGCGAAGCTGGCGAACGCGAGATCCGACGAAGGTCTTGGCCACGTATGCCAGCGTAACAACGGTGCGAAGGCGTTCTTCGCATTCTTGGCAGCGGGATGCCTGTGGCAGTATCTGAGTCCGTGACTAGCACCGGTACGGGCCTCGCGAAGGTCATGATGCCCGTCCCCGATCCGCACCCGGATGTCTTTGACATCGAGTGGCCGCTGCGGGTCGCGGACGTCGACCGCGAGGGCAGGCTGAAGTTCGACGCCGCAACGCGCCACATCCAGGACATCGGGTCCGACCAACTGCGTGAGATGGGCTTCGAGGAGACCCATCCGCTGTGGATCGTGCGTCGCACCATGATCGACATGATCGAGCCCATCGAGTTCAAGGACATGCTGCGGCTGCGGCGCTGGTGCTCGGGCACCTCCAACCGGTGGTGCGACATGCGGGTGCGCATCGATGGCCGCCGCGGCGGGCTGATCGAGTCCGAGGCGTTCTGGATTAACATCAACCGCGAGACGCAGGGTCCCGCCCGTATCTCCGACGACTTCATCGCTGGCCTTCAGAAGACCACCGACGTGAACAGGCTGAGGTGGAAGGCGTATTTGAAGGCCGGTAGCCGCGAAGACGCCGACCAGGTTCAGGACTATCCGGTCCGGGTCAGCGACATCGACATCTTCGACCACATGAACAACTCGGTGTACTGGAGCGTGGTGGAGGAGTACCTCGCCAGCCAGCCCGAGCTGAAGGCCAAGCCGCTGCGCGTGACGATCGAGCACGATCTGCCGGTGGCGCTGGGAGACCGGCTGGAGATCGCCAGGCACGTGTATCCGGCCGGATCCACCGACAGGTTCGGCGACGAGCTCACCGATCGCACTGTTACAACGCTCACATACTTGGTCGGCGACGAGGTAAAAGCGGTCGCCAGTCTCTTCCCGCTCTGAATCGTTCGGGTCTAACAGTACGGGCGTACTGACCAGCGAAAACTTGCTACTTGACGGTAACTTCTGAACCGTTTCAGCTATCGACTGCCTTCGCAATCTTCGCAACTTAACACCGAGTGTTGGCGAAAATTGACAAGTGAAACGGGTGGACCTGCGTGTATGGGCTGTGACATCTTCGTATTAGCAGAACAGTTAACCCGCGGCGGCGTTAACAAAGTACGAAGCCAACGTCGCCGGCACTCGTAACCAAAGGAGCAGCCCAATGTCTACCGTTGGCACGCCGAAGAGCCCGGAACAGATCCAGCACGACTGGGACCACAACCCCCGCTGGAAGGGCATCACCCGCACGTACACCCCGCAGGACGTTGTCGCACTGCAGGGCCACGTGGTCGAGGAGAGCACGCTGGCTCGCCGCGGTGCCGAGGTGCTGTGGGAGCAGCTCCACGACATGGACTACGTCAACTCGCTGGGCGCACTGACCGGCAACCAGGCCGTGCAGCAGGTCCGCGCGGGCCTCAAGGCCATCTACCTGTCGGGCTGGCAGGTCGCCGGTGACGCCAACCTGTCCGGCCACACCTACCCGGATCAGAGCCTGTACCCGGCCAACTCGGTGCCGCAGGTCATCCGCCGGATCAACAATGCGCTGCTGCGCGCCGACCAGATCGCCAAGGTCGAGGGCGACCGCTCGGTGGAGAACTGGCTGGCCCCGATCGTCGCCGACGGTGAAGCGGGCTTCGGTGGCGCGCTCAACGTCTACGAGCTTCAGAAGGCCATGATCGCCGCTGGCGTCGCCGGTTCGCACTGGGAGGACCAGCTCGCGTCGGAGAAGAAGTGCGGCCACCTCGGTGGCAAGGTGCTCATCCCCACGCAGCAGCACATCCGCACCCTGACCTCGGCCCGCCTCGCGGCCGACGTCGCCGACGTCCCGACCGTCGTCATCGCCCGCACCGACGCCGAGGCGGCCACACTGATTACGTCTGACGTCGACGAGCGCGACCGTCCGTTCGTCACCGGTGAGCGCACCTCCGAGGGCTTCTACCGGGTGCGCAACGGCCTCGAGCCCTGCATCGCCCGCGCCAAGGCCTACGCGCCGTACTCCGACCTGATCTGGATGGAGACCGGTACGCCGGACCTCGATCTAGCCCGCCGGTTCGCTGAGGGCGTCAAGAGCGAGTTCCCCGACCAGCTGCTGGCCTACAACTGCTCGCCGTCGTTCAACTGGCGCAAGCACCTCGACGACAGCACCATTGCGAAGTTCCAGAAGGAACTGGGCTCGATGGGCTTCAAATTCCAGTTCATCACGCTGGCCGGCTTCCATGCGCTCAACTACTCGATGTTCGACCTGGCCTACGGGTACGCCCGCAACCAGATGTCGGCTTACGTCGAGTTGCAGGAACGGGAATTCGCGGCCGAGGAGCGCGGTTACACCGCCACCAAGCACCAGCGCGAGGTCGGTGCCGGCTACTTCGACCGGATCGCCACCACTGTCGACCCGTCGTCGTCGACGACCGCGCTCGCCGGCGCCACCGAAGAGGGGCAGTTCCACTGAGGCTTGAGCCACTGAGCCTCAGCCGCT
>JAOPUT010000065.1 GCA_025963385.1 Mycobacterium sp.
GGAGTTGATCGAGGCGGCCGCGCGCAGTGGACGCAACGATATCGCCGCCGACGCCCTCGCTCGGCTGGCCGAGACGACAAGCGCCAGTGACACAGACTGGGGCCGTGGCGTAGAGGCCCGTTCGCGAGCGCTTCTCAGCGAGGGCGACGCGGCGGAGCGTCTCTATCGTGAGGCGATCGAACGTCTCAACCGCCGCCGAGTGCGGGCGGATCTGGCACGGGCTCACCTGGTTTACGGGGAGTGGCTGCGGCGAGAGCGGCGACGGGTCGATGCCCGGGCTGAGCTCCGTACCGCCCTCGAGATGCTCGAGTCAATCGGGATGGACGCATTCGCCGAGCGAGCCAGGCGTGAGCTGCAGGCCACCGGCGAGACGGCACGCAAACGCGCGGTGACGACACGCGACCATGGACTCACGGCGCAGGAGTGGCAGGTCGCGCGGTTGGCGCGCGAAGGACTGTCGAATCCGGAGATCGGTGCCAGGTTGTTCATCAGCGCCCGCACAGTGCAGTACCACCTTCGCAAGGTCTTCGTGAAACTCGGCATCAACTCGCGCAGCCAGCTCGACGGGGTCCTCCGCGATTGAGCGTCACCTCGCTGCAGCTGCGCTGCCTCCGCGTACTTCGCCTGCGAGCTTCGTGACCGCATCGCGCAGAGTCGGCACCGTCAGCGGCTCGATCACTCGAGGTCCCAAAACTCCACGGGTGTCTTCGATGCGACGCGACCAGACCCCGTTGTAGAAATCGGCCGACCGGCCGACCACGGCGAGTGGTTTGTCATTTAAGGTGCCGCGGCGCCCCCGACGCGTCAGCCAATCGATCGCGTTGTGCGCCATCGACGGAACCCGCCCGCGATAGCTCGTGACGACGAGCACCGCATCGGCCTCAGCGGCGGCCAACCGCAAGTCGACGACAGCGTCCGGCTTCCCACGGGTTTCCAAGTCTTCGCGGTAGCGGGGCAGGCTGGTGACGTCATTGAACACGTTCACCAATACGCCGTCCGGTGAGCTATCGATCGCATGTCTGCTCAGCGCACGGTTGACCGGACCCGGAGCCAACCCGATCAGCACCAACACAGTTATGAAATCCGTGAAGGTATTCGGTGTTTGTGGGGCCGCCATCAACCCAACCTTGTCGTGAGTCATGTTCTCCGCCCGCCGTTGTCGTGAATGAGGCATCGAATGTCGCGCTCCCAGGCCGAATCGCGCCGGCGATCGATGCGCGCGCGGCCCCACCAGATGAATCCGGCCGCGGCAAGTGCCACCGTCTGCCATGCCGCGTATGCGGCAATGACCGCGTCCCAGCCCGCCTGCGATGTCGGGGCGGGTGCATCGACGCGGTTTCCATTGAGGTCCACCCAGACCGTCAGCGGGTCCCCGGTTTTGACGACGCCATCCAAGTTGACACTGCCGGTGTGTTCGGTGCCGTTGGCTCGCCATCGGGCATTCACCCTCGTCGCCGTGGTGTCGCGGATACCGAGAACGACTGTGCTGTCATCGATGGCTTCGGCGTCCACTGGGTACCGCGTCTGCGCCTGCGCGACGTACACGCGGCTGCGCGCGTCGTGCACGGCCGTGCCGAGCGCACCCGCAAAGGCGGCGCCAACCACCACAGCCAAGATTCCCACCGCGACGATCAGCAGTTCGAGCCGATCGGTGCCCCGCACCAGTGGATTGCGACCGGCAGCGCGCAGAACCCACCACCCGTGGATGTAATCGACGCTCTGCATGACCACTCCCTCACCGAGACGGAACTGCTGCAGTGGGAACGGGTCGACGGGCCAGCTCTTCGATGCCGGTCACGCCGCGGCGTCCCTGGTGGATCTGGAATCCCAAGACAATTTCGCCGATGCCGCGCACCAGCGCTGCAGCTGCCACCCACGCCACCAAGACCAACACGGAAGCGCTCCACGACCCTGCGGCCCAAAAGCCCAACCCCAGCTCGATGAACCCGCAAATCAACAGCACCCACCACCCCGAGACGACGCTCCCGGCGAAGGCCATGACAATGTCGAAGGAGCCGCGGAAGATGAAGTAGAAACTGATGATCGCGGCCAGCGTGACGAAGGTCGCCCCGAAGTTCGCAAAGGACACCACTCCGACCACGATCAACAGCGCCGTGAGTAGGCCATGCGCAATGCGCCAGCCGGTCGATGAGGACACCGCCGCGATCATGATCTGAGTCACCGCGGCGGCCAGGCAGTACACCCCGAACAACACGGCCACCGCTGCGACGGTGGTGTAGTCGAACCGCAGGATCACGACGGACAGCACGATCCAGGCGATGCCGAAGATCGGGAGCAACCACCAGTACCTGGTCTTGGCCACTGCGTCGTCAAAGAATTGACCAACCGGCCCGGGCGCCGTCTTGGTGTTCTGCCGCGTCTCGCTCATCGGGGCTCCCTACATTCGATTTGTGTCGTCTCGCCGATCTCTCGTCGGCGATCGCAAACTCCAGGGTGCTCGGAATCCCCGATGCGGGCGATGTCTCGTGACACAACATTGCTCTCCCGAAACGGTGTCGGTCGACAATGTCGAACGATGCAGCGGGGCGAAATACTTTGGTACCAGCGCAGTTTGACTGATCGACTACCGCTGGCCCTGGTCCGTACCCAGGGTGACCAGGACGGTTCCTGGATTACCAGAAGGATCGATGAATCCCACCGCCACCCGAGCGCCTGGCGCCTGCGACTGCACGGCTGCGCACAGTGCGCCAACATTGCGGATTTCCTGGTCGTCGATCTTCGTGACGAGCGTGCCGGTACGCAGTCCGGCTGCCGCGGCGGGGCTTCCGTTGGCCACGTCGACGATCCTGGGGTCGGCATCCATGTCGGTGCCTACCTGTGCTCCCAACCATGCGTGCGATGCGGTACCAGTGGCGATGAGTTCGTTCGCAATGCGCGTGGCGTGATCGGCGGGAATGGCGAACCCAATCCCGATCGACCCGCCTTCCGCATCGGCACCGTCCCCGAGGCCGCCCAATGATGCCATCGCCGAATTCATTCCGATCAGGTCGCCATTCATGTCAACCAGGGCGCCCCCTGAGTTGCCCGGGTTGAGCGCGGCGTCGGTTTGGATGGCGTCAAACGCCGTGACGTCGGCGTTGCCGTCGTCGGCACCGAACACGGGACGGTTCAATCCACTGATGATGCCAACGGTGACGGTGCCGGTCAGGCCGAGGGGAGATCCCACGGCGACTACCGGCTGGCCGACTCGAACGCCGCCCGAGGAGCCGACTGAGATCGGGGCTACTCCCGAAATCCCTTCAGCCCGCACGACCGCAACATCACTCTTGGGATCACTACCGACGATGCTGAACGTGGCGGTGCGACCGTCGTCCAGGGCGACCCGTCTGTGCACGGGATCCTGCGGTGCATCATCGGCCGCCGCGACGACATGGTCATTGGTCATGATCAGCCCATCAGAGGTAAGGACGACGCCCGACCCCTCGTGCGATTCGCCGGTGGCCAGTTCGGTCGTCAAAGTCACCACGCTGGGCAGCACTTTGGTCGCAATCTGTTCCGCCGAAAGGGTGGCCGTCGACTGCGTTGTTGCGTACTGAGGAAGGGAAAGTTGGCCGCCGGTGTCGGGCGGGAAAGCGAGCAACGCGACGGCTACTCCAACCGCAGCCGTAATCGCTGCCAACCCGAGGCCACGCAGAATCAGCATGGGATCACGCTGAAGCAGCAAGCGTTTGGACGCCATCTTGGCCAACACCGACACCGAGCAGCATGCGCAGCCGTCGTCGGCCTCGATGAAGCCGCGACATCACGGTTCCATACGGAATGTTCTTCAGAATCGCGATTTCCTGGTAGCGGAACCCGGCGACATCGGCGTAGTAGACGACTTCGCGAAATATGCCAGGCAGTGCCTGCATCGCCGCCTTGATGTCGTTGTCCGGCAACAAGTCCAACGCGTGATCCTCAGCGGAACGCAACTCCGTGGCCGCCGAGCGCGCGTTGGCCTCCGTCAAGTACTGATCGGTCAGGTGCTCGGCGGAGCACTGCCGTGGTTGACGTCGCCTCTTGCGATAGCTGTTGATGTACGTGTTGGTCATGATGCGGAGCAGCCAGGCCTTCAGATTGGTGTCTGACCGGAACGAATCGAAATGCGTGAAGGCCCTCATCATGGTTTCTTGCACCAGGTCCTCAGCGTCCGCGTGATTTCCGCTCATCCGAATAGCATTGCGATAGAGCAGGTCCCGCAGCGGAAGCACCTCACGCTCGAACCGCGTACTCGACTCGGCATCGACCGACTGGCTTTGCACCGGTTCGCGGGCTTGTCTCATCATCGACTCTTTCGACGGACCAGCCCGGCTACGCGGACTTCCGGGGTGCTGACAGTCGATCGGATACAGAGTCGACTGCATCTCGCACAGTCTTCGTGTCCCCGCGGATTTGAAATGCCTGAAACACCTGGACCAGGCCCAGTACGACAAACCAAACGCCAGCGACGAGCGTAAGCATGACGATCGAATCAAACGGCCACACAAGTACGACGAAGCCGGCGATTACAGAGATGACACCAAGAACGGCGTACCAACCCCGTCCCGGCATGTTCTTCTCGCCGATCGAGACCGCGACTTCCGAAACACCTTGAAAAATGAATCCAATTGCAATCCAAATCGACAGCAGCAGAATGGCATAGGCATCGCCGAAGTGCCGGAAGGACAGAACAGCTAAAATCAACGACAGCGCGCCGCTGATGAACAGCAGAAAGCGAGTGCCCCCGGACCGGGGCAAGGTGAATGCCAGGAAAAGTCCTGTGAACCCGGTCAGCAGCAGAAAGACGCCGAACAAGGTCGAGGCGACAAGGATCGTCGGACCAGGCCAGGCGAGCACGATGCCGCCCAAGACGACGGTGAGCAGACCTGCGATCAGCTTCCACTTCCACAGCGCTCCCTCAAGAAGGGTATTCATGCCAATCCTCATTTCGTCGAAGGCGGATACCGTTGCCGACGTTCATTTTTCGTCGGCCACTTCATCGTCGATCGTGGTCGCCTCCACGTCGATGTCGTCCGGGACAACCCGGTGCACCGTTTCGTGTCACCGTTGACACCGTCGCAAGCTCGATCCTCGCCGCGACAACGTCATTCAGGTCTCGATGTATCCCCGGACGACACCGCTGCGTCACCGCAGGCAACATATTGGATATCGAGCCTCATCTCGGGCCGCTGTCGCTCGGCCATGACCGCGCCGGTGTAATAGGCCCTGTCGGCGTCCGTCAGCGGGGGTGGCACCAAACTGCGGGGCCACAGATGTCGGACGCGAACGACATCGGCCTCGACGGTGAACACGACGACTGTCGCTTGCAGCCCTAGCCATGCAAGCAGCCCCAACACCAGGCCGAACAGGCCTGCAACTGCTTGGGCGTGGCGGAGAAGATGAGTGGTGACGACGCCTGCTCCGGTGAGCAGCAGCTGCCAGGCCACCGCGCTGATCGCCGCTCCTGGCAACATCGCGCGCGTCGGGACCCGTGCCGGGGTCGCGATCCGGTACACCGCGAGGAAATAGGCCCAGCCCAGGATCGAACCCACCGCGATACTGATCAGACGCGTACCCAAGCCGTGGACTCCCAAGGCCGTCGCCGCCCCCGCGGCCCAGCCGGCGGCGGCTGTCACCGTCGCACCGACACTCAGTAGCAGAAGTAGGCCGGCCGCCCGCAGGTATCGGGCGGGGAATCCGGGTCGATCCATCTTCGGCACCGACCAGAGCGAGCTGAAGGTGTCCTGGAGAGCGTTGGCGAAACCACGGCCACCGAAGAGGGCGCCCAGTACCCCGACCGCAAGCGAAAATGCGTTGCCGAACGTGGCAACGCCGAGTTGGTCATGGAGCTGGGCGCCGATGATCGGGAACTCGGCGAATGCCGAATTCACCAGGTCACGTTGACGCTCGGGGTTTTTCCGCAATGCCACCCCGAGAATCGTGGTCAGCGCGAGCAGAAGTGGAAAGGTGGCGACGAAGGCGAAGTACGTCAACAACGCCGCTTGGTTGCCTGCTTGATCGTCGCCGTACTTCTTCATCACTGCCACGGCGAACGCCATCGTTGGATGTCGCTGCTGCCAGCAATCGAATCGGCGCGCCAGGCTCACATCAACATCAACTTCCGCCAGCATCGAAATCCATTGTCGACGTGACTAATCTGCGGTCACCGATCGTGTCTTGGCGGACAATGACGTCTCGGCGCCGACCACAGACGATGCATGGTAGAGGCGGATGGCCCGCCTCGGATGACAAAGGAGCTGTCATGTCAGATGCCGATCTCAAGGCACAGTTCGAGAAGATCGCCGACAAAGCTAAAAACGCGGCGGACAAGGTAGAGGCGGCCGGTCAGCGGACACGGGATCAGCTCGAAGCTGACGTCGAGACCGCTGACGAAAAGGCCGACGCCGCGACCGATCGCATGAAGGACAAGGCGGATGCCGCCCGCGACGACGCGTCATCGGAGTGGCAAGAGATTCGCCAGAACTGGCACGCCCACGTCGCCAAGGTTCGGGCGCGCGCACACGAGCATAAGGACAAGATCGACGCGCACAACGCAGCGGTGGACGCCGATTGGTCCGAGTCGTACGCATATGACGCGGTCGACTTCGCCCTGGACGCGATCGAGGAAGCCGAGTACGCGGTGCTCGATGCCCTATATGCGCGGGCCAACGCCGAGGCGCTCAAAGTCTGAGCTGAGTTATCCTTTCGTGCGGGGCTGCAATCAACAGGGCGGCCCCGCACCTGGGATCGGTGATGCCGTGGACGCATCGGTGGCGCAGCGCCGCGACCTCGGTCGCGCACGCCGCGCGGTGGTGCCTAGGTCCTCGCTGGCAGAGTTCATTGCACCGCAGAACCGTCCCGACCCGATCGACCTGCTGGAGTCGCAGGCCGCGTCTCGGATCGCGGACCTGCTGCCGGTGCGGTACGGCCGAATGCTTGCATCGCGATTTGCGTTCTTCCGCGGCGCGGCCCTGCTGATGGCTTCCGACTTGGCGTTCGCCCCGGACACCGGGCTTACCGCGCAGTTGTGCGGCGACGCGCATGTCTCGAACTTCGGGCTATATGCCTCGCCGGAAAGAAATTTGGTCTTCGACGTCAACGACTTCGACGAGACACTGCAGGGCCCCTGGGAGTGGGACGTCAAGCGACTCGTGGCGAGCGTCGCGGTCGTCGCACAGGAGAACGGCTTTGGTCACGACGAGCGCGACCGTATCGTGCGAAGCAGCGCGCATGCTTATCGCGATCGGATGCACACGCTCGCGGCGATGCGTGAGCTCGACGTCTGGTATGAGCGCACAGTCGTCGACGATGCAGTCGAGTCGGGTGTGGATCGTACGTACGCACAAGCTATCCGGCGTACAGCCGCCAAGGCCCGCACCCGCGACAACCTCGAAGAGCTGTCGAAGCTGACCAGGGTCGTCGACGGGCGGCGAAGACTGGCCAGCGATCCGCCACTGCTCATTCCGATCGACGAGTTGGTCGGCGAGGCACAGGCCCGACGGTACGAACAGCAGACGAGCGCCCTCTTCGAGGAGTATCGGAAGAGTCTGGAGCCCAGCCGTCGCGGGCTTATCGGGCGATTCCGTTATGGCGGTGGGGCCAGAAAGGTAGTCGGCGTTGGCAGCGTCGGCACCCGAGCGTGGGTGGTACTGCTGTTGGGGCGCGACGACAACGATCCCTTGCTGATGCAGGTCAAAGAAGCCGAGCCATCGGTGTTGGAGCGCTATCTCGGCGCGTGCGGCTACGCCAACGCCGCCGAGCGAGTTGTGCAGGGCGAGAGGTTGATGCAGGCCAGCAGCGACATCCTGCTTGGCTGG
>JAOPUT010000092.1 GCA_025963385.1 Mycobacterium sp.
GGTGGCTCCGACGACGACCGTGATCGCGCCTCCCCCAGCCTGATCGGCATCGTCAGGAGTGGCTTGACCACCACACGTACAACTGGTCGAGGTTGGGGCCGTCCTGCGCCCCGTCGACAGAGTTGAGCGTCAGCTTCGCCTCGTCCGTCCATGCCAGAGTCGGGACGGTGTCGCGGAAGCCACAGACGAGCGTGCCACTCACCTGCTGAGGGGTTGCGTTGCGCCGCCACGCGCCCGGCGACTGAATGTTGCCGGGGCAGTTGACCACCCGGGTATTGGCCACGGCGGCGCCGAACGCGGAATCGAGCGCGGACTCGTCACGGAACAGCGTGAACGTCGCCGCGGGCGGTCCACCGGCGTCGGCGTTCCTGGTGCAGACCAACTTCGCGAGCGCCGCAGCGGGCACATCCGTCGGTATGCACGCCTCCGACGTATATCCCGGCGGCAGCGCGCCAAGAAGCTTCTGCTGCGCTTCGGCATTCACCGGTAGGGCGGCGGCGCTCGACGGCGTCGCGTCCGCGCCAGGGGCGCCGGAGGACGGCCACAGCAGCCAGATGGCCAGCACGGCGATGACGACCGCCGCGACGAGTGCCGCGACGATCGGTCCGGTGGGAAACTGGTTGGGCCTGGCCGCAACTGCCCGCGGATCCACGGTGAGCGGTTCGGTGTAGAGGCTCGTGAAGGCGTCGCGCGCCGGTGAATCCGGGCCGTCGGTGGGAGGTGCCGACCCTGCGTCCATGGCGCCGATCTGCTCGGTGAGGGCGCGGGCGAAATCGGAACAGCGGGCGAACCGACTCTCGGGCCGTTTGGCCAGTCCGATCGTCAGCACCGGGTCGAGTGCGGCGAGTTCCGGGCGCTTCGCGGCGAGAGTCGGCGGCTTGGAGTTCAGGTGGTCCCTGATCACCTCGGCGGGATCCTCGCTCGGGAACAACGGCTCGCCGGTCAGCAGGTGGTACGCCGTCGCCGCCAGCGCGTACTGGTCGGCGCGACCGCTGACCTCGTCGCCGGACAGCTGCTCGGGCGCGCAGTAGGCCACCGTTCCGATCGCCGTCATCGTGGCGGTCGCATCGTCGACGTCGTTGATGTCGCGGGCAATTCCGAAGTCGGTCAATAGGATTCGCTGCTCGCCGTCGTCGTCGAGGTGGGTCAGCATGATGTTGGCCGGCTTGACGTCACGGTGCAGCAGCCCGCGTTTGTGGGCACTGTCCAACGCACTCGCGACGGCGGTGACGATGCGGGCCACCTCGCCGGGAGGCATTCCGGACGGATGGCGTTCCGCGACGAGGCGGGAGGCGTCGAGTCCATCGACGTAGTCCATCGAGATCCACAGCTGACCGTCGGCCTCGCCGCGGTCGTGCACGCCGACGATGTTGGGATGCCAGAGCGTCGAGGCGACGTCCGCTTCGCGGTTGAAGCGGGCGCGATACTCGGTGTCGGCCGACCAGTCGGACGGAAGCAGCTTCAGGGCGTCGCGTCGCGGAAGCCTCGGATGCTTGGCGAGATAGACACGGCCCATGCCGCCGGAGCCGAGCAGCCCGATGATCTCGTAGCCGGCGAAGATCTGCCCCTCCGCCAATTCGTCATCCGGCAGGGGCGGGGGCGACGGCCACGAATCCGGCGGCGGCGAACTCATGCCCGTTCCTCCGAATCGCTCAGTGTGACTACCCAATCCCACGCGTCGGTATTGAGGGTAGTGCGCGACGGCGCTGGCAGTGGCAGGCGTGGCGCGCCGCGTTACATCCGGCGGGCGAGGTCGTCGCCGTCTCCGTGGCGCGGAGGCGCGACGGGTGCCTGCCCCGCGCCGTGGGGAGCGGCGCCAGGCGAGGCGGCGTCGAGCGGTGGCCGGCGGTCCCTGGCTTCGTCGTCCCTTGCCTCGCGGTCCCTTGCCTCGCGGTCCCTGGCCTCGCGGTCCCTTGACTCGCGCTCGTTCTGATCGGACGACTCGTCACGCGGCGGCGCAGCGCCTGCACCGCCCGAACCCTGACCTGCCGTCGACTGGCCCCCCGACGGTTGGCCGCCGCCGCTCGAACCGCCGCCTCCGGCGCCCTTCATGGCCTGCTGCATCATCGAGCCGAACTGGCCCACCTGACCACCGAGCGCCTGGGCGGGCGCCCCCGCCTGCTGTGCCGTCTGACCCAGTTGCCCGAGCTGCCCGAGCATCTGGCCGAGTTGCCCGACCGACTGACCACCCTGATCGTCGGCGTTCTGGTAGGCCGTATCGGCCGCACCCAGCTTTCCGGAGAAGTTGGTCTCCTTCGCCTGCAGCGCGGCGACGCTGGCGGCCATCGGTGCGGTCAGCGTCGGGAGTACCGCGGAGATCGTCATGCTCATCGCGTCCTCGCCGGGCGGGAGCATCGGAATCTCTGGCAGCTCGACGCTGGCGGGATCCCAGTTCAAGTTGCCAGGAGTGTGCATCGGGTCCATGGACATCAGCAGATTCCTCCCCGTGCGTCACCAGTCATCGTCGACGTCTTCGTCGAGGTCGTACTCCAGCGGGGGCGGGGCGGCCAACGAGGTTCCGGTGCCACCGCTCTCGCCGCGGTGGCCCATCATGCCCATGCCGCCAGCACCCATGCCACCGCCGCTTGCATTGACCGGCGCCAGGCCGCCGACCGCCGAACTGCCCGCGCCCGCGGGGCGTACGGCGACGTCCCCCGAGCTGCCGACGAGGCTTGCCAGCGCCGGTGACTGCGGCGACAGACCGCCCGAGCCCGGCAACGACGCGGCCTTCACCATGCCGCCCCCCGCGCCCGCCCCCGAGCCACCTGCCAAGGGGTGGTTCGAGAACGCCGAAAAGGGCATCGCTGCGCCACTCGACCCGCCTTTGCTGCCTGCGGACATCAGCTGCTGAAGGGGTTGCATCAGCTGCTGAAGTGGCTGCATCAACTGCTGGGGCGCCTGTGTCAGCATTCCGCCGATCTGCTGCGGCAGCTGCATGGCCATCTGGCCCATCTGCATCATCTGCATCGCCTGCTCGGAGCCCTTGTCCGCTGCCTGCGATGCCTGTGCCGCGCCAGGCGGAGTGCCGGGGTTGGGGATGTTGGGCGGCACTCCGAGGCCCGACGCCAGCTCGGCCGAGTTGGCGTTGACGTAAGCGATGTTCTGCGACAGGCCCAACTTGATACGGCTCTGCACCAGCTGCTGGGCGTTGCCAAACGGCATGGCCGCGATGGCCTCGCACTCCTGTTGGGTCTCGACCGCGGTGGTGTTCACCAGGACCTTCGTCTTGGCGACCGTGGCCTCCATGCTGCGAAGCTTCGCCGCGATCGCCGCCGCCTGGGCGGCATTGGCCTCGTGGCCCGCGATGATCGTGGTCGCCTCGCCGCCTGCGGCGACCGCCCCGACGCCCTTCCACTGATCCGCCAGCTTCATGAGCTGGCCCTGCTGCTGCGGTACCACCGAACCGGTCAACTTGGCTGCCAGTGCCTCGTAGGACGACGCCGCCGCGGCGAGGGCCTCCTCGTCGACGTTCGGCCAGCCGGGACCCGTCACCGTCTGGGACCCGAACGGGCTGCTGTCGGGTGGCACACCCATGACCCGGCTCCCCTTCCACGCGCTTTTGCTACGTCGGTCGAGGTTACCGCCGTCGCGGGGGATGCCGGTGCACTAACCGCGGTGGTAGCTCACTTGCACAGCTGCGCGATGCGGTCGCTGCCCGCCTGAGCCGCAGTCAGCAGGGAGGCCACCTTGGGATCGGTGTTGGGGATCCCGATGAGTTGGTTCATCCCGATGTCCTGGATGTCGTCGGCGAACTGGCGGGCGGCGTCCGCCAACTGGG
Source organism: Mycobacterium sp. (assembly GCA_025963385.1). Classification (GTDB taxonomy): domain Bacteria; phylum Actinomycetota; class Actinomycetes; order Mycobacteriales; family Mycobacteriaceae; genus Mycobacterium. Next base: position 3,779 of record JAOPUT010000092.1, read on the forward strand.
TCGGCGTGGCCGGATCCACGCGTGAACGCAGATACTCGCCGCCGCCGAGGGTGGCCAGGCGGGCGTTGGCTGCCACCGCCTCCCTTGCCACCAGATCGGAGCCGAGGTCGGCGTTGGTCTGCACCGACACCGCATTGCGTACGACGGCGAAAGCGCCGCACACCCGCTCCTTGGCGGCATCGGACTGCTGGGCGCTGACGGACGGCGCAGCCGTCTTGTCCGCCGGTCCGGCAGACGAATTCGTGAGCGCCCAGACGGCGACCCCGATGGCCACCAGCGCGATCACCAGGGCCGCCGTCGGAACCCAATGCGATCGGGAGGATGGGATCGGCTCGCGGTCAGCGTCTGCGTCCGACGTCGAGTCCTGCGCCGTCGCGGGGTGAAGATCACGCATCGAGGTCACCATTTCAAGAGAGTCCGTTTTCTTTCAATGTCTTTGTCGTTCAATGTCTTCGTCGTTCAAATGTCTTCGTCGTTCAAGTGTCGTTGTGGAGTACGGGCGTCGGCAGTTTCCCTGCCGACGCCCGTACCCGCTTACCGCTACGGAGTGCCGTTGCTTCCGGGTGCGCCTGCCGAACCACCTGGTCCGGCTGCGCCGCCGGCGCCTCCGGTGCCGCCGGTGTTGGTGCCGCCGCCGGTGGCGTTGCCGCCGTTACCACCGTTACCGCCGTTACCGCCGAAGCCGCCGTTGGCGCCCGTGCCACCTGTGCCGCCGTTCGACGGGCCGGTGCCGGAGTTGCTGTTGCCACCCGTGCCACCTGCGCCGCCCGAACCGATGGTCGTGCCGGAGCCGCTGCCACCCGTGCCGCCGGTGGCCGTTCCGCTGTTGAGCGCGCTGCCTCTACCTCCGGTGCCGCCACCACCGCCGGTGCCGTTGGACGCGGTACCACCGGTGCCGCCTGCGCCGCCGGTGGCGTTGCCGTTGGTGGACTCGGCGAAACCGCCTGTCCCGCCAGCGCCGCCGTTACCGCCCAACAGTCCGCCGGTGCCGCCCGTCCCGCCGACAATCCCCGTGGCGTCGGCGGAACCGTCGGCGGCCGCGGGTGCACGGTTGATGGTGTCGCCAGCCGTGCCACCTGCGCCGCCCGAGCCGAGCACCACCGAGTTGCCGCCGTTGCCCGCAGCGCCGCCGGTGCCGGTGCCTGCATTGGCGCTGCCGAAGCCACCCGAGCCGCCTGCACCACCGTTACCCACCGTCGCCGTACCACCCGAGCCGCCTGCACCACCGGTGGCCGATGCCTCGAAGCCACCGACGGCGTTGCCGCCGTCGCCGCCGCTACCGGCGTCTCCGGAGATCGCACTACCGCCCGCTCCGCCGGCGCCAGCGGTGGCGACTCCGTTGAGCGAGGTGGCGTCGCCGCCTGCTCCGCCGGTGCCGCCGTTGCCGCCGAGCGAGCCACCCCTACCGCCCGCTCCGCCTGCGGCGCCGGTGGCGTCGATCACGGTCTGCGAGTTCACGGTCTGAACGTCCAAGCCGCCGTTACCGCCGTTGCCGCCCTTGCCGAACAGACCGGCGTTGCCGCCTGCGCCGCCCGCGGTCGCAGCGGACACCAAGGTTCCGGTGGTGGCGTTGTAGACGGCGTCGACGCCGTTGCCGCCGCTGCCGCCGTTGCCGAATAGCAGGCCCGCGGAACCGCCGACGCCGCCGAGGGCGCCGGCACCACCGTTGCCCCAAAGCAATCCGGCGTTACCGCCGTTGCACGGCGCGGTGCACGTAAGGGGGTCAGCGTCGATGCCGTCGCCGATCAGCCAGCCGCCCGGACCGATGATCGGCGGCAGCTGGAAGGGGTTGACCGCCGCGGCGAGCGCGGTGGGCGTGGGCGAGCCGGCTTGCCCGATCAGGCCGCACGTCGTCAGCGGAAGGCACTCCGTGGGCGGTGGGCTCAGCGGGATGTCGGTCGACGCGAGTTGAATGTTTGCGGTGACGGGCATGGGCGCATCGTTGGGAGCAGCCAGCCAGAAGCCGACCCCCACCATCGCTGCTCCCGTGAACCCCGTCGTTAGGTATCGGCGAGCCGACATCCGCGGCGCGCTAGTGCGGTGATTGGACAACGTAGGAACCTCCTTGAGTGTTGCCTGTCGACCCCCGGCAGGCAGAGCCCTTAATGCAAAGGGCCTCACGCGAATCCATGGCCATGCTCGGCAGCGATGCCAGACGGCGGTTCGCAGTTAAGCCGACCACCTGTTCACTATCGGTCCCTGTGAGCGACCCGTATATGAGCCATCAGAGCCAACTTTCAGACGGGACCGGATCTAGTCCTCGTGGTCGGTCCGGCGTTCCCGATCGGTCGGCGGGGGTCTTCACGTCGCGCCGGTACTCGCGCAAAGCCGACGTCAGGAGACGTTGTAGGGGTTTCTGACCCGTCATCACGATCTAGGTCTCGGCCGTCAAGAGAACTAGTTCCTCTGCGACGCGCCGCCCTGGCGCACAGCCGGAAGCCTGGCTCGATAACGCGTTGTTCGACCATGCTCCAGGCAAAGTCATACCGCCGTCGAGGCTAAGCTCGGGACGGCCTACGAACCCGACGAGATCCACCGCGTCGCGTAGGGAGAAAAGTCGAGTCGATGCCCGTCGACCGTGGCACTGATCGTGCTGTTGGTGGTGTTCACGATCACGATCGAATCGTCGGACGCGAGTGCAAGCAACCCGTCGGCCACCTGCATCTTGCGCCGATCGACCCCAGGGGGGAACGAGCGGGCGAACCGGTGGAGAACGTCGGTGAGGAACGGCAGCGGCTGGCCTCCCCCGACCATCCAGGTGTCGGTCCACAGACAGGTCGCGCAATCGGCACCGCCTGGGCGCGGGTTCCAGTACAGCGCCGTGTACGCCCCGCTGCTCGCGAGTTCGATCATCGCCGCGACGCGCAACGCCACCTGGTGTTCCGGCGACCAGTCGGGCTTCGTCGGCTCGACATACCACTCGGCCCACCAGATGGGCAGGTTGACCTGCTTGCGGAGCCACCCGTCGACGGCCGCGAACTTCTCCAGCGCGGCGAACTCGTCGGAGACTCCATCGCTCGTCGTGGCGTGCCCGTCGACCGCGACGAAGTCGGCGCCCTTGCGGTGCAGCTTCCAGTAGACGAAGGCGTCGAGTACCCGTTGGTCCACCGCTCCCCACGGCCCGTGCAGGTAGGTCGAACTATGGGTCGCATCGTAGGGCTCGGCGAAGTCGAGGTAAGGTCCGCCCACCTGGTTGGCCGGATTCACCGTCTTCAACGCGTCGTAGACGTCGTTGTACATGTCGGTGTATTCCTGTGCTTCCCAGCGCTTCTTGTCATCGTCGAAGAACCCCTTGAACTCGTTCCAGACGATGAAGTGGCGGACGTAGGGGTAGCGCTTGGCGACGGTGGCACTCAGTGCCGCGAAATCCGAGAAGTGTTCGGGAAGCGGTGCAGTCTCCAGTTTGTTCCAGTCGGTTTGCCCCGGCTCGCCGCCCTTCATCCAGTCAGGCGCGCAGCAGAGGATGATGACCGGAATGCCACCAGAACGACGAATGAAGTCCATGCGGCGGTCGAGGCTCGCGAAGTCGTAGACCCCTGGCGACGGCTCCGGATTGTCGGCGCCGAAGCCCATGATGTGCTGCCCCTGCACCATGGGTGTCGACTCGACCGCTGCCTGGGCGGCCGCCACCGCCATGGGATCACCGGTGTCGGCGCTGAATTGGGTATGGCTGAAACCCCAACCGGGCCAATTGGGGTCGACGCTACCCGCGGAGGCGCGAAGGCCGGGGCACCAGAGAAACACCGCCATGGCCAGCGCCACGAAGGTCGCCGTGACGGGGATCCACACGCCGAGCCAGCGACGGCCGTCCCTTCGGGCGCCCCGCTTCTTCCGCGCTCTTCGCGCCATTGCTCTACCCACGCCCCTTTACGCGCCCGGGGTGTGCGCGGGCGTTTGTGGGATCTGCGATCTGAGCCCGAGGAACAGCACGACGTTGATCGCCACCAGCCCCAGAAACGACACCATGGCTGCCACCGCGCAGGTGATCAGCGCGCCCATCGCCCTTTTCATCATTGGCCGATTCCCTTCTCGTCATTCACATCTCGATCCGGCTGAATCCTCACGCCGATCGGGTTGCGTCACTTCCACCAAGCAGGCTGCGCAACTGCGCACGCATGGAACTCAGGCTTCCCGCCGGTAGGCCGGCACGGCTCCACGGGACGCACTCGAGCTCGCTGTAGAGATAGTCGATCTGCCCGGCCTCCAAACTGGCACTCCGGTACATCTTCGGCCAGTTCTTCAGCTTGAACGACAGGCGTGGCTCGCAGCCGATGGTCCGCAGGTCGGCCAGGGTCGCCACCAGACGATGACGCACCAGGAGGTGCCGGGTCAGCGGAACCAACGCGCGACGGAACAGGTCCGGATTGCCGACGTGCAGGATCATGGCGAACACCGGTGTGTCCCGAAGCCGGAACTCCCGGTACATGACGTAACAGGAGTCCCCGCCCCGGGTCAGCACGAGGTGGCGGGCCGCGAGGGTGCGGGCGTGGTCCTGGTAGAGCTCCAGTTCCCCACCGGTGAGCGTCCTTTCGATGACCTCGGGCTCGGTGCTGATCCTCGTTCGGCCCGGCAGCGTTGGCCACGGCAGATTGGGAATGAGCACGGCCGAGTTGTCGAGGTAGCGAAAACCGCGCCAGGCGAGGATCTCCTGCGGGCCCTCGTCGGGTGACAGCACCGTGAAGTGGTAACCCTCCTGCGCCAGAAGCGCATTGAGGAGCGAGATGCTTCGGGACCGGTAGTCGGTCAGCACGCACCACGAGCTCATGTTGCAGAAGCGCTCGAGCCGTCCGCCGACCAGGCGTTCGGAGTAGAGCGCCAACAACGTGCCGACGACGCGGCGGCCGTCACGGAGCATGAACCCGTGATTGGGAGCGTCCACGTTCCAGGGCACGGTGGAGCAGGACTTCTCCCATGGCACCTGGTCGTTGTGGTTGGCGTGCAGGAACTCGGCAACCGCAGGCAGGTCGGCGTCCATTATCGGCGCGAGTTCGACCGTCATGTCGGGCGTCTTCTTGGGCGGGGCGGGCGGTGGCTCCGGGACGACGGTCAGCACCCGGCCGGACTTGGGCAGCGGATAGCCTGCCCCGGAGTCATGCATCACTGCATCCATGGCCGTTTCCGATCGTTTCAGTGAGTTCGTCGACGATGCCATCCACGGAAAGGGCGGCATCACAAGGGCTCTCGGCATTCTTCCGCCACCATTCCTGACCAGCCGCGGGCAAGCAGTCGATCGGGTCGTAGAACGGGTAGACGCGGTTCAGGGCGTCGGCATCCGATCCGTCGAGTCCGGTGCGGTAGTTCTTGCTCCAGTAGGAGATCCCCAGCTCCTGGTCGTAGCGCACCACCTGGTGCACCCACCGCTTGCCGACGAAGGGAACGTCGCACACGATCCGCGGCGTCGCGAACCCCGGCAGGTACCCCATCATCGCCAGCTGCAGCTGCTGGGCCTGCCACAGCGGAGTGCGCCAGTGTTCGGCGTTGGGGATCATGTCGCACATGTAGAAGTAGTACGGCAGGATGTTCGCTTCTCCCTGCAGTGCGAAGCAGAGGTCGAGCAGGTCGTCGAGCGTGGCGTTGACCCCGCGCATCAGGACTCCCTGATTGCGTACGTCCCGGAGGCCCGCGTCGATGAGCCCCCTGGTCGCCTCGGCAACCAGCGGAGTCACCGTCTGCACGTGATTGGTGTGGGTGTGCATGGCCAGGTTCACCCCGCGCGCGGCGGCAATACGCGCGACCCGATTGACGCCTTCGACCACCTTCGGTTGCAGCCAGTGCTGGGGTAGAGCAGCCAATGCCTTTGTCGCCAAGCGGATATCACGGATCGTATCGATCTCGAGAAGCTGAGTGACGAACGTCTCGAGCCGCGGCCACGGCACGTTGGCCACGTCACCGCCGGACACCACGACGTCGCGCACCCCCGGGGTGGCGCGGAGATAGGCCAGCATCTGCTCCTGACGGTCGGTCGGGTGCAGGGTCAGCTTCGCCTTGGTGACCGTCGGCGTGGAATTGCCGACCAGATCCATGCGCGTGCAGTGCCCGCAATACTGCGGGCACGTCGACACCAGCTCGGCGAGCACCTTGGTCGGGTAGCGGTGGGTGAGCCCTTCGACGACCCACATGTCGCTCTCGTGCAACGAGTCTCGTTCGGCGTAGGGATGTGAGCACCATTCCGGCTGACGATCGCTGAGCACCGGCAGCATGTATCGCCGGATCGGATCGGCGTAGAACGCCTCCGTGAGACTGCCGCGTTGAGGTTCCCAGCCCGGCGCCATGGTGTTGACCGTCTGGGGCGGTAGCAGCATCGACATGGCGGCCCGCTGCTGCTGGTCGGCGGCGAGGTCGACGTAGAACTGCTCGTCGAGGAGGTCACCGACCACCGCCCGCAGTTGAGCGATGTTCTTGACCGAATGTGCGCGCTGCCACTGCGCATCCCGCCACTCGGCCTCGGTGACCGTGGCCCAACCCGGGTAACGGCGCCAATCCGGCTCGCCCAGCTGCTTGCGCGCGTAGGTGTACGGCTGTTCGGTGGCGGCGTGGAAGCCGGCCCTCGGTGGATCGGAGAGAATAGTCATGACGCCATCACCTTTCGCGAAACGGTTGCCGCCTCAGCGGCGTTGGTCAATTCACTGGCCGCACGTCGGCCAGACCTGATCGCACCCTCCATCAGACCGAAGAACTCCAGGCTGGTCTCGGTGCCCGCCCAGTGGACGCGCCCGTGCGGCGTGGTCATGGTCGGGCCCAGCTGCGACCAGTCGCCGGGTCCGAACAGGGCCGCATAGCAACCCCTGCTGTATTCCTCGGCCAGCCAATCGGTCACCGTGCATCGTGTCGGCTCCGGCAGGTCGGGGAAGATCCGGCGGACGTGCGCCAGCGCTGCGTCGCGCTGTTCCGCCGACGACAGCGCACTGAAGGCCGATGCCGCCGCTCCCGTCACGAAACCGGTGAGGACGCCCACGGATTCGTCCGGAGGAGAGTCGTCGACCGTGGACAGCAGTGGCCCGTGGGCACTCACCGACCACCCCGACAGTCCCTGCCTGCGCCAGATCGGAGCCGGATAGCTCAGATGGACCTTCACCGCGCAGCCGCGTCCGGTGGCCGCCGTCGCCCGCGGCGCGGGCAGCGCCGGCCGGAACTCGATGCCCTGCGCGAGCAGCGGTGGTATGGCGACCACCACCCGGTCGGCCCGAAACTCCGTCGGCGAGCCGTCGATCGACGAAACACCGTGTACGACCACCCCGTCGGCGTCCTGATCGATCGCGCGAACGGGCTGACCCAACTGCACCCGGTCGCCGAGCCGTTCGGCCAGTGCGCGAGTCAGTTGATGCGCGCCGCCATCGATGCGCCACTGTTGCGCGCCACCCTCGAAGGCGTTGAGATACCGAATCCCGCCACCCGAGCGCAGATAGAAGGCCATGTGCAGCACGGAGATCGCGGCCGGATCGGCTGCCATCATCTCACCGATGAACAGCGGGAAGAAGGTCTGCGCGTCCGGATGGGGAACCGATTCGGCGAGCCAGCGGGCGGCGGTGATCCGGTCGAGTGCCTCGGCCCCCGGAGTCTCCCACGGCGCGTCGGGACGGACCTGAGCGACCAGGTCCTCGAGCTGATCGAAGAGATCCCCGAGCGCGACCGCGTCCAGCGGAGGCACCCTGCTCGCCGTCGTCGTCCGGTCATCCGATACCAGGAACGTGCTGTCCCCGAGCATCTCCGTCGACGCGAGGTCGAGTCCGTACTCCTCGATCATCGACAGCAATTCGGTGTGTCGCACCCCCAGGTAGGCGGCGCCTCCATCCGCGACGCCACCGCCGGTGACCGGAACGCCGTGCATCCGGCCACCCACACGTTCACGCGCCTCCAGCACCGTGACCTCGGCGCCTGACTCCGCCAGGTCGACCGCGGCAGTCAAGCCGGCGAGGCCCGCACCCACCACGACGACGCGCATGTCCGACGCGTTCACAACGTCGCCCCGGCGGAAACCATGGCGAACAGGCCGTCAGGCGTGGGGTTCTCGGCGAAGTCCTCGTAGGACAATTCGGTGCCGTAGTCCCTGGCGATCGCGCTGAGCACGCGCGTGGCCAGCAACGAGTCGCCGCCGAGTTCGAAGAAGTCGGAATTCGCCTCCACGTCCTGGGTTTCGAGAACCCTGCGGAAGATCTGGATGATGTGCTCGCTCACCGGTCTGCTCCTTTACTGTCGTTGTCTGCTGCGGCGCGCTGTGTTGCCAACCGATCCACCTTGCCGCTCGTCGTATAGGACAGAGCGGCGATGAATTTCACTCGGCTGGGCACGAATTGGCTCGGAAGGCGCTCTCGCAGGTAGCGCCTGAGCTCGGCAGGTGTGGTCGTGTCGGCCGGAACGACGTATGCCGTCAATGACGTGCGTCCGCGTATCCGTTCCCCGACCACGACGGCGCCTGCCACCCCGGGATGGGTATTCAACTGCGTCTCCACCTCTGCTGGATGTACCCGCACACCAAGGACTTTCACCTGCTCGTCGGCGCGGCCGCGCGGGTAGAGCAGCCCGTCCTCGGCACGGATGACGAGATCGCCGGTGTGGAACCACCGCGTCGGACCAGCGCCGTGATCCTCGGCCGGGAACGCCTTCGCCGTGAGTTCCGGCAGTCCGAGGTAGCCGCTGGCCAACCCGGGGCCTGCCACCAGCAGTTCACCCTCATCGGTGACGTGATCGCTGACGTGGGGTAGCGGGCGCCCCAGTGGCGACTCGGCGTCGGTGGTCGAGAGTCCCGCTTCGGTGCCGGGCCCGCTCAGCTGGACGGCGTGAGTGATCATCGTCGTCTCGGTGCACCCGTAGGTGTTGAGCAACCGCACGTGCTCGAGATCGAGGTCGCCCCACTGCCGCAATCGCGTGGGATCGATCCGCTCGCCGCCGATCACCACCAGTCCGACGCTGGCCGGCAACGTCGTCTGCTCCTCGTGGAGGTAGAACACCAGCTCGTGCCAGAACGCCGTCGGCAGGTCGATCACCGTGATCTCGCGTTCGGCCAGCATGCGGACGAAACGGGGCAACGAGCCGGAGTGGGCCTCGTCATCGAAGACCAACGTCGCACCTGAGGTCAGCGCGGGCAGGATCTCCTCCAGGCAGGTGTCCCAGCCGAGCGAGGCGAACTGGAGCACGCGGTCCTGGGGGCCGAGCGCGAACACGTCACGCAGAGCAGAGACCGTGGCGGCCAGTGCCCGCCGCGAGACCACCACCGGCTTCGGCTTTCCCGTGGATCCCGACGTGCACAGCACGTACGCCGGATCTCCACCGCGCCATGGCGGCGGCGGAAGGTGGGTGTCCGCAGCTGCCGGGTCGCCGTCGAACGATTCGATCTGCAGACTCGTCGGTCCGGTGACGTCCTGCGTCGCCGCGAACAGACGATCCAGGCCGAGTATCGCGGCGAGCGCCTCCATGCGGGCAGCGGGAAGGGCGGCGTCCATCGGGCAATAGGTGGCACCCGCTTGCAGGATTCCCAGCAGGTGCTCCACCACGGCAGGGGTGTGCGAGACCACCGCGCCGACCATGCTGGCGGGCCCGTCGGCCCCGAATCCGCGCGCGCGGTAGCGAGATGCGTTCCGACGCACGCTGTCCGCGAGCTCTCCGTAGGTGATGGCGGATCCGTTGTGCTCGATGGCGGGACGGTCCGGCCAGGACCTTGCCGTGGCGTCGAAGTCCGCCGCCACGTCATCGCCGACGTCGTTAGCGGCGACGGCGACGCCGGTATCGGGAAAGATGGTGTGGGACATGGCTTCCTAGTCGACTAGTAGGTCTTGGTTGTTTCTCATGACGTCAGCAATGCAAAGCGCTCGACGACGACCAGCGCGAAACCGATCAAGAGGGGTACCGCGGCGATCGTCAGTGGACGGAGCCGCCTGCGCTCGCCCCGTCTGCGACCGACCCGTCGGGCCTCGCGGACTCCCAGCACGCCCATGAGCATGACCAGAATGGGCACGCCGACCGGCGTCCACGGCGTGCGCCACACCTGCATCCCGGTGGGCGGCGGTACGAAGGGTTTGGCCACCGTACCCGGGGCTGGATCGACGGCGTAGACGGAGGCGTCCGGGTTCTGAACCACCACCCGGACCCCGGGTGTGGCCTCCAGTGCATGGCGGAACCGGTCGCCCCAGTCCTTCGGGTATCCCTGGCCGTACACCACGAACGCCTCCTGGCTTCGGGTGGTGATCAGGAAGCTTCCCGGCCCTTGCTCCCGCAGGGTCCGCAGAACGCCGCTCACATTGGCCGGGTCAGGCGGAGCCATCGTGTTCGTCCAGGAGATCCTCTCCACGTCGCGGTAGCCGAGCGGCATGAACGGGGTGGAGTCGAGTTCGGGAACCGCAGTCACGTAGAGGAATCTCACGTTCCCGTTCGTGTGGTCGTACACCGTCGACACCGCGCTGACCGCACCGGTGGGGATTCGCTCGAACGCCTCGTTGCCATATCGGGTGACCAGAAAGGAGAACAACATGACCAGAGCCGACACGCAGGCGATGCATCGCGCGAGGATCGAGGGCCGCCCCTCCGGGCGGGGAAACACCGCGAGGGCGGCGAGCACGCTCGCCGGCGCCAGCGCGAAAAGGTAGACGCGCAGGGCCATCTCACCGCCGTAGCTCTGCATCGCCGCCAGGCCGATCGGGGCAGCCGTCAGGACCATGAGGACGCGGTCCTCGATTCCTTGGCGCCTGCGGCGATACAGTCCCCACCCGGCAATGAGGAAGACCAGCACGGTCGTGGCCATCCGCGCGTGGACGACGAACTGGTGCTCGGGGCTGCCCAGGCTCGCGCGGGCCGCGACGGTCGAGGACATCGTCCCGCCGACGTCCCCCACACCGCTCATCACCGCGCCGAAGTGGCCACCCCAATATGCCTGTGTCATGTAGCTGATGAAGGCCAGCAGCAGTACGCCGAGCAGGACGGGCAGTCCGCTGAGCGTGCACCGACGTGCGACGACCAGCCCGGCGGCGCTCGCCATCATGGCGAAGGGGGTCAGCTGGTGGCTGACGGTGGCCGTGGCGAAGAGGCCCACCACGACGCCGACGATGACGATGCGTTCCGCGGGGCCGATCGAGCGAGCGGGCAGCTCGCCGGGAGATGCATTGCGCCACAGCCACCGCCACAGCCTGCTGGTCCTGTGCAGGATCCGCGGCACGTGACCGGGCACGCCGTCCTGGCGGAACCACGTGATGAGGAAGGCCAAGAACATGAGGTAGAGCAGCAGGGTCCAGCCCTGTGGCGAGAAGTAGTCCTGCCCAACCCAGTTGAGGAGGCAAAAGAACAGCGCGGCCAACCACTTGGCCTGCCAGGACATCCGGAGGGTGCTCATCAGGAGTGCGAGCACACCCAGGTACAGCAGATTGCTCACCGCTGGTGTCGCGATGAGGATGTTGTGCAATGCGTCGAGGTGGCCAGAACCGATCCAGAATGCGGCGAGCCCGAAGAAGCCGGGCCAGGACCACCTGCAGTCGAGGGCGGGCACCGTGGTTCCGGTGCGATCGATGAACTCGACGAAACCGGCATGGACGAAGTTGATCGCGAAGCGCGGCTCGGACTCGAGCAGGGCCGTGATGCCGTGGAGCAGCAGTACGAGCAACACGAGTTGTGAGCCGAGCAGCCAAACACAGGGCCGCCGAAGCGAAACCGACGCCACGAAGGCGATGACCAGGAGCCCCAGTCCAGCCAACGTCGACACGGGCAGGACCGAGATCAAGCCGACCCCGGTGAGGGCATTCAGGTCGACGCCATTGAGGTTGACGAGATACAACACCACCGCCAGCACCGTCAGGCAGCACAGCACCGCCACTTGGCCGCCGTGGCTGTCACCCGGTCGTGGCCGCTCGGGTCGACCGCCATCCTCGACGGGCTCCGCCCAGAGCTCGGCCGGGACGAGCTCGCGCTCTTCCGCATCGATCAACTGAGACATGCAGTCTCCTCGAATTCGGCGATCGGCGGCGTGGGTCGCCGGCGCCATCCGAGGAGCCTTCCCAGCTCGGGAAGCACGGCCAGCATCACGACGAACTGGCCGAGCAGAACCGCCGCCCCCACCGCCGTGAGCCTCGGGTCACCGAAGTGTTGGAACATGTCGTGGTGGAACTGCAGGCCGATGACGAGCCCCAAAACGGATATGGCCCTTAGGCATTGCACCGCGATGATCCGCGCGCGCATGGTCCTGGCCCGCAGCGTGCCGAGGTAGACGTCGATGACCGCGCTCGGCAGGCTGGCGAAGGCCAACAGCTGGAGCAACGGAACGGCGTCGAGATATCCGGTCCGGAGCAGGCCCATCGCATACGGAGCCGCGAGCCCGATCACCACGACTCCGAAGCAGAGTATGCCCAACGCTCGCGACAGAGCGGAGCGGCAGTATCCGGGCAACTTCGAAAGGTCGTGCACGCCCTCCACCGCCATGGGTACGGCCATGTTGACCGCCACCAGGTTCATCATGTTGGCAATCGCCCACGCCAGGAAGAAGTACGCGTAGGTCTGAGGTGAGACCCGGGTGGCCACCAGCACCGGGACCAGGAACATCGTCCCGTAGAGCATCAGAGCGCCGAAGTAGTCTGCGACGAAGAACCGGCCGATCTCCGCACGCGTCAGCTCGAGCTCGTGGCTCGACGTGCGGACGTGTCGCGGTAGGAGCTTGCCGAAGATCAACAGGTTCACCGGGAACATGACGACGATCATCGGAAGGATCCAGGAGAAGAACACGCCGCCTCGGGGAGTGGAATGCGCCAACACCAACAGGATCGCGATCTTGGAGACGGCGAACGCCGTGTTCCAGACGGGCACCCAAACCGCCGCCCGCAATCCCGTCAATACACTGTCCTGCACCGTGACCACGCTCGCCGCGACCGCAGCGACGACGAACCAGATTCTCATCTGCGGCTCGCGCAGGAGGTCGTATGCCGGCCCTCCCAACCAGTGCAGCGCGATCAGAAGGACCACCGCGAGGACGGCGACCACTCCGGACGTGATGAGGTAGGTGCTTGCCACGACGGCGAACGTGCGCTTGCCGGACTTGGGGATGAACCGGTTCAGCGTGCCTGCGAAGTTCACCGAGACGAGACCGGTCAACAGCATCAGAGCCGAGATGGCGGCCGATCCGCGACCGACGTCGGAATCGTTGTAGTGGCGTGCCGCAAGGATCCAGTACGCCAGTCCGAGCGCGCCCGAGATGCCGGTGTTGAGGACGAGGGCATAGGCGTTGCGGAAGAACGGCTTTGCCGAGGCGATCTCGGTCGGAGCAAGGATCGCGGTCGCGGAGTCACGCATGGTTCAGCACCCGCTTTCCGGCCCGCTTGACACGACGTACGGCACCCCAGCCGGCGGTCAGCAGATGATCACGCCAGTAGACTTCACGGTCCGCACCGACCATGACGGCCGCGAAGGTGGCCGCGGTGGTGCTGCGCCGGATCGTGAGCCGCGGAAGCATGAAGAGGTTCTCCGAGGACGTCGCCTGGAGGTTTCGGACGGACGCCGCGCGGTGGTAGCCGGCAGCGCGAGTGGCCAGCCGGACCCGGGCAGACGAGTAGCCGTAGGGGTAGGCGAGGGCTCTGACGGGACCGCCCGAGAACTCTTCGAGCAGCGTCCGGCAGTCTCCCAACTCCTCCCGAACCGCGATGTCGGACAACTGGTCCAGTTGTGGATGACTGTGGGTGTGGGCGCCGATCTCGATGCCCGCCGTGGCCAGCGTCCTCACCTGCTCCCTGTTGAGCACGGTGTCCAACGACCTGCCTGCGGCGTTCGCACCGGCGTCCGCCATCCATCCGGTGGTGACGAAGACGGTCGCCGGAAAGTCGTGGCGCGCAAGGATCGGCCACGCATTGGTGGCGAAGTCGGCGTAGCCGTCGTCGAAGGTCAGTACCACCGGCCGCTTCGGCAGGGCCTTGCCATTCTCGAAGGCGCCGGCCAGCTCGGAGAAGGTCAACCCGGTGTAGCCGTGTTCCGCCAGGAACGACACCTGCTCCTCGAAGGAATCTGGGGAGACCGACAGTCGTCGCGTCGCACGCGGTGGGGACTCCGCAACCGAGTGGTACATGAGGATCGGAACCGGAGTGGTCATCGCTGCCCAGCCATCGCAGCCCGCTTGCGGCCGGACATGCCCCCGCGTGCGTAGCCCGCCGCGGCGGCGAGCAGACCCACGGAGATGGCGCCGGAGCGCTCGATCCCTGCGGGGTCTCCGCGCAAGGCATCACCGAGTCCGCGCACGACACCGCGGGTGAGGGTGCGCGTGGTGTAACTGCGTTCGGCCGAGAGCCCGTCGGAGACTCCCACGCTGCGAGTGACGGCCGCCTTGGACAATCCCTCGGCGAAGCACCGAGAGCGGAAGTAGGAGAAGCGTTCTCGTTCGGCGCCCACGCGGTGCCAGATGACCGCCCGTGGTTCGAAGACGTACGTCCATTCCGGACGATGCTGGTTCACCCGGATGCAGAACTCCGTCTCCTCGCAGCCCAGTGGACGACTCTCCGCGGAGGTCCTGCCGATGTGACTCGGGAAACCGCCTGCCACGGAGAAGACCTCGCGCCGGAAGGACGCGTTGCCGCCCAGCAGGTTGCGGACCCGCCCCGGCTCCCTGCCGACGTAGGTGCAGCCGAGTACCCAGTCGAACTCCTCCGGGAACCAGCGCGGCCGATCCGAGGCCCAATGCGGCAGCGTGGTGCCGCCGACGCCGACGATGTCGTCGTCGGTGTAGGCGTTGCGGAGGTACCCCAGCCAGTCGGGATGGGCCACCGCGTCGTCGTCCAGGAAGGCAACGACGTCACTGGTGGTCACTTCGACGCCGGTGTCCTTGCCGCCCGAGAGTCCCTGCATGTGAGCGTTTTCGACGACGGTGACATAGGGGAGTTCGGCGCGCAGCCGGTCGAACAGTTCGCGGTTGTGGTCGACCACGACGACGATCTCGTCCGGCTGGGTGCTCTGTCGACGGACCGAGTCCACGGCGGCCAGGGTGTCGTCCCACCGATCGCAGGTATAGCAGCAGATGACCACGGAGATCGTGAGTTGGGAGGCTGCGAGGGTCATTTGACACCTTCCTTGGTAGTGGGGCCGACGAATGCGGCCCGTAACGACGTGACAGGCTCGTGCTGTCGAGTCCGCCTTGCCAGTTCTCGGGCCACCCTGGGCGCCGCGTAATCCGCCCCTGCTGCGAATCGCAGCAGCGGGCCGAAGCTGTTGAGGGCCAGTGGCCCGACGAAGTAGAGACCGGACACCGAGCTCTCGAACTTCGTCGAGACGGTGGGCATCTGAACGTGCGTTCGGATGGACGACCGAAGACGCTCACTGAAGACGTCCACCGACGAGAGCTTCGGGTAGTGCGCCGTGACGACGATGACGTGGTCCGTCACGGTCTCCCTGGTGGTCCCGTTCTGCCCACGAAGGACGAGCCGCACGCGACCGTCTTCTTCACGGGCGTGTTCGATGCTCTCGCTGACGGCTACGGCGACACCCGCTTCCAACCGTGCCCTCATCGTCGACGGGGCCTGCGGGCCGAGCACGCGGCGAATGAGCCTCAGTCGGGCGCGTCCTGGCAGATACCGGAACAGGTGCGGGAGCCGCTGGTAGAGCCACTGCCACCGGCTGCGGTGCCCCACCGTCGATTCCGGTGCGAACTGCAGTGGGCGGCGGGCCACCAGTGACGCCTTGGCCCCAGCTTCGTGAAGGAGGGTGGCGATCTCGACCGCCGACGCCACTCCACCGATGATGGTCACGTGGCACCCCGAGAACCGCGAGAGGTCGCCGCGCACTGCACCGTCGCTCATCAGGCTCGCCGGAAGATGTTCGAGTTCAGTTGGTGTGCTGTCGAATCGGGGGATGTCGAAGGCGCCGACCACGAAATCGGCCCGTAGCAGGTCGCCGTCGTCCAACTCCAACTCGAAGCCATCACCGAGCCTGTCGAGGGACACCACGCGTCGCTTCTCCACGCCCTCCGACACGACGTCGTCGTTTCGCGTGCCGAAGATCCGGAACGGAACTCCGTGCGCGCGCAGCTGCATCGCCGTCGAAAGCCCGTACGGCCCTGATCCGAGGACGGCAACCCTGGGCACTGAATGGCGTCCGCCGGTCGTGACCAGCGACCCATCGCCGGAATCGCTCGATTCGGCGGTCTGCCTGGCGGGGGTCGGGACCATCCAGATGAGCGCGGCACACACGCCGACCGCCACGATGCCTCCGGGCCGCGACCAGACGACGGCCGCGAGCATCGCCTGGGCGATCAGACCATTGAGGGCAGCGGCGCCGGCGACCGCGACGAGCAACGCGGGCGCGGGGGGGACGCTCGGCAGGAGCCGAAAGATCGCGGCCGCCGGCGCGAGCAGTGCGAACAGCAGGAAGACGAGATGATTTGCTGGCCAGTGTGATTGGATCGCCACCGCGACGACGATTCCGCCGGCGACCGTCAGGCCCGCGGCGATGAGACGGAAGCCGAGGTTCAGCGGGACCGTCGCCGCGGTGGTGTCAAGAGGCACGGAGTGCGTCCCTCCCACTCGGCACCGACTCGGCATCGAGGACGGTGCGCAGCCAGTGGACCGTGCGCTGAATTCCTTCGGCGACGTCGACGACCGGCTTCCAGCCGAGCTCTTCACCGACCTTCGTCGCGTCCAACGCGATGGCCTGCAGTTCGCCGGTCCTGGCCGCGGCGTAGGTGGGGAGCGCCCACTCGTCGAGTGCCGCACAGATCATCCGATGAACGTCGGTGACGGTGGTCTGCCGACCGGTGCCGATGTTGTAAGTGCCGGTCACCGACAGCGGCGCTTCGCCTGCGCGGACGAACGCGTCCACCACGTCGTCGACGTAGACGTAGTCACGAGCCGCCGTGCCGTCACCGTAGACCGTCACCGGACGACCGGCCACCATCGCGCTGCCGAACACCGCGATCACTCCTGCCTCGCCGTGCGGATTCTGGCGCGGGCCATAGACGTTGGCCAATGCGAGGCAGAGTGGCGCCAGCCCGTACATACCGGCGTACGCGCCCAGATACAACTCTCCAGCCAGCTTCGCCACTGCGTAGGGCGACAACGGCGCGAGAGGCGTGCCCTCCGCGACCGGCATCAGAGTCGGCGCGCCGTAGCGCGAGCCGCCGGAGGCGGCGTACACGATCCGCCGCACTCCGGCCCGCCGGCTCGCCTCGCAGAGGTTGATCGTGCCCAACACGTTGCTGCGGGCGTCGAACTGCGGATCGGAGACCGAGGCCCGCAGATCCACCTGCGCGGCGAGATGAAAGATGACGTCCGGGTTGGTTCCCTCGACGATATCGGCCAACTCTGGTGCCTGAATGTCGGCCTGCACCAATGTGAATCGGGGTCGACCTCCGACTGTGTAGGCCAAGGCGTCGTCGAGGTTGGACAGTATGCCCGTGCGGAGGTTGTCCACTCCCACCACGCGATGCCCCTCGGCCAGAAGACGGTCGACCAAGGTCGATCCGATGAATCCGGCCGCACCCGTGACGAGTGCGCGCATCGTCATGCGGGTATTGCTGGGCCGGGCGCCGCGATCGCCTGGGGTATCGAGCGACCCGCGAGCGCCCGAGCGAGCATCCGAGCCGGGCCCGCGTGATGGTTGTCCAACACGGTACGCAGCACCCTGATGCCGTCCCGGATCGCATGCAGATTCGACTTGCCCGACCGGCGTGGCATCTCCAGGCTCGGCACCTCCGCCACCCGCAGGCCTGCCTTGGAGGCACGGACCACCATCTCCGCCTCGATTTCGAAACCGGTCGCGGAGAGGGCCAACAGCTCCAGATAACGACGGTGGAACGCGCAGAACCCGTAGCAGAGATCGGTCAGCTCGGCATCGTAGAGCGTGTTGAACACCGACAGGAGGAACCTGTTCCCGAGCCGACGGAACTTCGTGATGTCCAATGAGCCGCCGCCGACGATGAACCGTGAGCCCTTGACGAAGTCGTACCCATTGCTGAGGAAGTGCAGGTAATGCCGAATCTCTTGCGGCGCCATGCTTCCGTCGGCGTCCATCATCACGATGATGTCGCTGGTGGCGGCGAGGAATCCGGTCCTGAGCGCACTGCCCTTGCCGGCGCCCTCCTGCGGTACCACCCTGATGTCAGGCCGGTAGCTGCACGCAGTGATCACCGTGGCATCGGTGGAGTTTCCGTCGACGAGGATGATCTCGTCCACCTCGTCGGCGATCTGTTCGAGGACCCAGGCGATGTTTCGCGCCTCGTTCCTGACCGGGATGATCAGGCTGACGGTGGGAGGCGACGATGCGACCCGGCCCAGCCTGGTGTACGCGGTGCCGGCGGTCGGCGCCGGCTTCCCCACTCGGACTTGCTCGTTGTCACTGATCAACTGCATCGACGAGGGCGCTTCGTCGTATCCGTTGAGGGCGCTCAGATCCGTCATGATGTGGACTCCAATCCAATTTCGATGTTCGAAGCAAGTAGTTGTAATGGACCAAAAGTTGTCGTTGCCTGAATGTTTGAGACGCTGGGCCCCCATGCCCACCGGGTTGTCATGTCATTACCGACGCTCCCCCTGAGTTCATCGGATCACTCGACCGTGACCGACTTGGCAAGGTTGCGAGGCTTGTCGACGTCCCGCCCGAGGGCGAGCGCCAGTGTTCGAGCCAGAATCTGCAGCGGTACCGTCGCCGCGAGCGGACCCCACGGTGCGTCGAGGCAGTCAACGGCGGGCACGGTGGCACCGTCGCCCCCGATGCTGATCACGTGGCCTCCGCGAGCACGGACCTCGGAGATGCTGGCCACTAGCTTGGGGTCGCCGCTGTCGACGACGACGACGGGTGTGCCCGACGTGATGAGCGCCAGCGGTCCGTGCTTGAGCTCACCTGCCGGGTAGTACTCCGCCCACCGGTAGGCAAGCTCCTTGAGCTTGAGCGCACCCTCGGCGGCGTAGGGAAGGCCGTTTCCCCGGCTGAGGAAGATGAAACCCTCGGCGTCCAAATGTTCTTCGGCGATCTGCGGCACCACGCACTTGGCGATCGTGCTCGCCGACGACAGCTGGTCCGGGATCCGTCGGAGGTCATCGGCGAGTAGCCGTGCGGTCTGCGCGGAGATCCTGCCCCTGGCCACCAGAGCCGAGATCACCACGGCCGCGCCCGCCACGACCTGGCACACGAAGGTCTTCGTTGCGGCGACACCGACTTCCACGCCTGCCCCGCACGGCACTACCGCGTCGACCCGCCTGGCCAGAGTCGAGTGGGTGTTGTTGGTGAGCGCGAGCAGTTGTGCGGTGCTGTGCCAGCGGTTTTGAAGGGCTTGAAGAACGTCGGCGGTTTCTCCGGACTGGCTGATGGCAAGGCACAGCGTGTGCGGTTCCACGATATCGTCGCCAGCTTCGCTGGCGACGCTGAGAGTGACGGGGACGCCACCGAGGCGGCGCGCCAGTCTGCCGATCACCTGGCCTGCGTTCAGCGACGTCCCGCACCCGATCACGTGTAGACGGTCAAACGGCATCAAACCGAGCTCGCCCCAAAGGGATCCGTTGGCGATGCCGCTGCCGATTCCGTCGAGCAGGCGGGCGATCACCTCGGGGTGTTGGTCGATCTCCTTGGCCATGTAGTCGGTGTAACCGTTGAGATCTCCATCGTTGGCGGCGGTGGTGCAGCGGATCGCAGCCTCGGGCGCCGCGTCACGTCCACGGTTGCGCCAGCGGCCCGTGCCGCTGAGGTCCACGACGTCACCGTCCTCCAGCACCCGAAAGTCCTCGACCCAGTCGGCGATCGCGGCGATGTCACTGGTGGCGAACTCACCATCGCCGGTGTGGGCGACCAACAGCGGAGATCCGTTGGCGGCCACCACCAATTGGCCGGTGGGCTCCGCCAGCACGGCGAGCCCCCAGGTGCCCTCCACCACCCCGAGCGCAGCCTCGACGGCCTCGAAGAGGTCGCCGTGAACCCTCCATCGATCTTCGATCAGATGGCACAGCACCTCGCTGTCGACGTCGGAGGTGAACATGTGACCGGCGGCGGTCAACGTCTCACGGAGCGCATCAGCGTTCTCGATCACCCCGTTGTGGACGACGTTGATGTGTCCCGTGCAGTCGGCCAGTGGATGCGCGTTGCTCTCGGTCACCGAACCATGCGTCGCCCAGCGGGTGTGACCGATGCCCAGTCCGTCGAGCGCCGGACCCGACCACTCGTGGACCTGACGGTCGAGGGTCCCGATCCGGTCGACGGTCCTGAGCCGCACGACGTCACCGTCGATGGTTCGGACCGCCACTCCCACCGAGTCGTAGCCGCGGTACTCGAGGCGACGAAGTGCGACCCGCAGGTACTCGATCGCTGGTCCCGACGTCCGGCACGCGATGATGCCGCACATCAGCGGGTCACCATCGAGTCAGGGCCGCAACGGAATTCCCGTACAGTCCGGGTTTCCCAAGGCTCGGTCACGAGCTTCT
Organism: Mycobacterium sp.; assembly: GCA_025963385.1. Lineage (GTDB taxonomy): Bacteria > Actinomycetota > Actinomycetes > Mycobacteriales > Mycobacteriaceae > Mycobacterium. Next base: position 24,136 of record JAOPUT010000092.1, read on the forward strand.
GGCTATCCGGCGACGACGGGCCGGCGTGGCTACGAGCTAATCCGAAGATCATGCGACCACTATCGGGCCCGGAAAGTCGGCCGTACATGGACCATCGGAGCCGATTTTCCGATGAATCCGGACTAGTTCCTCTGTGGTCCAGGGGTCCTGCGCACAGCGGGCGAAAGCGCCGCTGCTTCGGCACGGGTGGTGACGCCAAGCTTGTTCAACAGGCTGTGCACGTGGTTCTTGACCGTGTGAATTGCGATGCTCAGCTGGATGGCGATGTCTCGATTGGACATGCCCGCCCGTAGCATCTGAAGGATCTGGGCCTCGCGGGTCGTGAGAACTAGTTCCTTCTTCACTGGTTCCCTGGCTGAGGCGAGAGTCGAGAGCCTGCGGAGTAGGACCGCGGACACTCTTGGCGAACACATCGACTCACCCGATGCGACCTTGCCCATCAGAACGAGCAAGTCCTCGAACGACTGGTTTCGCGTGTGATAACCCGCGACGCCGGCCTCCGCGCACCCGACGATCGTGGATTCGTCGTCCTCGGAGACGCCCAGGACGATCAAGCGCGCGTTCGGAAAGGTCGTCGACGCGGCGTCCAACAGCCTCGCACTGTCGTGCGTCGCGATGTTGACGAGGATGATGTCCGGAGAGGTGTGCTCCACCGCGGTGACCAGGGTAGGCAGATCCCACGCGACGCCGACGACGGCACCGCTCGCCGCGATGACGGCGGCCAGGTTGTCGCGGAAGAGCATGCAATCGTCGACGACCAGGACGTGCACGTTGGGTGGCAGCGTGCGGTTCGTTGTCTTCGGCGACGTCGCGTTTGCTGCGTCGGCAGCCACCAGCTCACCGTCGAGCGGTCTCGGGTCCACCCCGCCTGCGCGAGGAGACTCTCCGTTGCCGTTCGTGTCATGCGGGAGCCGACCGTTCGCGATCGGCGCCGACGCGGGACCGTCGGACAGCAGGCTCCAGTACGGAGGCGCCACCGAGCCATATGCCTTCATCGCACTAGACCCGCCCCACGCACGGGGTCCGCAGCGAGTCTCCCGTGGATGACATCATCGATGACCCCCAGATCCCGCACTCCCGATCCCAGCCAGTCCTGCCAGGACTCGGGGCAGCGGCTTACGGCGAGGATAATTTACTTCCGCACCATCCACAAGAGAGCTCGTCGTTCGGCCACATTCCTCCTGGCGAACTGTGGCGAATTGGCTGCTCAGTAAGCGATGACACATTTATAGCCGATGAACTGGCATTTGACAAGAGGACGGCCCGCTCTGAGGTTTGCGAGCGCGTTTGTCGCCAACTTCCTCCAGAAGTAGCGCATTGCGCTACGGGCGCACCCCGTTGGGCCTTCTAGCCGAGGATGAGGCCCGACGTAGGCACGCCCGTACCCGCCGTGACGAGGACGTGCTCGACGTCGGGCACCGGATTGACCGACGTGCCCCGCAGCTGCCGGACCCCTTCGGCGATGCCGTTCATGCCGTGGATGTAGGCCTCGCCGAGCTGGCCGCCGTGGGTGTTGATGGGCAGTCTCCCACCGATCTCGATGGCGCCGTCGGCGATGAAGTCCTTCGCCTCGCCCCACCCGCAGAACCCCAGTTCCACGAGTTGGATCAGCGTGAACGGCGTGAAGTGGTCGTAGAGGATCGCGGTCTGGATGTCGGCCGGCGCCAGCCCGGACTGCGCCCACATTTGTTTGCCGACAAGCCCCATCTCCGGCAGGCCGTCGAGTTCGGGACGGTAGTAGCTGACCATCGAGTACTGGTCGGGACTGGCCCCTTGTGCGGCAGCCTCGATGATCGCGGGGCGGTGCTTCAGGTCCTTGGCCCGCTCCGGTGAGGTGATGACGAGTGCGACACCGCCGTCGGTCTCCTGGCAGCAGTCGAGCAGTCGGAGCGGTTCGGCGATCCACCGCGACGCCTGATGTTCCTCGATGGTGATCGGCTTTTCGTAGAAATACGCCTTCGGATTGTTGGCCGCATGCTTGCGGTCTGCGACCGAGATCGCCCCGAAGTCCTTGCTCGTCGCACCGGACAGGTGCATGTACCGCTTGGCGATCATCGCGACTTGCGCTGCGGGAGTGGACAATCCATGCGGATAGGAGAAGGAGTTGTCGACCCCGGTCGAGTCGGCATTCTCCACCAGCCGCATCTGCACCTGACCGAACCGCATGCCCGACCGCTCGTTGAACGCGCGGTAGGCCACCACGCAGTCGGCAACACCGGTGGCGACGGCCATCGCCGCCTGCTGGACGGTCGCGCAGGCAGCGCCGCCCCCGTGATGGATCTTGGAGAAGAACTTGAGGTCCCCGATACCGGTGGCGCGCGCGACGGCGACCTCGGTGTTGGAGTCCATCGTGAACGTCGTCATACCGTCGACGTCGGCGGGCGTGAGGCCTGCGTCGTCGAGGGCGTCCAGCACGGCTTCGGCGGCCAGTCGCAGTTCACTGCGGCCCGAGTTCTTCGAGAAGTCGGTAGCGCCGATGCCGACGATCGCGGCTTTGCCGGAGAGTTCGCCGGGCATCAGACGTCGCCTCCGATGATGAGCGTCGCGTTGGCGATGACGTGATCGCCAAGGCTGTTACTGCCAACGACTTTCAGCGTGACGAGGTCGCCGTCTACGGCGGTCACCTCGCCCGTGAACGTCACGGTGTCGTAGGCGTACCACGGCACGCCGAGGCGTAGTCCGATCGACTTGATCATGGCGCCGGGGCCGGCCCAGTCGGTGATGAAGCGCTGCACCAGCCCGGTGTCGGTGAGGATGTTGACGAAGATGTCCTTGGACCCCTTCGACTGCGCCTTGTCACGGTCGTGGTGCACGTCCTGGTAGTCACGCGTTGCGATGGCGGTCGACACGATGAACGTCGGATCGCCGTAGAGCGACAGTTCGGGCAGTTTGGCGCCGACCTCGACTTCCGGAGCCGCCCCAGCGGCGACATCAGATCGAGCCGCGCTCACGCGTCCGGCTCCCACGCGTAGTTCGTCCACGCAGGCCCGACGTCGTTGGCCGGGAAGTCGATATACATGGCGCGCACGGGCATTCCGATCTCCACGGTCGTGGGGTCGACGTTGCGGAGCTCGCCGAGCATCCGCACTCCCTCTTCGAGTTCGACAAGGGCGATGACGAACGGCACTGTCCGGCCGGGCACCTTCGGCGCATGGTGCACCACGAAACTGAACACCGTGCCTCTGCCGCTGGCGACGAGATAGTCCGTCTGCTGTTCCTTGTCCAGCCACAGGGCGGGCACCGGCGGATGCTGCAGGCTCCCGTCACCCCGCTTCTGGATCCTCAGCTCGTGAGCGTTCACGCCGTCCCAGAAGAACCTGGTGTCCTTCGACGACGCCGGCCGCATGGCCGAGTCGGGATCGAGGTCGTCGGGTACCGACGACACTGCCGAAGTCTGCGCCTCGCCTGTCTCCGATGGGATGAACTTCATGATGCGCCACATCATTTCGGCGACGTCCTCGTCGCCAACGGACCAGGTGATCGTCTGCGTGATGAAGAAGGCCTCGCCGAGCGCCGTCTTCTTCGGGCCGACCACGTCGGTGAGTTCGGCGGAGATGCTGACCTCTTCACCCGGCCGCAGATAGCGGTGGTAGGTCTGCTCGCAATTGGTGGCGACCACGCCGACGTAGCCTGCATCGTCGAACAATTCGAGGGTCTTGCCGAGCGGGTCGTCGTCCGGGCGGACGCCGCCGAGCCCCATCATCGTCCAGACCTGGATCATGGCGGGGGGCGCGACGACGCCGGGATGGCCGGCCGCCCTGGCCGCCACCTCGTCGCGGTAGATCGGGTTCGCGTCGCCGATCGCATCGGTCCAGTGGTCGATCATCGGCTGGTTCACCGGATGCCGACCAACGCGCGGCTTGCTCTTGCCCTCGGCCTTGACCCGCTCGGCCGCGGCCTTGATGGCGTCGATGGCCGTCATCG
>JAOPUT010000111.1 GCA_025963385.1 Mycobacterium sp.
GCGACGCCCTTGTTGTTGAAGAACAGCTTGGCCCAGTTGCCCCAGTGGGTCGCCACGTTCTCGTAGTAGACGTTGGTGGCGGTGTCCTCGGAGTACTGCCTGCGGGCGACGGCATCCAGGGAGAAGAACCAGTGGATGCGGTCCTCGGCCTGCTGCTGGACATCGGCGGGGCGGTTGCTCCTGTCGATCATGTACCGCTCGAAGTACACCGGGCTGGTGTCCCGCGCGGCGGCCATGTACTGCTCGGTGTCGCACGTGGTGACGATCAGCCGGTGCGGGATCGGGAAGTCGTCCGTCGAGTCCGCGGCCGCTGGGCTCGCGAGGCTCGTCGCGGTGGCGATGACCGCCAACACGCCGAGGCCGAACCGCTGCCAGCCGTGCCGCCTTCCCGAATGTCGTTGTGCGGTCACGACTTTCCCCCCTGAACGTAGTCGAGCGCCGAGGTTCTTTCGGCGCAGTGGGCCTCGAGGGAATTCACCCGGCCCGCGGTCGAGGCGTTGGCGTTGGCGTTGAGCCTGCGCAGGATGGGCAGTGCGACCTGCGCGGCCAGCGTCAGTGAGAACTCGTCCTCGGACGAGAGCGTGCCCAAGAGATCGGCGAGTCGTTCGCGGCGGCCGACCCGGCGTTCGTCCAGTTTCACCCGACCATCGGCGGCGAGTGCCACCACGGCGGCCCTGCCGTCCTCGGGGTCGCTCGATCGCTGCACCAACCCCTGGCGCTCGAGTCGCTGGATCATCTGCGTCATCGCCGGCTGCGAGATGCCCTCCAGGCAGGCGAGAGTGGTCAAACGGGCCGGCCCCTCGTGCACCAGCCTGTTCAAAAGCATTGCGGCACTGCCACTGAGACCGGAGCGGTCGGTCAGGTGCCGGACGGTCAGATCCATCGCCTCGTCGAGCACCTCGCCGACCGGATCTCCGCTGTCGTCGAACGGGGAAGATTCCACCTTGGATATATATCACAATACTTATGTAGACACGCTACTTAGCAGGCTCCATCCCGGGCGGAATCACCCCCGGCGCGCGCCGCGAATGCTGTGAAACTCCTGGATGACGGCTGGGAATCCCTCGCCGACAAGGCATTCACCAAACAAAACTGGCCCCAACGCCATCGGCGTTGGGGCCAGCTCTGACGTACGACATCACCATCTACATAGGCGAACCTATGCAATTGACGGTTGATCAGCCAGGCAGTCCCTGCTCTTCCACGGGAAGAGGAGCCGGACCCTTGATGCTGGGCTGCGCCATGGGAATTGGCGGAGTGCCCGGCGCGGTGGTGACGGTGCTGGTGGTGCCCGTCGACATCTCCGAATCGGCGATGGTGCCCGGTGCGGCCTGGGCGATGGTCGCCCCGACGATTCCCAGAGTCACCATGGCGCCTCCGGCGATGGCGGCGAACGTCCTTGTGCTGCTTGACGTCTTCATGTGGACACTCCTTCTCTCTAAAAAGTTCACTAGTCCTTCGACGTTATGGACCAAGAGAAGGTTCGATTTATTCCGATATCTCAGGAAATCCTCAGCCGTGATTCAAGCCACACCCAGCCACCAGGCGTTATAGGTCAGAGAGAAGCCGTCGTCACCACACCCGCACCCAGTCGACGAGCATGTCCGCCGGGTAGTTGCCGCCAGCGGGATCGCCACCGCCCGAGCCGCCGACCGCGAGATTGAGCATCGGGGACAGCTCGTAGCCGGGGTCGTTGAACGGCCAGTCGTCCAGCGAGTTGGCCGGGACCGAGAAGTAGGGCTCCATGCCGGGGGCGTAGTCCCGCCAGAAGTACATCCCGCCCTCGTTCCACGTCACACGCCAGATGTGCCACGCGCTGTCGACGTCGAACGGCTGGGTGGCGAACGAGGTCCCGTCGAGCCTCGCGTGGACCGTCGTCCCTGACGGCCAGTTCTGGTTGCCGTACCACTCGACCAGGTCGACCTCGCCACCGCGGACGGGATCCTCGTTCAACAGCCACCACGCGGGCCAGCAGCCGTTGGTGAGGCAGTCGAACTTGACCCGCGCCTCCCAGGTGAGGCCGATACCGCCCCGCCAGTTGCCGGTGAGCTTGCCGCCGAAGTACTTCCCGTCCTCCTTCGTGGCACGAATGACCAGGTTCGACTTGCCGTCCAGGAACACGTTCCTGCGGTCGTTGCGGTACTGACCCATGTTCTCGGGCCGGTCCCAGAACACCGGGTTCTTGATGGTCTCGCGCGCCGTCGAGATGATCCACTTCGACGGGTCGGGGGCCGAGCCCGCCGGACCGTCGAACTCGTCGTGGAAGAGGAACGCAGGCGTGGCCGTCTCGGGAGGCGGCACCAGGGGAGGTGTTTGCGACCCCGATGGCAGCGCATGCGCAACGGGGGCGGGCAGCGCTGCGGCCAGCAGGCCCAGCCCCGACATGAACAGAAGGTTTCTACGATCCATCTCCGGCACAGCGACACGATAGAGCCCAAACCCCGAATTCCGCGCACTTGACCACGCCGAAACAAATCGGTGGCGTCCCGCGCCTCAGCGTGGCAATCTGTCTGCCGGTGCTCTCTCGACGGCTCTACCAGCGGTTTCCGTGCGGTTGCGGGATGACAGGAATGTGGTGACCCGCACGGACTGGCCGTCGCTTCGCGGTCAGCTTCGACTCGCCGACGACCTCTTCGGGTCTCGCGGCGCCCGCCGCGTCGCGGATTGGCTCGCCGAGGCACTCGCGAAGGTCGACGACCAGGAGTTCGCCGCTCAGTTCGCCGCACAAGTCCCGCTGCCTGGGGTGGCGGTCGGCGACTACGCGCATCGCGTCGTCCGCACCTCGCGCGGTGCGCTCCTCGGCGGCATCCGGTTCTACGGGCGTGATCCGGCCCGGCCGTTCGTCGACGTCCTCGCTCACGACTTCGATGACCTCGATGCGCTGACCGCCTGCGTTCGCGACGAGTGGGCGATGTTCGCCACGCGATTCGCCCGGCTGCGGGCCGCCCCCGGCTCCATCACCGGTTCCAGCGTGCTGCTCGACGTCAGCATCCACGTCGCCCGCTACACAGACATGCGGCCGTCGGACGGGCGGGTCTCACTGGCACCGTTCGATGACGTCGAGGACGCGGTCGCGATCGTCGGTCGCCGCTACGAACGGCTGACCGCCGACGATCCGGCGCTCGCCAACAACGTCTCACCGGCCGCTCCGGATGCCCTGCGCACGTGGCATTCTGCCGGCCAACTGCACGCCATTCGCAGACACCACAACGTGATTGGACTACTGGCGGTGGCCCCGGGCCGCGTCGGTTGGATCGACGCTGACGAGATCAACGAAGAGGTCATCGCCGTCGAGCACTCCGGACGCGGGTATGCCGCCTCGGCGCAGACGGCATGGGCCAGGTATCCGGGAAACGACGGTGGGCGGATGTTGGTCGGCACCATCGACCGCTTCAACGAGGCCTCCCGCCGGACGGCGGAACGTGCGGGACGGCCGCGGGTGCTCGACGACGTGTTCCTCGCGCTCTAGCGTCAGATCCGAAGCAGCGCCTCGGCATTCCCGTGACCGATCGCCTGCCGCTGCTCGTCCGAGAGCCGAGCCTGCTCGAGGAATTCGCTGACGTTGTCGCGCACCACGTAGGGGAAGTCCTCCGAGTAAATGATCCGGTCCGCACCGATCTCGGCGACGACGTAGTTGAGCTGGTTCTGGCTGAACATACCCGACGGCGTCGCCCAGACCTGCTCGCGGTAGTACGAGCTCGGTGGACGGTCGAGTTGGGTGGTCCGGCTCATCACCTCGTCGACTCGGTCGAGCCACCCCGCGACCAACTCGCCCCAGTGCCCACTGAGCAACTTGAGGTTCGGGTGCCTGTCGAGTGCGCCCGACAGGATGAGACGCAGGACGTGGATGCCCGCCTCGGCGTGCCACCCGAACGCCGGACCCGCGAACAGGAAGTGCACTGCCGCAGGCCAGCTCCCGCCGTAGTAGGCAGTGGAGACGGCCTTCTCCGGCATGCCGGGGTGGACGTAGATCGGCAGGTCGACCGCCTCGGCGGCCGCGAGGACCGGTTCGAACCGGGCGTCGTCGAGGAACGCTCCGTCGATGCTTCCGTGGGTGAGCGCTCCGACGAAGCCCAACTCCTCGACGCATCGCCGCAATTCGTCCGCCGCCGCGGCGGGGTCGACCAGCGGCAGCGTCGCGAACCCGCGGAACCGCGTCGGGTGTTCCGAGATCTGCTGCGCCAAATCGTCGTTCACCTTTCGGCACAGTGCGACGGCGTCGTGGTGGGCCAGGTTTCCCGGGCTGTTTCCGCCGTGCGAGACCACCTGGACGTCGATCCCGACCCGGTCCATGTGGTCGAGGCGACTGCCGCCGAGCCGCTCCGCGGAGTCCTGGTCGGGCATGGACGCGCGAAGGAAGTCACCGAACCGGGCGTCGGGGACGATGGGTCCCGCCCCCGACAGCTCGAGCACGCGCGCCACGGCCTCGGGATGGAGGAAGTGCTCTTCGACGGTGATGATGCGCACCGCATCGCCTCCTTGGGTCAGACGACTCGCTCGTTAGTCGTACTTCCTTCTTACGCCGAATGCGCGCGGCGGGTCTGTGACGCGTGCGACAGTTCCCCGATGACGGGAAGTGTCGCCGTGATCGGGGCCGGGCCGGCGGGACTGGTCGCAGCGCGGTGGCTGCTGTCACAGGGGTTGGAGCCGACGATCGTCGAGCGCAGCCCGGTACTCGGCGGGCAGTGGGCCGGACTACCGCGGCGAAGTGGCCTGTGGCCCGGCATGCACACCAACACCAGTCGCATCCTCACGGCGTTCAGTGATCTGGAGCCTCGCAGCGCAGAGGTCTTCCCATCCGGGCACGACATCCTCGACTACCTGCATGCCTACGCGCAGATGTTCGGTCTGGTCCAGCGGATCATGTTCTCCACCGAGGTCGAACACCTCCGCCGCGCCGACGGCGGGTGGGTGCTGCGACACGGGGGCGCCGACCACCGATTCGACCGAGTGGTGGTGGCCAGCGGCAGGTTCCACTCTCCGGCAATCCCCCACGTCGACGGTCTCGACACCTTCTGCGGTTCCGAGGGCGTGTCCTGCACCTACGACTACCGGGGATCCAATTCCCTTCGCGGCAAACGGATCCTGGTTGCGGGATGCGCGGTCAGCGCCCTGGAGGTGGCTGCGGAACTGGCCCAGAACGGTGCCGCCGAGGTCGTCGTCACGCAGCGGCGCCAGCGGTACGTGCTGCCGAAGTTCGCCGCAGGGGTTCCCTCCGACCATCGGATCTTCACACGCTACGGAGTGCTCGCGGCCGAGGCGTTGCCCGCGGCCGAGATCGACCGTCAACTCAAGGAGATCGTCGTCGAGGCGGGTGGCAGCCCGGAGCAGTACGGCGCACCCGCGCCCGACCCGTCCCTCTTCGTCGCCGGGGTCACGCTCAGCCAGCAGTACCTGCCGCTCGTCGCGGAGGGCCGAATCACCGTGCGGCCGTGGATGTCATCCGTAGCAGGCACGACGGTCACCTTCACCGACGGCAGTGCGGGCGACTTCGACGGCATCGTGTTCGGCACCGGGTTCGATCTCAGCCTCCCGTTCCTCGGCGACGACGTCCGGTCCGTCGTCGGCCTCGACGCGGTGCACCTCGACTCCGACCGCTACACGTTCCACCCCGATCTCCCCGGCTTGGCGTTCATGGGGCTGTGGGATCAGTCCGGCGGGTACTTCGTGCCGTTGGAGTTGCAGGCCAGGTGGATCGCGTACACGTGGGGCGGCGCGATCGCGGCACCGTCCGACACCGACCAACGGCGGGCGGTCGACGGCTACCGGGCGCGACGGGGAATGCCGCAGAAGACCCGAATGAACACCGCGGCCCTCACCTTTGCCCGCGCCGCGGGCGTCGAGCCGGACCTCGCAAACTGGCCGGACCTACGCCGCGCACTGCTGTTCGGACCGTTGGCGCCCAGCAGTTTTCGCCTCGAAGGCCCCGATGCCCAGCCCGACGCGCCGGCACGCTTCGCGAGGGACGCCGCCGCGTTCGGTGCGATCACGTCCACTGAACCCACCGAACGCGAACGCCATTACTGGGCGATGGTGCGCAGTTGAGCGGTGAACATCCACCGCTGCTTCTCCAACCCTTCGAGGATGGTGTGGAGGATGTCGGCGCTGGTGGGATCCTGCTCGTCGACGTCGTCGTGCAAGGCACGAATGCCGTTGACAACGGCGAGGATTCGGTCGGATATCACCGCGACCGCACGCTCGACGCTGACCTCGCCTTCCGGGAAGTCGTCGAGGGTCGTGGTCGTGGCTACGGTCCTCGTCCGCCCGTCCGGCACCGCCTCGAGAGCACGCATGCGCTCGGCGACCGTGTCCGCGTATTCACGGACAGCGTCGACGACCTCGTCGAGCTCCAGGTGAGTGGAGCGGAATTGCGGGCCGACGAGCGTCCAGTGCGCCTGCTTCGCCTGGTTCTGCAACTCCAGCAGTCCGACGAGCACGGCCTGCAGATCGGCGGCGAGGGTGGGCGAGGCGACGAACTCGTTGGTGCGAACCTCGCGGTTGGTGGTGGCCATACTTCCTCCTTCGTTCTTGAGCGACACCGTCGACTATACGCTTGTTTTTAGTTACTCAATACAATGAGTCATTCGTACTATTGTAAAGGTAATGCTAACCTGACGTCATGGCCTCCGACGACGCGATCAACCGGTACAAACAGGAGCTGCGCGGCGCGGCCCTGCGTGTGACGTCGGGCCGGGTAGCCGTCCTGCGTGCCTTGGAGGCGTCGCCCCACGCCACTGCGGAGACGGTGTTCGACCTCATCTCCGGCGACCTGCCCGGCACCTCGCCGCAGGCCGTCTACATGGTGCTCAACGACCTGTCCAAAGCCGGGCTGATCCGCCGCTTCGAGCCGGCGGGTTCGGCGGCCCTCTACGAGCGGCGGATCGGCGACAACCACCATCACCTGGTCTGCGATTCGTGCGGGACGGTGCAGGACGTGGACTGTGTGGTCGGCCAGGCGCCGTGCCTGACCCCCAGCGGCGCCGACGGGTTCCTGGTACGCGAGGCCGAGGTCACCTTCTGGGGGTTGTGCGAGACGTGCCAAGCCAGGACCTGACCGCGAGTGCAGGCGCCGCGGCCAAGTAGCGGGGTGCACACTCGAGGAATGCAGGGACGCTTGAGCATCGGTGACTTCTCCCGGATGACCCATCTGTCGGTGAAGACGCTGCGCAGGTACCACGAAGCGGGTCTGCTGGAGCCCGCCGAGGTCGACCCGTACACCAGCTACCGCTATTACCGGTCGAGTCAGATACCCGTCGCGCAGACGATTCGCCGATTCCGCGATCTCGGGATGCCAGTCCGCGAGATCGCCGACCTCCTGGCGACCGGAAGTCCCGACGCGCGTGGCGATCTCATCGGTCGCCACCTGCAGCGTCTCGAATCGCAACTGGAGCACACCCGCAATGCCGTTGCCGCGCTGCGCCGCCTGCTCGACCAGGGCGAGACGATCGACGTCGTGCGGCGGACCACGGTCGAGACGGTGACGGCCGCGATCGGTGAAACCGTTGCGGCACAAGATGTTCTGGCATGGTACGGCGTGGCGATGGACGAGTTGGACGCCGCCATCACCGGCGCGGGGCAGATCGCCACCGGACCGCCCGGTGGCCTCTACGACAACGAGCTGTTCACCGATGAACGCGGTCGCCTGGTGGCCTACGTGCCCGTCGCCGAGCCACCCCGGTCCGGGCGGGTCGAGCCCCTCGTCGTCGCACCCGTCGAACTGGCCGTCACCGTGCACCGCGGCGCCCACAGCGACATCGACGTCACCTACGGTGCCCTGGGCATGTGGGTGGACCAGCACGCGCTGACCATCGCGGGACCGGTTCACGAAACCTACCTCGTCGGTCCCCGCGACACCCTCGACGAGCGCGCCTGGCAGACCGAGATCGGCTGGCCGATCTCATCCGCCCCCACGGGGGTCGAGGCTACGGTTGGCTCGGAGTACTGACCCGCGCCTGAAGGAGAACCATCACCCATGACCGTGACCGTCGGGATCGGACCGGTCAGCTTCGGCGATGTGGTCGCAGTGGCGCGCCATGACGCCACGGTCGTGCTGTCGGAGGAGGCCGCCGCGGCCATCAACGCCAGCCGCGAGAAGATCGAGGCGCTCGCGAACGATCCGACTCCCGTGTACGGCGTCTCGACCGGATTCGGGGCGCTGGCGACGAGGCACATTCCGAAGGAGAGCCGCACCCAACTGCAGCGCAGCCTGATCCGCTCGCACGCTGCGGGCTCCGGTCCCGAGGTCGAACGCGAGGTCATCCGCGCGATGATGCTGCTGCGGCTCTCGACATTGGCAAGTGGACGGACCGGGGTCCGCCGCGCCACCGCACAGGCATACGCGGACCTGATCTCGATCGGGCTGACGCCGGTGGTGCACGAGTACGGCAGCCTCGGCTGCTCGGGTGACCTGGCGCCGCTGGCCCACGTGGCGCTCTCGGTGATGGGCGAGGGTTACGTACGGACCCGCAGCGGCGAGATCCAGCCCTCCGCCCGCGCGCTCGCCGAACACGGCCTCTCCCCCGTGACGCTGGCCGAGAAGGAGGGCCTGGCGCTCATCAACGGGACCGACGGGATGCTCGGCCAATTGGTCTTGGCGCTAGCCGATCTCGACGATCTCCTGCGGCTGGCCGACGTCGCCGCGGCCATGAGCGTCGAGGGTCAGCTTGGCACCGACCGTGTCTTCGCCGCCGATCTGCAGCAGCTGCGCCCGCACCCCGGTCAGGCCGTCGCGGCGGCGAACATGACGCGCCTGCTCGCCGGGTCCGCGATCGTCGCCAGTCACCAGACCCCGGACTGCACCCGCGTCCAGGACGCCTACTCGCTGCGCTGCGCACCGCAGGTCGCGGGTGCGGCACGCGACACCGCGGCACACGCGCGCACGGTGGCCGAGCGGGAGCTGGCCAGCGTGATCGACAACCCCGTGGTCACCTTCGACGGCCGCGTCGAGTCCAACGGCAACTTCCACGGTGCGCCCGTCGCCTACGCACTCGACTTCCTCGCCATCGTGGTGGCCGACGTGGCCAGCATCAGTGAGCGACGCACCGATCGGTTCCTCGACGTCAATCGCAGCCACGGCCTGAACCCCTTCCTCGCCCACGACCCCGGCGTCGACAGCGGCCACATGATCGCCCAGTACACGCAGGCCGGCATCGTCTCGGAGCTCAAGAGGCTCGCCAACCCGGCGAGCGCAGACTCCATTCCGTCGTCGGCCATGCAGGAGGACCACGTGTCCATGGGGTGGTCGGCAGCGCGGAAGCTGCGCCGGGCCGTTGACGGCCTGACGACCGTTCTGGCGATCGAAGTGCTCACGGCTGCAAGGGGTTTGGACATGCGCCGCCCCTTGACGCCGTCACCCGCCACCGCCGCGGTGATCGGCGCCCTGCGCGAGCGCGTCGAGGGACCGGGTCCGGATCGCTTCCTCGCGCCGGAGATCGCGGCCGTGGTCGGCCTGGTCCGCTCCGGCGCACTGGTGCGTGCCGCCGAGAGTGTCGTCGGCCCCCTCCCCTGATACGAACGAAGGACGCTACGCAGGCCCGTAGAGGTTTCCCTTCCTGATGTCCTCGCGGCATGCGGCGCGCGTCTGCCCCGTCTGCTGAACGCAGACGCGGACCTGTTCCTCGATACCCGCTGGATAGACCTGATCGTTGGGTCCAGGCGTGACGGTCGGCGACGGGACCACACCCGAGACCAGCGACCACATCACGTTGTTCGCCGGTGGCAGGCGGGCGCAGTAGGCCTTCTGCCCGGTTTCGCTGATGCCTGCCGCTCCGAGCGTCTGACAGTCCGCGCCGACGAGGACCACCGGAAGCGCGGGCGCCGACGGCGGTGGCTGGGCGACGGCCTCGCTCTGGTGCCGGGCGATGAGGATGCCCCCGACGACGCCGCCGACGAGAAGTAGGGCCACCACGATCGCGGATGCGACGCCCAGCCACCACATTCGGCCCCGAGTGCCTCCGCCGGGACGACGTCCCGACTTGACCGGTGTGGCCAACATCGTGTCCCCGACGTCGGAGACGTCTCCGTCGAGATGCCTGGCCAGCGCGTCCGCGAAGTCGGTGCAACTGTCGTAGCGGTCGGCGGGAGACTTCGCGAGCGCCTTGGCCAACACCGGACCCAGCTCGGAGAGTTCGGGCTTGCGATCCGCGATCGCAGGCGGCGGCGCACTGACGTGCTGGCTGATCACCACGGCGGGATTACGGTCCAGGTACAGGTGCGACCCGGTCAGCAGCTCGAATGCCGTTGCCGCCAGCGAGTATTGGTCGGCTCGGCCATCGAGCGTCAGCCCCATCAACTGTTCGGGCGCCGCATAGGCGACGGTGCCCACCGTCATGTTGGTCTCGGTCAGCCCTGTCGAGTCGTCCACCCGCCTGGCGATGCCGAAGTCCGAGAGCAGGGCCCGCCAGCGGTCCGAGTCCATGTTGGCCAACAGGATGTTGGCCGGCTTGACGTCACGGTGCAGCAGCTGACGCTGGTGGGCGTAGTCCAGTGCATCGGCGACCGCGCGGATGATCCGCACGACGTCGGCAGGCGGCATCCCGTTGCGGTAGTCCTTCTCCAGCAACAGTTGCCCGGCATCCGTGCCCTCGACGTAGTCCATCGCGATCCACAACCGGCCCTCGTCCTCGCCGCGGTCGTGAATGGCGACGATGTTCTGGTGCCACAGGGTGGCGACGTTCTGGGCCTCGCGATTGAAGCGCTCGCGGTACTCGGCGTCGGTCGACATCTTGGGCGCCATGATCTTCAGGGCGTCCTGACGCGGCAGCCGTGGGTGCTGGGCCAGATACACCTCGCCCATGGCGCCTGCCCCGAGCAATCGCACGACGGTGTACCCGGCGAACGTCTCGCCGGCGGCTAATGGCATGCGAGGCATCCTACTGAGACAACACCGCCGAGCTACTCGAAAGGCATCGGCGTCACGGCTTTATTTCGCCGGCGCGGTGAGGTCGTACACCGTGTCCTTTCCCACCGTCATCGGCGTGAAGTTGGCGGCCACCCACGTGGTGATGTCGGAGTGCTCGGCCGAACGGCCGCCGAATCCGCCTGGCCGCTTCTGTTCGGCCTGCGGCGCAATGTAGTAGGTGATCCGGTGGTTGGCGACGTCCTGCTGGAAGGCGCCGAGCGTCGGCACCGGATCGCTGCCACCGAAACCACCGATCGCCATCACCGCGGTGTCCGTGGACAGCTCGAGACCCGCTGCTGGGTTCGAGCGATCGATGGCCGCCGACCAGTCGGTGTGCGTATTGCGCAGCATGGCTTCCAGCTGCGGGTTGTCGTCCTCACCCCAGTTGCCGTGCTGTCCGTCGGCCTGAGGCGGCCCGACCCTGGGGCCGCCACCCTCGTGCGACTGGCCGATCGTCGCGAACGAGTAGCCTGCCGCGCCGAGCACGCCACCGACGAGGCCCACCAGCAGCGCCGCCAGCGCGAACCGTCGACGGGCGTCCGACGTGAGTGAGATCAGAAGACCGATGGACGCCACGACCGAGATGGCGAGAATCGCCCAGCGCAGGGCGGGGAGCCAGTCGGCGTTGCGGCCAAGGACCACCCACGCCCACACCCCGGTGCCGAGGATCAGCACGACCAGCCCGCCGCGGCCCAGCCACGTCTCGCGCTTGCGCCACATCTCGTGCACGCCGATCGCGAGCACACCGCAGACCGCAGGCGCGAACGAGAAGCTGTAGTAGGGGTGCACCATCGACTTCATGTAGCTGAGCAGCAGCCCGTCGACCAGCATCCAGATGCCGAACACCAGGGTGCCCGCGCGGACCAGGTCGGTGCGCGGGGCGCGACCCCGCGAGACGAGCACCAGCACCAGGGCGACCAGGGCGGCGGGCAGGAACCAGCTGATCTCGAAGCCGAATTCGCCGGTGAACAGTCGTGTCAGCCCCTGCGGGCTGTCACCGAAGCCGAAGCCGTGGTGGCCGCCGCCGATCTCGAATTCGGCGCCCGCCGCCGCCCCGACGTCGGGGTTTTGCTGGAAGGCGTGGTTGTTCTTGCCTAGCACCCGACCGAATCCGTTGTAGCCGAGGACGAGGTTCATGAAGTCGTTGTCCGTCGAGCCTGCGATGTAGGGGCGCGAGGACGCCGGCCACAGCAGCGTCACCACCACGAACCAGCCGGCCGACACCAGCAGCGCGACCAGTGAGCCGACCAGTTGCAGCAGCCTCCTGCGGACCGACGTGGGCGCCGCCACCAGGTAGACGAGCCCGATCGCGGGCGCCACCATGATGCCCTCCAGCATCTTGGCCAGAAAGGCGAAGCCGAGGGCGACACCGGCCAGGGCGATCCACCGGGTACTCGCGTGCTCGAGGGCCCGGACCGCGCAGTACGCCGCGGCCATCATCAGCAGCACCATCACGGCATCGGGGTTGTTGAAGCGGAACATCAGCGCCGCGACCGGGGTCAACGCCAGGGTCGCTCCCGCCAGCAGCGCCGCGTTGGGACCGCTGAGCCGCCGCACCGCGTCATACAGCAGGGCGACGGTGGCGACGGCCATCAGCGCTTCCGGGATCAGCATGCTCGCGCTGCTGAACCCGAAGATCTGACCCGAGAGGCCCATCACCCACTGCGAGACCGGCGGCTTGTCCACCATCATGAAGTTCTGGGTGTCCAGCGAACCGAACAGCAACGCCTCCCAGTTCTTCGAGCCCGCTTGCGCGGCGGCCGCGTAGAACTGGTTGCCCATGCCGTTGATGGTGATGTTCCACAGGTACATCGCCAGGGTTGCGACCAGGAGCACGCCGAACCCGATGCGATCCCAGGTCTGGCGGGTGAACCGCCGCGACCGGGTCGGTTCGTCCGTTTCGTCGCTCGCCGGAACGGGAAGTTCCAAAGTCGTTGTCACACCGACAGTTAGCCAGGCTGACCGTCGGTGCACCTGTGAGGACACGGTGACGCCCCTGAAATCCGCGCAACATTCCGGTAACCGAAGCCAGGAAAGTGCCGGTCTGGGTGATGAGATGCCAATTCGAAAGTCCGGGCGTGACGTGCGCCATAGACTCGCAACATCAGAGCAAACTGGCTCAAAGAGGAGCGTAAGACCATGACGATGACCGAACCTGACGTCCAGGCCGGCACACCCTTCGACGAGGATGTCGCTGCGACTCAGGCCTACTTCGACAGTCCTCGTTTCGAGGGAATCGTCCGCTTGTACACGGCGCGTCAGGTCGCGGAGCAGCGCGGGACGATCCCTACCGACTATCCGGTGGCACGCGAGGCGGCTGCGGCGTTCTACGCCCGGCTGCGCGAACTGGCGTCCCAGCAGAAGAGCATCACCACGTTCGGCCCCTACTCGCCCGGCCAGGCGGTGACGATCAAGCGGATGGGCATCGAGGGCATCTACCTCGGCGGCTGGGCCACCTCGGCCAAGGGGTCCATCAGCGAGGATCCGGGACCCGATCTCGCCAGCTACCCGCTGAGCCAGGTGCCCGACGAGGCGGCCGGACTGGTGCGCGCGCTGCTGACCGCGGACCGCAACCAGCAGTATCTGCGGCTGAAGATGACCCCCGAACAGCGCGCCGCCACCCCGGCCACCGACTACCGGCCGTTCATCATCGCCGACGCCGACACCGGCCACGGCGGAGACCCGCACGTGCGCAACCTGATCCGGCGCTTCGTCGAGGCGGGCGTGCCGGGCTATCACATCGAGGACCAACGTCCCGGCACCAAGAAGTGCGGCCATCAGGGTGGCAAGGTCCTGGTGCCGTCCGACGAACAGATCAAGCGCCTCAACACCGCGCGATTCCAGCTCGACATCATGCGGGTGCCCGGCATCATCGTGGCGCGGACCGACGCGGAGGCGGCCAACCTGATCGACAGCCGCGCCGACGAGCGGGACCAGCCGTTCCTCCTCGGCGTGACCAACCTGAAGGTTCCGCCCTACAAGGCCTGCTACCTGGCCATGATGCGGAGCCTCCACCAACTGGGCGTCACCGAGATCCGCGGCCATCTGCTCTACGCGATCCCCGACGGCGAGTACGCCACCGCGGACGCCTGGCTGGAGCGCCAGGGCATCGCCACGGCGGTCGCCGAGGCCGCGGCGTCATGGCAGAAGGACGACAAGACCCAGTCGATCGACGACCTCTTCGATGGCGTCGAGTCCAAGTTCGTCGACGCCTGGCAGCTGGACGCGGGGCTCGAGACCTACGGCGAGGCGGTCGCGGAACTGTTGGCGTTCCGCGAGCGCGAGGGCGAGCCCCTAGACATGACGGCCGACGAGTGGCGCGCGTTCGCCAAGGGCGCCTCGCTGTACGCCGCCCGCGAGAAGGCCAGGGAGTTGGGGGCCGACGTCCCGTGGGACTGCGAACGGGCCAAGACCCCCGAGGGCTACTACCAGGTCCGCGGCGGCATTCCGTACGCGATCGCCAAATCGCTTGCGGCAGCGCCGTTCGCCGACATCCTCTGGATGGAGACCAAGACCGCAGACCTGGCCGACGCCAGGGAGTTCGCGCAAGCGATCCGCGCCGTCTACCCCGACAAGATGATGGCCTACAACCTGTCCCCGTCCTTCAACTGGGACACCACTGGCATGACCGACGATCAGATGCGGGCCTTCCCCGAGGAGATCGGCAAGATGGGCTTCGTCTTCAACTTCATGACGTACGGCGGCCACCAGATCGACGGCGTCGCGGCCGAGGAGTTCGCCACGGCGCTGCGCCAGGACGGCATGCTGGCACTCGCGCGGTTGCAGCGGAAGATGCGTCTCGTCGAATCGCCGTACCGGACCCCGCAGACCCTCGTCGGTGGGCCACGCAGCGATGCCGCGCTGGCTGCCTCGTCGGGCCGCACCGCGACCACCAAGTCGATGGGCAAGGGTTCGACGCAGCACCAGCACCTGGTCCAGACGGAGGTGCCGAAGAAGCTGCTCGAGGAGTGGCTGGCGCTGTGGGGCGAGCACTACGACCTCGGCGAGAAGTTCCGCCTCCAGTTCCGGCCGCTGCGCGCCGGCGGTGAAGTGCTCGAACTGGGCATCTACGGCGAGCGGGACGGCGGCGAGGAGAAGCTCGCCAACGTCCTCGTCGACCCCATCAAGGACCGCAACGGCCGAAGCATCCTCACGGTGCGCGACCAGAACACGTTCGCGGAGCAGCTGCGCAAGAAGCGCCTGATGACCCTGGTCCACCTCTGGCTGATCAACCGCTTCAAGGCCGACGCGGTGTACTACGTCACGCCGACGGAGGACAACGTCTATCAGACCGAGAAGATGAAGTCCCACGGCATCTTCTCCAACGTGCACAAGGACGTCGGGGAGATCGTCGTCGCAGACGTGAACCAGGAGCGCATCGACGAGCTCCTGGCACCGGACCGCGAGGCGCTGATGCGGTTGATCCGCAAGGAGGACTAGCGCCGACGGTCCCCGTTTCAAAGGACCTTCATAGCCTCGCCTTGGGCGCACATTAGGTCAGCGCCCGAAAGTGGTCCCATGAGTGCTTTCGCGAATCCTCGCGCCGCGTTGGCCGCCATGCTCGCACTGGCGGCAGCGTCGTCGCTGGTGTTGTTGAGTGACCAACGGATCGGTCCCGCCTGGGTGCACTGGGTGGGATCGCTGATCGCGGTCGCCGCCGCACTCGGCGTCGTGGTGATCGCCGAGCTGAGTTGGCATCGCGCACTCACCACCGCCAAGTCGGTCGGTCTGGTGGCACCCGAGACGGACGTCTAACCCCCGCGCGGGTCCGTACGGTGGGGTCATGAGGTATGTCGAGGTAGCCGGGCTCGGTCAGGTCAGTCGCATCGGCCTCGGTACGTGGCAGTTCGGTGCCAGGGAGTGGGGATACGGCGACGCCTACGCCGCGGGCGCGGCTCGCGACATCGTGACGCGCGCCCGAGCGCTCGGCGTCACGCTGTTCGACACCGCCGAGGTGTACGGCATGGGCAAGAGTGAGCGCATCCTCGGCGAGGCCCTCGGCGACGAGCGCGCCGACGTCGTGGTGGCGAGCAAGATCTTTCCGGTGGCGCCGTTCCCGCCGGTGGTCAAGCAGCGTGCCCACGCCAGCGCCCGCCGACTGCAGCTCGACCGCATCCCGCTCTACCAGATCCACCAGCCGAATCCGCTGGTGCCGGACTCGGTGATCATGCCGGGGATGCGGGCCCTGCTCGACGAAGGTGTCATCGGCGCGGCAGGCGTCTCGAACTACTCGCTCGCCCGGTGGCGCAAGGCCGACGCCGCACTCGGCTCCCCCGTCATCAGCAACCAGGTGCACTTCTCGCTCGCCCACCCGAAACCGCTCGACGAGCTGGTTCCATTCGCGGAACGCGAGAACCGGATCGTAATCGCCTACAGCCCGCTGGCCCAGGGTCTGCTCGGCGGCAAGTACGGCGTCGACAACCGGCCGGGCGGAGTCCGGGCGACCAACCCGCTGTTCGGCACCGAGAACCTGCAGCGGGTCGAGCCTCTGCTCAACACCTTGCGCGATGCGGCGAGGGACGTCGGCGCCAAACCGGCGCAGGTCGCGTTGGCCTGGCTGATCAGCCTGCCAGGGGTGGTGGCGATCCCCGGCGCCTCCAGCGTCGAACAGCTCGAGTTCAACGTCGCGGCCGCCGACATCGAATTGAGCACCGAGACCCGCGCCGCGCTGACCGCTGCCGCTCGCGCGTTCCAGCCGGTGTCGATCGCCCGCTTCGCCGCGGACACGATCCGCGAGAAGCTCGGCCGCCGCTGAGCTCGCGCGGCGGCCTGTGACCTCAGCCCGCCGAAACCTCGGGCACGTAGGTGCGCTGGGCCCACTGGAACACCTGCCACCCCGCGGCTTCGTCGAACTCGTCGTGCACACGTCCGGCCGCTGCGGCTCCGATCGGCCGGGCGTCGCGCGCCTTCACCTGCACCTCGGCACAACGCTCCATCAACAGGAAGTAACCGACCGCGGAATCGACGGTGGAGCCGACCGTCAGCAGCCCGTGGTTGCGCAGGATCACTCCTCGCGCCCCGCCGAGTGCGGCAGCGATCCGCTTGCCGCCGTCGACGGAGCCGATGCTGACCTCCTCGTCGTCGAAGATCTCGTGGTCCCCGAAGAACGCACACGCCTCCTGTGAGATCGGTTCGAGCTTGGTGACCGCCGCCGAGAACGGCGTCCCGTACGGCGTGTGACAGTGGGCCGCCGAGACGATGTCCGGCAGCGCCTCGTGCACCGGTGCATGGATGTAGTAGGCGGCGACGTTGATGTGACCCCCACCTTCGACGGTGCCGTCGGGGTGGACCAGCACCAGGTCGTCGGTGGTCATGCCTCGAAACGGCACGCCGTACCGCCCCAGCCAGAAACAGTCCGGCCGTTCGGGGTCGCGGGCCGAGATGTGCCCGTCGCCGAGAGAACCCCAGCCCATCGCGCCAAAGACCCGGTAGGCCAACGCAAGCCGACGCTTGCGGTGGGCGCGGAGCTCGGCGGGGTCGGTGATCTCTGGCTCGAAGGCTGCTGGATCGAGGAAACCGTGGGTCGCGGGGACGTCCGTCACCCTTTCACGCTAGGCCAGCCGCCCACGCGCTGCATATCCTGAGCTCGACCGGCGATGGCGGGCAGGGGAGGACGGTGTGACGAACTGGGCATCCGCAACGTTCTCCGCCGCCTTCGACGCCGTCAAGGGCGCAGCGAGCCGTCTCGTCGGGCGCAAGGTCAGGTCGACGCGGTTCCGGGAGAAGAACGGTGGCACACCCTTCAATGCGTCGGGCGTGGTCCGGGTCGCCCACCAACGATTCGTCTTCATCGACAACAACGATCCGTCGGCCCTGTTCGAGTTCGAACTGGACTCCGACGGGGAAGGAGTCCAGCGGATCCGCCGTCGTCCGTTGACGGGGCTGACCGACGGGCTGCTTCGCGACCCCGAGGGACTGTGCCGCGTCGACGTCGACGGTGAGATCCTGCTCGTCGCCGCGTCCTCGCTCTGCGTCGCGGGGAGCGGCCGCTCCGGACGGAGAGAGGTCTGCGACGGGCTGGTGCGCATTCGATACCGTTCCGCGGGCGACCTACCCGCCGAGGCGATGGACGGCTTCCGGGCCTGGCTGCTGCGGCAGGAACCGACGCTTGCCGACTCCGCCGACCGGGTGCCCGACGACGGGGGGCTGAACGTCGAAGGCCTGGCCTGGGACCCGCACGCGAACACACTCCTGTTCGGCCTGCGGGGTCCAGCCGACCCGGGGCGGATCGGCATCGTCAGGGTACCGGTCGACGCCCGCGTGGCGCCGTGGGCGACGTCCTCCCTGGGCGACCCCACGGCGGCGCGGGTGAGTGTGCCGAACTCCACTGCAAGACAAGGTGTTCGGGACATGTCGTTCGACGAGCGGACCGGCGGTTTCCTGATCCTGCTCGGCCGTTCGAGCAGCCGGGGCGACGAACCGTTTCAGCTCTGCACCTGGGATGGTGATGGCGACTCGGTCGAGCTCCTCGACGTCAGATTTCATCGGTCGATGAAACCCGAAGGCATCGAGCCGTTCTCGGACGGCGACAAACGGAAGGTGATCATCGTCGACGATGACGGCGGCTACGCCGTGGTTCGCCTTCAGTAGAAGTAGATCCTTGATCCGTCGGGCTCCTGGTGGACTCTCGCCCTGCCGCCGGGGGTGATGTCGAGGCCGTAGGTGGCCTGCTCGCCGGTCCGCACGCTCGCGAGTTTGAAGAAGCCCGTGAACGTGAAGTCATCCGGTGAGTCGACGGGCAGAATCAAGAACTCCTCGGAGTGGTCGACATCGGAAGGCGCACAGGTGTACAGGTATTTGTGCCCCTGGGGGGTGACCTGTCGGCTGGCGTGCAGCACCCGGCCGAACGCCTGGTTGGTGATCGACTTGCCGCTGCCGAGATCGGCGAACGACCAGAGATCGGTCTTGTCATCGTCGTCCCGCAGCGGGAAGTGGTAGACCTCGAAGTTCACCGGATCGGGGGCCCCCGGCGGGACCGTCTCGGTGTTGCTCGCGTGTAGGCACTCACCGGTGTCACCGTCGAGTAGGTATACCGCCTCGTCCGCCGGCAGGCCGGCACACAGATATCCGGCCGACTCTGCCAGCCGTAATTGTGTTCGCACGGTGGCGATCTCGGCTACTACGTTGGGCACGTCTAAGCCGACCAGCGTCGCCTCCATCTGGTCGATCATGGGCTTGAGCACCGTCTGCTGGACCTTGCGGCCGAACACGCTCGCCCGGAATGCGCCGATCTGATCGATCAGCTGCTTGCGGCGAGTGGCATCGTCACGCACCAGCTTCGCGATCAACCCTCCCCTGGCCAGTTTGAACGGCCGGTCGGGCTGCAGAGTCTGGTCGATGCCCCACGGGATCATCTTGAACCTGACGTCCGTCGGGCCGGGCGCCTCGACCGCCACCACGTCGTTGTAGATGTAGGTGTTGTTGGTGTTGTTGGCGTAGCCGTCCCAATGTTTGAGGAAGAACTCCATCGCGTACAGCTTGATGAAGTGGTCCAGGTCCAACATCTGGTTCGCACCGGCCAGTCCGTCCGAGGCGATGAGATCGACCGCGAACTTCAGATCTGCCTTGTTCTCGAACGCTGACAGCGACTCCACCGAGATGAAATCCAACCGCTCCCTGACGAAGTCGTCGTGATGCTCGATCTCGTAGAGGTTGCCCTTCATGTTGCCGAAGTTGCGCTCGATGTAGCGCTTCATGGCCGGTTCGGCGTTGACGTACATGCCGGGGGCGTTGACGCCACCGAATCCCTGCCCGACGAGTGTGCCGTTGACGAACACGCGCGCGAAGTTGCACCGCGAGTGTGGCAGACCGGCCATTCCCAGCAGCCGGTATCCCAGGGGCTGCCGAATGAAGGACCGGTCCTGGATGGAGTTGTTCAGCGTGAGGTAGCGCGACCCGATGAGCGCCTCGGCGGCGGCGCTGGTGGCATCGCTGAACTTGCCGAAGTCGACGTGGAGACATGGCTTTTCGCTGTTCAATGATCCGCAGAACGACTTCTTCTTCAGCCCCACGTTGGTGAAGGTGGTGCGGGCCGGGAACCTGGTGCCCGAGATCTCGACCGAGGTGGCCTTGGCCCACGTGAACCGCGCTCCCCCGGTCCACTCGAAGTTACAGACGCCACCCTTCGGCGGCTCGGTGCGCACGGCATCCCAATCATGCTGCGGCATGGTGACTTTGATCGTCAGAACGTTGTCGAGTGCGTACAGCGAATCAAGCGCTTGTTGCTGCTGGACGGTCATCTTCGAATCTCCCCCGGTGCGCCGATCACACGAGGACAAGTGTGCGCCTCGAGCAGGGGCGTTTTGGCGAATTCACCGTCTGGAAACGCAATTACAAGGGCCGCGAAAGCCCGATCCCAGGGCTCGGCGTTTGCTCCGCGAAGAGAATATCGGGATCGATGGCAGCGCCAGCGATGTCCGATCCGCCCGGGATCGGCAGAAACGGGTAGCGCCAGCGAATGATCCGTGACGTCGTGCGGCAAATCTCCAAGGAGCGTCAGGGACGGATCAGCAGCACGGGTACCAACAGAACCTCCCTGACTCCCAGCATCGCGACCTAGCCTCGGCTCATGGCAAGCACATGGCTCATCACCGGGTGTTCGACGGGTCTCGGCCGATCCCTCGCCGAAACCGTGCTGCAGCGCGGCTACTCGGCGGTGATCACCGCGCGCGACGTCTCGACGCTGCGGCCTCTCGCGGACGCCTTTCCCGACACGTCCCTGGCCCTGCCGCTCGACGTCACCGACGCCGCTCAGACGATCGATGCCGTTGCCGCCGCGGAGGATCGGTTCGGTGCCATCGACGTGCTGGTCAACAACGCCGGCTACGGTTATCGCGCAGCGGTGGAGGAGGGTGACGACGCCGACGTCCAGCGGCTGTTCGCCACGAACTTCTTCGGCACGGTCGCCATGATCAAGGCGGTCCTGCCGACCATGAGGCGCCGACGCCGCGGCGCGATCGTCAACGTCTCCTCGATCGGCGCCCAGATCACCCCGGAGGGTTCCGGCTACTACTCGGCGTCGAAGGCGGCCATGGAGGGGATGACGGGTTCGTTGCGCAAGGAGTTGCAACCGCTGGGCATCACCGCCATGGTCGTCGAGCCCGGCGCCTTCCGCACCGACTTCGCGGGCCGATCGTTGACGCAGTCGGCCACCGCGATCGCCGACTATGCCGAGACGGCGGGCAAGCGCCGCATCGAGCACGGCACCGGACATGGCACTCAGCCGGGTGACCCAGTGAAGGCGGCCGTTGCCGTGATCACCGCCGTCGAGTCGAGCGCGCCGCCTGCCCTGCTGCTGCTGGGAACCGATGCACTCGAGAACTACCGGAGGGTGCTGACTGCCGAACTTGCCGAAGCGGATGCCTGGGCGGAGCTGTCGAGGAGCACCGACATCGACGAGTGACGGCCGCGCCTCAGTCACTTTCGTTAATTCAATCAACAGTTTGCCAAAGCCCTCGGTTAGTTTGTTGGCGTGCATCTTGGCCGCAGCGCATAATTTGCTTACGCTGGCCAGACAACCCCAACGACGAGGCTCTGACAATGCTGACCGCAGCGAGGCGCCTGCTTCACACCGAAGACCACTACTACTGGATCACGTCGTTTCTGGCGGCCAGGGGACTACAACGCGCCACCTGCCGGCTGACCGCGGTCACCTTGCTCGGCATGAGTGCGATCCCGCTGATCCTGACGCTGAGCGATCACGGACCGAAGGGCGTGGTCGACCGTTGGCTCGCCGCCGCGATATCGGTGTGCTGCGTCGTGATGGCGACACTGTGGCTCAGGTCTGGCTGGCCCAGCCGCGCCCAGTCCCAGCTGTGCGTGCTGATCGGTAGTATCTGCATCGCCGTCGCCTGCCTCGTCGATGAAGATCCCGCCATCGGTCTCTTGGGGGCGAGCACCTTCGTCGTGGTGTCGGCGTTCACGGCCATGTTCCACGACGGAAGGCTGCTGGCGTACGTCTGGCTCGTCGGGGCGGCGACCCTCGTCGCCTTGGCGATCCGCCTCGGCGGCTTCGACCCCGCGATCACCATCTCAGGAGTCGTGCTGTTCCTCTTGATCAACGCGTTCGTCGTGTTCGTCTGCCGCAACGTGATCCGCCTGGTCAACACCGACGTCCACTACGGTGAGCTCGAGCCGTTGACCGGGCTGCTGACGCGCGATGCGTTCGCCGATCGCGTCGCGACCGTGGTCGCCCGCGACAGGGATGACGATCGCTTCCTGGCCATCGTGGTGGTCAGCCTCGACAGCTTCTCCCTGCTGACGGCGATGAAGGGCGAAGCGGGCGGCAACGAGGCGCGCGTGGCGATCGGGCACCGCCTCGGTGAGACGCTGCGGCGCGACGCCGTCCTGGCCCACGTCGGCGAATCCGAATACCTCGTCGCCGACACGTTCAACACCGCCGACGCATCGGTGCTCACCGAGCGACTCCAGCACAGCGTCCGCACCGCCCCGTACCGCCTGACGGCCAGCATCGGCGTGGTGGTCACTCCGCTCGCCCCGCTCGTCGGACATCCGCCGCACGACGTCGTCGAGGAGCTCATCACCTTGGCGACGTCCAACGTGTACGACGCCCGCAGAGGCGGCGGTCAGCGCACGACGTCCACCGCAAACCCGCGGCTCACCTCGCTCGAAGAGACCGAGCAGCGCGGCTGGGACGACGACGACGACCTGTCGGCGTAAGGCCGAGCGCCGTCACCGGTCCGGGTTGATGAGGAACAGCGTCGGGAAGGGCTGGTTGAGTTCCTCGGAGAAGAGGGCTCCGTTTAGGTGGTGTGGGGGCGGGACGAGCCCTCGGCCCGCACCGAACCGGTGCGCCTGACGGTTCCCGCGGCCGCCAGCGGAGTCGCGACGTCCTCGAGTGACTTGCCTTCGGCGTCGACCGCGAGGAACCACGCGACCAGTCCACCGCCGATCATCACCGCCGCTCCCAGCAGATAGCCGAGGAACAGTAGGACGGGCCGCGAACCGTCACCGATGAGGGCGCCGTAGACCACCGGCCCAAGGGCCCCGAAGCACTGTGCGATCGCGAAGAACACGGCGATGGCCTTCGCCCTGACCTCCAGCGGGAAGATCTCGCTCACCGTGAGGTAGGCCGAGCTCGCACCTGCCGACGCGAAGAAGAAGATGACGCACCACGCGATGGTCTGGGTGATGGCGTTGAGCACTCCGGCGTAGAACAGCACCGCGCTGACCGCCAGCAGCACACCGGACAGTAGATAGGTGCCCGTGATCATCTTCCGGCGGCCGATCGTGTCGAAGAAGTGCCCGATCGTCAACGGACCCAAGAGGTTTCCGATGGCAAAGGCGATCAGATACAGGGGCGTCGAACCCGATGGCACACCGTAGAACTTGCCGAGCACCAGCGTGTAGGTGAAGAAGATCGCGTTGTACAGAAACGACTGGCTGATCATGAGGGACGCACCGAGGATGGCGCGCTTCGGGTAGTCGCGGAACAACACTCGCGTGAGCGCCAGGTAGCCGATCTTCTCGGTCGGCTTCAGTTCGATCGACTTGGTCTCGTCGACGGGCGGCAGCGTGACGCCGGTGGCCTCGACCTCCCGCTCGATGTAGGCGATCGACTTCTCGGCCTCGTCCACGCGGCCGTTCATGACCTGCCAGCGCGGGCTCTCGGGCAGGTGACGGCGCACGAGCAGGATCACCAGGCCAAGTACCGGACCGATGAGGAAGGCCAGTCGCCAGCCCAGGCTCAGATCCATCGACTTGAGGAAGATGAACGTCCCGAGCGTGCCGAGAATCGCTCCCGCCCAGTAGGTTCCGTTCACGGCGATGTCGACGCGACCCCGGTAGCGGGCTGGGATGAGTTCGTCGATCGCCGAGTTGATGGCCGCGTACTCGCCGCCGATGCCCATGCCCGCGATGAAGCGGGTGGCGTACAGGAAGACGACCCACCCGGCGCCGTTCCCCAGCGTCAGGGCCGTGAGACCGCTGCCGACGAGGTACACCCCCAGGGTGACCATGAAGAGGTTGCGTCGCCCGAGCTTGTCCGACAGTCGGCCGAAGAACAGGGCGCCGACCACTTCTCCCGCCAGGTAGACGGTGGCGAGGAAACCAACGGCGGCGGAGGACAATCCGAGTGTCTCGGGCTGGCTGAGGGTGTCGGCCACCGCACTGGCGACGGTGATCTCGAGGCCGTCGAGAATCCAGGCGACGCCGAGTGCGACCACCAGTCGGGTATGAAACGGTGACCATGGCAGTCGGTCGATGCGGGCGGGAATGAGGCTGCGGATTGCGCCGCCCTGAGTCGCAGCGGGTGTCGCCATGATCGCCTCCTCGCGAATCGGCACGAAACCGACCAACGCGCAGTTCCCCCGCGCTCGCGATTCGAAACCTCACGTCTGGTGGCAGAATTTTATCTTCATTGTCGTTTCCGACACTGTTGGCGGGATGTTGCCTGCCGAACAATTGCTGCCATGACCATCAACGAGATCCCCACCTTGTTCCTGATCGTCGCCGCCATGCTGGCGCCCTACGGCGTCTCGGCTGCGCTGACCCACTTCTTCCCAAGCCTGGCTCGGTCCTATCGGGATAGCCGACTCCGTCTTCCGTGAACTAGCCCTGCCTTCCGTGATCTGGCGTCTTCGTGATCTGGCCCGCGCTTCCCGAGCCCACAGCATCGAGGCGTAGATTTCGTCCTCGATGGCCATGTGCGGGGAGACGACGGAGCGAAGGCGTTGAACGCCAGTACCGTGCCCTCCTCGGCCGCGGTCGGCTTCCGTTCGGATCGCGGACCCGTCCTGATCTCGGTCATGCTGAGCACCGGGTTGGTCGCCATCGACTCGACGGTGCTGGCGACCGCGGTGCCATCGATCGTCGGTGAGCTCGGCGGTTTCCACCAGTTCCCCTGGTTGTTCTCGGCCTACCTCCTCGGCCAGGCCGTGACCACCCCGATCTACGCCAAGCTGTCCGACGTCTTCGGCCGAAAGCCGATCCTGCTGCTCGGGATCGCGTTGTTCCTGGCGGGCTCGATCCTGTGCGCAGCAGCGTGGAACATGCTGGCGCTGATCATCTTTCGGGCGGTCCAGGGACTCGGTGCCGGCGCCGTCCAACCCACGGCGGTGACCATCGTCGGCGACGTCTACACAGTGGCTGAACGCGCCAGGGTGCAGGCCTACCTGGCCAGCGTGTGGGCCATCTCCTCGGTCGTCGGGCCGATGCTCGGCGGCGTCTTCTCCCAGCTCGGAATCTGGCGCGGCGTGTTCCTCATCAACATCCCGCTCTGCCTGGTCGCCGCGTGGATGTTCAACCGGCACTTCCACGAGACGGCCACCCCACGGCGTCGCAGTGTCGACGTCCTCGGCGCGCTGCTCCTCGCGTCGGCGATGACGTCACTGGTTCTCGGCGCGCTCGGCGGCGGCCAGAGCTGGGCGTGGGACTCGGCGCCGAGCATCGGCGCGTTCACCGCCGGCGTGGTGCTAATGGTGGCCTTCGTGCTGGTGGAACGCCGTGCCGCCGAGCCGATCCTGCCGATGTGGGTGTTCTCCCGTCGGCTCCTGTGTGCGACCACGATCGTCGCGTTCGGCGTCGGCGCCATCCTGATGGGCCTGACCTCCTACGTGCCGACCTATCTCGAGGGCTCGCTTCAGGTGCGACCGCTGGTCGCCGGTCTCGCGCTCGCGGCGCTCACGTTGGGTTGGCCGGCCACCGCTGCCATCGCCGGACGGCTCTACCTCCGCTGGGGTTTCAAGAACACCGCCATCGCGGGCGTGGTGCTGGTGATCGCCGGAGCCACGGCGCTGGCGGTGACGGCGCACCGCCCGAACGTCGCCGTGGTGGCAGTGGCCTGCTTCGTGATCGGCGGAGGCATGGGACTGCTGGCGGTGCCGACGCTGATCGCGGCACAGTCCAGCGTCGAATGGGAAGAGCGCGGTGTGGTGACGGGCAACAACATGTTCGCCCGCTCGCTCGGCAGTGCCGTCGGCGTGGCCATCTTCGGCGCCATCGCCAACTCGATCTTCGGCCCTGGCGACATCCGATCGATCGGTTCTGCGGCCATCCAGTCCGGTGCCGGCGCGGTGTTCATCGGCGTGCTGATCGTCGCCGTTTCGACGGCCCTCGCCGTGGCCGCGATGCCCCGCACCCCGGTCGGGTAGTCATCGCACGGCCTCGGAAGAGGTGGAGAGGAAGGAAGATCGATGATCGAGGTTCTTCAGGACATGCCGCCGGGAGTGACGGGCATTCGCGTGTCGGGTCGGCTCACGGGTGAGGAGCTGCGTGCGTTCAAGCCGGTGTTGGACGGTCTGGTCGGTGCCGACGAGATCAGGATCGTCGAGGTCATCTCCTCCGACTACGAGGGCTTCGGGCCCGGCGGATTGGTCGAGGACCTCAAACTCGGCTTCGGCGCCCTCTTCGGGCACCATTCGAAGTTCAAGCGCATCGCCGTGGTGTCCGACAAGGAATGGGTCGCCCACACCTTGCACGCCCTGGCGTGGATGGTGCCGGGCGAACTGGCCATGTTCGGGCTCGACGAGCTCGACCGCGCAAAGGAGTGGGCCGCAGGCTGACCGGATTGCCGTCAGCCCCCAACCGCCTGGCATGCCGTCGAGACGAGGTGGTCGACGGCGAGCCCGACGTCGGCGAGATCGTGATCGCCCGTCCAGTAGAGGGGCTCCTCCATCGCGAAGGCACGAAGGTACAACGCCCCGAGGGTGGCGAGGTCCTCGACGACCGGGTTGCCGCTGTCGCGGCCTGCCGCCTCCATGTCGTCGGCGCGCGCGGCCATTACCTGTGCGGCGGCGTCGGCGACCGCACGCTGCGCCGGATTCCACTGGGCGACACCGATGTTCGGGTCGAGGGCCGACCAGTCCGCGGTCTGCTCCCGCACCGTGGCCTCGCTGGGAACCCAACGCGCGCACGTGGGGTTGGGCTCCGCGAGGAACCGCTGCACGTCGGCTGGTTCGGCGACCACGGGCTCTGACGGAGGCGGGGCCGGGGGTACGGCAGGAGGTTCGGGCATGGCCGAGATCGACCGGGCCGCCGCGCAGATCTCCGTGATCGAGTCGAGCGCCGCAAGACTGGTCTGCGCCAGGAAGTCGTCCCTGGGTTCGTAGTTCGGCGACGAGTCGGCGTAGGCACGGCCGTAGACGGCGAAGGCGTCGTACAGTTCGCGCATCGCGCGGTGCGGTGTTCGCGCGGCGAGGGTGACGGCGGTGTCGGCGCCGCTGCGCAACGCACTGCCGACCGCCTCGAATTGGGAGCGGCGGGCCGGTTCCCATCCCGACGCGGGCAGGGCCGGGTCTCGTTGCGCCCAGCCGTTCTTCACGGCGGCGGCGACCGAGGTCTGGACGTTGTCCCAGGGGCCGCACGTCTCGTCGGAGGTAATGAGTCCGACCGGCCCGGTGTCTGCGGCACTGGCGATGCTCGTCGGTGCGGCGGTGGACGCCTTCTGGGTGGACCCTGGCGTCGGCTGCGGGGAGTACGGCGCACCTGCGGTGCGCGAGCCCCGCCCGGTCGACACGGCGACGGCACCGACCACCACGATCACGGCGAGCACGACCGCAGCGATGATCCACCACAGCCTGCCGCTACGCGGTGGCGACGGCGGCCCGACGGGTACCCAACCCGGAGGATATGCCCCGGCGGACTCCGGCGGATCCTGCGGTCGCTGGCTCATGCGGTTCGCCTCTCGGATTCAGAGGATTTGCTGCAATCGCCGCCTCGCGGGTAGATGCCGATTGCCTCGTTCGTCGTCGCCATGATAGCCCACCGGCGAAATGCCGTTTCGTGGGCTGATTTTCGTCGTTCGTCGGCACGTGCCGCCGGGAGGAATCCCCCGCAGGACCGCACGCTTCGACTGTTTCCTGCGGCCTACTTGGGAGGGGGCGCCTGATACGGCGCCGAGACGAACCAGCCGTCCGTACCGCGGACCGCGTGCCGGATGCTGCCATCCGCGTCGTCCCGCAACACGGCGATACTGCCCTCCCGCGGCGGTAGAGCGAAGTCGTCGTCACTCGCCGTCACGCGACCGGGTCCCGACAAGAACTTCGTGGCAAGCCCTTCCACCCCTGCGACCGCAGGCAGGACCGACGTGCCGTCGAGCGACAGCGTCATCGAGAAGGGGCCCGCGCTGGCGTTCAGCACGCCCTGCGGCTGCACCTGTCCGCCGGAGGCAAGGAATTCGTCGACTTCGAACCCGGTGCTCGTATTGATCACCAGCAGGCCCGAGTCGTCGCCGCGATCGACCGCCGTGCCGTAGTTGGTCCAGCGGGAACTGCCGAACGTCAACGCGTCCCCCCGCACGAACCGCACCGATACGGCGCCCTTGTCCACCCGGAAGAACCGGCAGCCGTTCACCGCGACCGCGGCAGGACCCGACTTGTCGTCACCGACCACGAGATCTTCGCCCTTGATCCGTTCGAAGTTGATCCCGTGCAGGGAGATCGACCGGGTCTCGTCTCCGAGGATCAGCATGCCGCGACCGCAGCCGGAGAAGTCGCCACCGACCCACTCCATCGCCTCGACGCCGTCCTCGATGCTCACCGCGGTGTCACTGTTCACCGCGCTGCAATTGCGCAGCCCCAGCGGCGAGGACGGCGCGAACCCGCCGATGGCCGGAAACTGCCAGCCGATCCCTGAGTCGGTCACGCTGACGCCGTCGTAACCGCCATCCCACCCCGATTCGTGTTGCACGCCAACGCCGTGGCCGCTGATCAGAAGGTCTCGGACCGAGAACCGGGACGCCAGCTTGACGCTGAGCGCCACCTGTTCGGGGACCCGCTTGACGGCGCTCAGCGAGAGGCCCGAGATCGCCCAGTCCGAGAGGTACTCGTCGCCCCCGGGTACGCCGTGTGCCGTGATCGATGCCGCCGTGCCCTCGTTGCGGAGCATGGTGATACCGCGTCCGGCGCCGACGACGTTGACGGCACCCTTCGGCGGAAGTGCCATACCGAGGAAGCCGAACTCTCCTCCTGGCAGGATCACGTGCGCGCCCGAGGTGGCCGACTCCGCCATCGCCGCGTTGAGTGCATCGGTGTTCGCCCTGGGATCGGCGTCGGTCGCCAACTTGGCGAGCACGCTCCGTGCGACGACGTCGATGCCGACGGGCGTGGCAGGCGACGACTGACACGCGGTGGCGGTGACGGCGACCCCGGCCCCCAGGGCCACGGCCGAGGCCGTCAGGAATCCGCGTCGGCCGCGGTCGACACGACCGGAGGGTTCAGCGTCGGCTGCTGTCACGTGACCTCCTTCGCAACGGGGTGCAGACATGGCGACTACCCAGTAAATAGCACAGAACCTGCTTTAGTCCATTTGTACAGGCACGACGTCTCAAAGATCACATTGCTCCACTGAAGTTAGCAAAAACTCATCCGGCGTGTCAGGATCTTGTTATGGGGGGACAACCACTCTTGAGATCCAGCGCGGTCGGGGTCCATCGTCGCGCGGTGATGCCGAACGATCCCACGCCGACGACCCGCTCCAGGGGCCGCGTCGGCGCCATTCTGTGGCCCGGCATGGCCGCCCTCGCGGTGTGCCTGTTCTGGACTCTGCTGGAGAGCACCCGCCTCGGTGTGCCCGCGCCCTTCGAAGATGCGGCAATGCTGTTCAGGTACGCCGAGAACCTCGCACACGGGTGGGGCATCACCTGGAATGCCGGTCAGGCACCCGGTCTCACCGACGGCGCCACCGACCTCGGATTCGTTCTGGCACTTGCACCGCTGACCCTCCTCGGCTTGTCCACCGCCGCGGCGGCGGTGCTGCTCAACCTCGCCGGGGTCTTCGGCATCGGAGCGCTCTTCGGCGTCCTCAACCAACGACTTTGGCAGCGGTCGCTGCGACTGCCGATAGCGCTCGCCGCACTCGTCGGCGGTGGGCCCGTGGACAGGTACGTGCTCAGCGGGTTCTCCCCGCCCGTGATGGCGTTCCTTCTGCTCGCTGCCTTCACGGTCGCGGCGCTGGCTCCGCTCGCACGCACCCGGCGGGCCTCGCTGACGTTGCTCGCCGGCGCAGGTGCCGCCGCCGGGATTGCTGGCTGGTGGCGCCCCGAGGCCTTCGCCTTCGGACCGCTCGCGGTGTTCTTCGGGCTGCTGCTCACGCGGCGGGCAGGCACGCACCGGACGACCTCGGTCGCGACACTCTGCGCACTGATGGTGCCGTTCGGACTGTTCGTCTTCTGGTGGGTCGCACTCCGCATCGACTACTTCGGCCAGTTGCTGCCGACGTCGGCGGTGATGAAGTCGGGTTCGCTCCACGGCGCGAACGCCCTCTTCTCGCTGCAGTTCTACGGCTCGCTGCTGCTGCCGCTGATGGGTGTCCTGGTCGCCACCATGCTCGGTCGGGGCGCGACTCGCAGCTGGTGGATCGGCGCCCTGCTCTTGACCGCGCCACTGATGTGGGCCAATGCCGCTCTGCCGCCGGACTTTTGGAAGAAGGTCGGGCTGACCTTCGTACCGACCGTCGCCGACGTCGCGACCCTGGCCGTGTTCCTCCCCGTAGTGGTGGCACTCGGCGTCCTGGGGGTGCGGCGGCGCGACGGGTCCTGGCTCCTCCCGGTGGCGCTCCTGACGTTCTCACTCGCCTGGATCGCGATCGCCACCACCTTGAACTGGTGGGGACGGATGCAGTGGCCGCTGGTCCCGGTGCTCGCCGCGATCGCTGCGGGACACGCCGTCGCCGCCGGGAACGCACTCTCGCCCGCGCGGGCGGACGACCGGACCGCCCGCGCCAGCCCGACCATCGTGCTGACGATGCTCACGTGCATCGGCTTGGTGCCCTTCCACCTACCCGCAGGCAGCTATTTCGAAAGTCCGTTCCAGACGGCAGTTTCGGCGGCCTTGCAGGAAGTCGACACGTCGCACGTCCGGGTGGCCACCACGGAGGCCGGGCTCATTCCACTGGCCGTGACGGGTGCTGCGCTCGATACCTACGGGCACAACAATCGCAGTATCGCGGCAACGCACGGCGGCAGCCTGACCCGCGAACTGGAGGCGTTCCGGCCCAACGTCCTTGCGGTACACGGACTGCCCCCGGGGTCGGTCCACCTCGACGACTGCTCACCAGAGCAACAACGCGGCCCCACCAAGTTCCCCGCGAACTGGTCCGACATGGTCAGGGCGATCTACGACGACGCACAGCGCCACGGCATCGCGCTGACCCGAATCAGCGAGACGACGCCATGTGAAACCTGGAGTCTGTGGTTGTCCGACGACGTCGAACCCCAGGTGCGAGCGGCCATCATGCACGTCTCGATGCCGGGTACGGAGCTTGCGGTGAGCGCTCCGCGGCCCGGCGTCTGACGGGCGGACGCCCGGCGACTGGTCAGACGACGAGCCGGCGAGGTATCGTTCGTGCCGTGAACATCGGCACGCGCTGCTATTGGCGCTTTATCTCGGCTCCGGGTGGAGCCGCGGATAGGGCGCACTAGAACCAACGCGCGATACGCCACCCGGAGCCCAGCAGTGACCACATGGTCGCTGCTTTCGTCATTTCAGGGCACCGGACAGTCCGCGGGTACGCCCTGAGAACCACTCACAGGAAGCCCGAACACCGTGACCATCACCAGCCTCGACGTCGACACCGAGAGCACCTCCGACCAACGGATCGTCTCCTTCCGCGCGGTCCCTGCCCCCGATCAGATCCGCGCCGAACTCCCTCTCCGCCACGCCGTTTCGGAGAGCATCAGACGCCATCGTGCCGAGATCACCGACATCTTGGCAGGCCGGGATGACCGGCTCCTGGTGATCGTCGGACCGTGCTCCGTGCACGATCCGGCGGCAGCCCTCGACTACGCGCACCGCCTGGCTCCGCTGGCCGATGCGTACGCCGACCGGCTCAAGATCGTCATGCGCGTGTACTTCGAGAAACCCCGCACCACGGTCGGCTGGAAGGGACTCATCAACGACCCGGGGATGGATGGCAGCTACGACGTGGAACGCGGGCTGCGCACCGCCCGCACGCTGCTGCTCGACATCGGCGCGTTGGGTTTGGCGGTCGGCTGCGAGTTCCTCGAACCCACCAGCCCGCCGTACATCGCCGACACGGTGTCCTGGGGCGCGATCGGCGCCAGGACCACCGAGTCACAGATTCACCGTCAGCTGGCCTCCGGACTGTCGATGCCCGTCGGGTTCAAGAACGGCACCGACGGCAACGTGCAACCCGCCATCGACGGCGTGAAGGCTGCAGCGGCGCAACACGTCTTCTTCGGAATCGACGGTTTCGGCCGCGGTGCCATCGTCGAGACCGCCGGCAACCCCGACTGTCACGTGATCCTGCGCGGTGGCTCGGCGGGCCCCAACCACCACACCGCATCCGTCGCGGACGCGATCGACGGTCTGGTCGCCGCACGACTGCCAGGCAACGTCATGATCGACTGCTCGCACGCCAACTCCGGCAAGGACCACGCCCGCCAGGCTCAGGTGGCCCGTGAGATCGCCGCCCGGATCGCGTTCGGAGAACGCGGCATCAGCGGCCTGATGTTGGAGAGCTTCTTGGTGGCCGGGTCCCAGTCCGTCGACGGACCGCTGGTGTACGGCCAGTCCGTCACCGACGAGTGCATGGACTTCGCCACGACCGCCGACGTACTGGCACGCCTGCACGACGCGAAGCGTCAAAGTCTCGACGTGTTGCGGTAGTGGTCCGTAACGTCGACGGCCGAGGACGGGAGAAGCCACTGATGGGTGCGGGTGACGTTCGGCTGGAGGACGTTCCGGTGGTCGACACCGAGGTTCTGGTCGTGGGCGCGGGCCCGACGGGGTTGATGGCCGCCGTCGTCCTCGCCAGGCGCGGGGTGCCGGCGGTGATCGTCGACCGCAAGGCGGGCCCGACCAAGGAATCACGCGCGCTGGCGGTCCAGGCGCGGACCATGGAGATCTACGACCAGCTCGGCCTCGCCGACCGGGTGTTGGCAGGCGCCTACCGCGCCGAACGGATGCAGATCGGCGCCTCGGGCAACCTCAACGGTGTCGCGGTCGCGGACCTTCAGCGGGATGCGACCCGTTTTCCGGGTGTGCAGATCTTCGAGCAGAGCCGCAACGAACACCTGCTCCACGACGCGCTTCTGGAGAGCAAGGGCGACATCCGCTGGAACCATCGGCTCGTCGATCTGGTCGATCACACTGCCGAACCCGGTGGTCGCGTCATGGCGCTCCTCGAAGGCGCAGACGGCGACCTGCTCAGGGTGAGTGCCCGATGGTGCATCGGCGCCGACGGCGCCGCCTCCGCGGTACGCCGGGAACTGGATCTGCGTTTCGACGGCGTCACCGACGAGGCGACCTTCTGGGTCGCCGACATCCGCGACGTGCGAGGCGTGCCGGAGGGTTCGATGGCGATGCGGTTCGGCAATCGGACGTTCGGCATCGCCTTCCCCCTCGGCGCAGGCGGTCACACCCGACTCGTCGCCCTGGCGCCTCGAGACTCGATCACCGAGCAGGAGGCCATCGCGGCGGCGAGCAGTGATCTGGGACTCGAACTCGGGCACGTCGACTGGTTCTCCACCTACCGCGTCCATCACCGGGTCGCCTCCAAGTTCCGGGTCGGCTCGATCTTCCTGGCAGGCGACGCGGGACACGTCCACTCCCCCGTCGGTGGCCAGGGGATGAACACCGGCCTGCAGGACGCCCACAACCTGGCCATGTTGCTCGCCGACGTGAACGACGGTCGACTGAAACCCGAAGCGCTCCAACGCTATGAGCGTGAACGTCGGCCCGTGGCACTGCATCTGGTCAAGGTGACCGACCGCGCCTTCGGCGTCATCGGCCGACGCAATCCGATGACCGCGCTGTTCCGGCGTCGGTTCAGCTCGGTGATGAGCAGGGTCGCGCCGCTGATCATGGGGTCCCGCCTGGGACCGCGCTTCGGCGGCCTCCTTGGCCAGTACCGCATCCACTACCACTTCGTGGACGGAGGGCAACCGACACCGGCCTGGGCCGACGACCCGGCGGTGGGCCGGCGAGTGCCTCCCGTCGCCGGTAATCAGCAGGCGCTGCAGGACATGACCTGGCAAGTGCACACCTACGGCGCCGGGACCGTCGCCAGACCCGACCTACCCTCAGGCATCGCCGACCCACGCGACTTCGGCGCCGACCCCCACGGACGCGTCAGGTCCGACCGTGCCTATCTGATCCGGCCCGATCAGTTCGTCGCGGCGTCGATTCCATTGCACCAGACCGTGATCGACGCCACGCAGCTTCGACTGGCGCTATCGGCCCACTCCGTCAGCCCGTGACGTCGACGCCGGACCGTGCCTGCAGGTCCGCGGTATCGCGCATCTCGCCGAGAACGCGCACGACGACCTGCGCAGCCAGCCACAGCGACACCTGATCCTCCGGGGACACGGCGTCGAGCAACTCCGCGATGCGCTTGCGGCGCTGGTCGGCCCGCGTGTCCCACATCCGCCTGCCCGCCTCGCCGATGATCACCAACGACGCCCGGCCGTCATCGGGATCGCTCCACCTCTCGAGAAGCCCCTGACGCTCCATGCGCTGTACCAACTGCGTCATCCCCGACTGACTGGCACCCTCCGCCTCGGCAAGGGCCGTCAAACGCATCGGGCCTTCGCGATTCAACCGATTCAGCACCAACGTCGCGCTGGCGCTGAGCTGGTCGCGATCGGCCAGATACCGCCACATCGTGTCGGCCCCGAGCTCGACCATCTCCGCGATGACACGGGCACCGTCTCGTTCCATGGAGGATTTATATCACTGAAGTGATGCAGTAGAGACACAAAAGGGGTCGCGGGCCAAAGCCGTTTTCGGGCCTGCAACCACGAAGCCAGTCCCCGTATTCCCTTCCTGTCAGAACGCTGTGCGGATGCGCGCTCCGGTTGAACTATTCATTCTATGTGGGATATAAATCTCGCTTGATGGCCGTTGCGATGCGGCGGGAGGGTGTTCACGTGAGCGGGAGTTCGAGGGGCCGGACCGTACTGGCGAAGGCCTGGCTGCCCCTGGTCACCGTCGTCGTCCTGGCCCTCGGCGCCCTGTGCATGTGGAAGGTGCACCAGTCCTCGGCGCCGGGTCCGGTCCTGGCGGTCAACCCACCGCAGGCGCCCGAGGAGTTCACCCCCAAACGACTCACCTACGAGTTGTTCGGTGACGTCGGCAGCGGCGGATTACTGGACTACATCGACATCGACGGCCACCCGCACGAGATCAACCTGACGGACCTCCCGTGGTCGCACACCGAGACCACCACGCTCA
>JAOPUT010000119.1 GCA_025963385.1 Mycobacterium sp.
GGCAGGGTTGCGAAGGTGAGTTCAGGTGCGCCAAGGGTTTCCACGTGTTCTCCTAGGGTTAGAACGCCGAACGGTGCAGTCCACCGTCGACCTCGATCCAGCTGCCGGTGAGATATCCGGCAGGTTCCGAGCAGAGATAGGCGATGAGCGACGCGATTTCCTCGGGCTTGCCCATGCGTGCCGCGGGCACGCGCGCCTGCGTCAGCATGAAGTCGCGCCGCTCCTGCTCGCCGCCGACACCGAGATGCTGCCCGAGGTATGCCAGCGCATTCTCGGTCTCGATCCAGCCGGGTGCGACGGTGTTGACGGTGATGCCGTACCGGGCGTATTCGTCGGCCACGGTCTTCAGAAGGCCGATGGTCGACGGTCTGCTGGTGTTGGCCACCGCGTGGTGGATGTTGCCTGCCGGCTCCTTGGCAGTCGCCGACCCGATGTGCACGAACCGACCCCATGCCGCTTCCTTCATGGCGGGGAGGACCGCCTGCAGGAGCATGATCTGGCTCATCGTGTGGAGTTCGAAGGACTCGCGGTAGACGTTGACGTCGGTGATGTCGGCGAAGTCGCCTGGCCGTTGGTACTTGGCCTGGCCGATGACGATGAGTGGCGCCCCGTGCTCGGCGGTGACTTCCCGCACCGCATCGCCGAGCTGCTCGGGATCACTGACGTCACCGGTGACGCCGATCGCCGTGCCGCCGCCCTCTCGGATGGCCTCGACCGCGGCGTCGACGTCGACCTTGGTCCGCGCGAGCACCGCCACCTGCGCACCCTCGTCGGCGAGCAGCTTGGCGACCTCGAAGCCGATTCCCTTACTGCCGCCGACGACCAGCGCCGAACGGTCCGCTATTCCGTATTGCATCGGGTGTCGTCGCTTAGCGCTTGACGTCCATCCCGGCGTCTACCTTCAACAAGCTTCCGGTGAACGAGCGACCCGCGTCGCTGATCAAGAACAGGATCGCATTGCTGACGTCGCGTGGTTCGATCATCGGGAAGTCCGGCAACGCGGTCGACATCGCGTTGACCAGGTGCGGGTTCTCCTCGATCACCTTGAAGAGTGCCGGATTTTCGGTGATCATCGGTGTCGAGCAGTTGGTCGGCGCCACGGCGTTGACGCGGATGCGGTCGGCGGCGAGCATGAGTGCGTAGGCACGAACGAGGCCGGTGATGGCGAGTTTCGACGTGAGATAGGCATCGGTGCCGCCGCGTCCGTCGGTGAGATCGAGCAGCGCGATCATCGAGCTGGTCGCGATCAGGTTGCCGCCCTTGCCCCGCTCCTTGATGTGTGGGATCGCGACCTGGAAGGTGTTCCACACCCCGATCAGCATGATGTCGAGTCCGAGGCGCAGAGCTTCGGAGGCGTCGCGCTCGTCGGCGTTGGTCAGCACCACACCGGCGTTGGCGATCACGGTGTCGATGTGGCCGAACTGCTCGACGCCTGCGTCGAACGCGTCCTGCAGAGCAGCTTTGTCGCGGACGTCCGCCTTGCGGAAAAGCATTTCCTGCCCGGTCTTTTCGACGAGGCGAGCGGTTTCCTCGAGGTCTTCGTAGGTACCCAGCTTGTAGGGCACGACCTCGAGGTCTTCGCAGATGTCGATGCCGACGATGTTCGCACCCTGCTCGGCACACATCACCGCGTGCGAGCGACCCTGTCCGCGTGCGGCGCCCGTGATGAAGACGACGCGGCCGTCGAGTGAACCCATTCCAATTCCTCCAGGTGATCGGTTGCGATTGCCGCCCGTCCGGCGCGGTCGAGCGGGCACTATTCAGTGACGTGCACCACTCAGCCGATGCTACCGCTCGGGTTTGGAATCGTACAACTATTTGGCTAATTTGGTCGGACTGGCTCGACGATGCTTCAGGAAGGGATATCCACATGTCCGGTGACCTCAACGGCGGTCCGCGTCCACCCGACGGGGACTGGCTCGGCACGCCCTTCCTGACCTTCGAACGCGAAGGTGCCTTCGCGATCTGCACCCTGGACCGTCCGCAAGCGCGTAACGCAATGACACCCGCGATGTACTTCGGCATCCGGTATGCGATCAGTCGGGTCAACGCCGATCCCGACCTGGCCGGCCTGCTCATCACCGGAACCGGAGACGTCTTCGCGCCGGGCGGCGACCTGGGGCAGGCGGCAGAGGACAACTGGATGGACTTCGCGTCCACGATGGGGATGGACGTGACTCCCTTCGACGTCCTGCGGCAGTCGGCCAAACCCGTGGTGTCGGCCGTCAACGGGCTGTGTCAGGGCGGCGGTCTGCAGATCGCAATGTGCAGCGACCTCGCCGTGGTGAGCGACCGGGCCACCTTCCGGGTGCCCGAGTTGTTCCGCGGGATCGCCGACACGTACTACAGCCAGGTGCTGGCACGCCTGATCGGGCCCATCCGCACCAGGGATCTGATGTTCACCGGCCGGACATTGAGCGCGGAGGAGGCGGTGGACTGGGGAATGGTGGCTCGCATGGTGCCCCACGACGATCTGCTGGACACTGCGAAAGAGCTTCTCGCACAATGCTGTCGGACGGCGCCGGCGGCAAGGGCCACGGTGAAGGCGAGCCTCGACAACTACCTCGGCCTGTTCGACCGGATCGGCATGCAGACCAGTCTCTTCGGGCCCGAGGCGCGGGAGGGTTTCCGAGCGTTCAAGACGAAGACCTCGCCCACGTGGGTGCACCCCGACCTTCAGGTCGAGGGTCGGCTGTAACCCATTGCGCGTCCCGGCCGGAAGTCGGCCGGGACGCGCCTGGGTCCACTACTTCGGGGTGAAGCGCTGTGCGCCGTCGAGGCGCATGACCTCGCCGTTGACGTAACCGTTGGTGAGCAGGAACGTTGCGGCGTCGGCATACTCAGCCGGCGTGCCGAGCCGCTTGGGGAATGGAATGTTGGCGGCAAACTTGGCAATGGCCTCTTCGCCCACGGACTCCATGATCGGCGTCTTCATCGTTCCCGGCGCAATGGTGTTGACCCGGATTCCCACTGAGCTCAGGTCACGGGCTGCGGCGATGGTCAGACCGATGACGCCCGCCTTCGCTGCGGCGTAAGCCGTCTGCCCGATTTGGCCTTCGTAGCCCGCCACCGATGCGGTCATGACGATGGCACCACGTTCACCGCCCTCGCGAGGCTCTGCAGTGGCCACCGATGCCGCGACCAGGCGGGTCAGGTTGTAGGTGCCGCTGAGGTAGAGATCTATCGTCTTGCTGAACGCGCCGAAGTCGGCGGGGCTGCCGTCGCGCTGCA
>JAOPUT010000130.1 GCA_025963385.1 Mycobacterium sp.
CCACGGAACACCAGTCCCTCGGTGCCGCGGCTCACCCCGGACCGCAGCGTGCGCACCAGCACCTCGCCCGGACCAGGCTCCGGCAGCTGGACCGTGCGGATCTCGCCCCGGCCGGGTTCGCGGATCCAGAACGCGCGCGCTTCCGTCGGCACCCGCGCCCTCCTCTTCCCGCCCTGATGAATCGGATGCTTCGCCTCTACCGTATGACTGTTCGTACCCCCTGAGATACGGAGACACGGTGCGTCGGGTTGGCCAAGTGCGCAGCTGGGTCCCGACCGGTCACCGAGAAGTGAGCGTCAGTTACCCGTCACCCATTGGGCAACCCCGCCGTGCTTGAGGCACGTGCCCTGCCAATACGGACGCTGAGTGATGGTGAAGGCGCCGTCCTGGCACATCGCCACCCTGGTGACGGGCGGGGGAGGCGGGTCGGGATCCGGCCCGCAACGATTGATGACCGGCGGATCGGTCACCGGGCAGTCGGGCGCAGGCGGTGGCGGGTCGGCCATCGCGGCGGGCGCGCTCACGACCATCGCCGCTGCCGTCACCACGCACGCCAGAACGAATCGAACCACGCGCCCAGCTTAGCCCGGCTAGGAAAACCGGTCAGCGCAGCGGTAGGACGACGTGATCCGTGGCCTCGACCCGCAGCCACGACTCAGGTACCTCGGGATCGTGGCGCCACGACTTGGCGGTGGAGTACACCGCAACGGAGCTCAGCTCGACGACGCCGACGATCATCAACGGCCACACCACACCCGCGAGAACGCTGAAGCAGAGTGAGCTGAGGGGCGTCGTGGAGCCGTCGGCCAACCGCCGGCTGGCCACGTAGGTCCCCAGGGCCGTGACCATCCCGGCACCCAGGTAGACCAGTGCGAGCGTGAGCACCACGGCGTCGGCCCCCTAGCCGTCGGAAGTTTGTCGCAGGCAATGTAACGCCCGTCACAGGTCGCTGACAAGCTGCGGCGATGCCCGTCGGGCATGTCGTTCGAACGGACGACCTCGTCGGCGAAGTCGTGCAGATTAGCTGACGGGAACGACCCCGCGCGGCAGGATGAGCGGCAGGTCGCTGTAGGTGACGATGCCCGGGGCGGCGGCAACGACCGCGGGAATGGCGTTGAGCGGGGGCGTGGCGGTCATGATGTGTCCGAGGACCATGAATTCCTCCAGCGTGGTGGCCTCGAAGTCCGGCGGTGGCAGGAAACCGACCTTCATCGTCACCGTAGGTCGTCCGGCAACCTCGATAACCCAACCGTCCTGATCGATCTTCCAATCGGGCACCAGCGTCTGTCCCTTGCGCCATCGGACGTTGATCTCCACGACGGACCTTCCGCCGAGAATCCCTTGCCAGCTGGCGTACACCCCGGCGACGCAGC
The DNA here is from genome assembly GCA_025963385.1 of Mycobacterium sp. Lineage (GTDB taxonomy): Bacteria > Actinomycetota > Actinomycetes > Mycobacteriales > Mycobacteriaceae > Mycobacterium. The sequence continues at coordinate 1,374 of JAOPUT010000130.1, forward strand.
CGGCCGGGATCGTCCAGGAGCCGAGGTCGAGGTCTTCGGTGGTCTCGGCGTACTCGGCCTCACAGCGGACCTCGTCGAGTTCGATGCCCAATGCGTCGGCGACCATGCGGACCGCCTCCCCGAACACGCCGGTGCCCTTGGCGGTCATCGCCTGCAGATCGGGGTGGTCGATCGGCTGGCCGAAGCCGACCGGCTTCTCCGTTGCGGGGGAATCGTAGAAGGTGGTGTCGGCAGCCTCGTTGACGGTGATCTTGTCCACCCGGTCGCAGATTCCCGCGGCGACGATCGACAGCTGGTTGACGTAGCCGGGGCTGATGCCCGAGCCGAACATCGTCGACCCGCCCTGCTGGCATGCCGCCTCGATCCGGTCGCGGCCGTCGCCCTGGTTGTGCCCGGTGATGAACGACGCGGTCGCCACGACGTTGATCCCGGCGGCGAGGATCGTCACCAGTTCGTCGACATCGATCCACATGGGGTTGTAGACCACGCAGTCGGGTTTGAGGGCCAGGAGGGCGTCGACGTCGTTGGTGGCCGCCACGCCAAGGGGTTCGATGCCTGCGAGCTCCCCGGCGTCGCGTCCCACCTTCTCCTCCGACCATGCGTAGCAGCCGACGAGTTCGAGGGACGGGTTGCGGGCGATGGCCGCCACGGAGCTCTTGCCGACGTTGCCCGTCGTCCACTGCACGACGCGGTACGGAGATTTGTTTGGCACTCGCTCAGCATAGGGAGCGGGACGACGGCATCCGGCCGGTTTTGCCGAACTCAGGAGGACAGTGTCGCCTTGCCGGTCAGCTGCTGGCCTGCCCTGTCGACCCAGGCCAGATCGACCACGTCGCCGGGATAGTGGCGGTCGAGGACGTTGGTCAGGGCCGTCGCCGAGTTCACCTGCTCGCCGTTGATGCTGAGCAGGACGTCGCCGTCGTGCAGACCTGCCTGCTGCGCGGGGCCGCCCTGCAGCACCTCGAAGATGACGACACCGGGCAGCGACTGCGGCTGATTTCTGCTGTTCACGCCGACACCGAGCAGGGTCGGTGGGCCGACGTGCACGGAGTCCGACGGCGTCCGCGAGCGGATCTGGTTGGCCGTCGCCAGCGCGTCGTTGATCGGGATGGCGAATCCCGAGCCACCCGGGTCCATCCGGAAGTTGACGGTCGCGGCCGTCGTGACCCCGACGACCTGGCCTGCGCCATTCACGACGGGTCCGCCCGAGTCGCCCGCTCGCACCGGAGCGGCGATCTCGATCAGCCCGGTCGCCTGATTCGAGCTGCCGGTGAGTTCGTCCTTGGCGTTGATCGTGCGCCCGAAGCCGACCACCTGGCCGGACTCCTGCGTCAGCGGGCTGCCGGAACCTCTGGCGTTGCCGAGCGCGACCACCGGGTCGCCCACGGAGAGCTGCGAGGAGTCCCCCAGGATCGCCACCGGCAGTCCGCCCGCGCCGCGGAGCTGCAGGACGGCGATGTCGCGGTTGCGGTCGTAACCCACCAGGTCCGCCTGGTACGGCCGCCCCGCGACCGAGGCGGTGATGCTGTCCGCGCCCTGCACGACGTGGTAGTTGGTCAATACGGTCCCGCTCGGGTCGAGGACGATGCCAGTCCCCGCGCCGATGGCGTGCTGGTAGTTGATGGTCGTGTCGATACGCGCGACGGTCGGTTCGACCTGAGCGGCAACACTCGAAAGATCGGCAGGAGCGGCGGAAGCCAGCGCGGGTGCGACGAGTGTGGACGTCGACGCGACTGTGGCCACGACCGCGATGACGAATCGCCACCTGGTGTGGAACCTGCGCATGGGCCGCCTTTCGCCGTTCGTAGCAGGACTTCTACCCACAATTCTGACGCTGACACCGTGGGCTGTCGACGCGACCGGTGCCGAGACGTCAGTCGTCGAGGGCTACTCCGCGGCGTGAACGCGAGAAGAGCCGCGACGTCGACCTGCCACTAGGGCGCCGATTGCGCAACTTGCTATCCGACTCATCGGTGCCGGATTCGTCGGCGTTACCGGTGCTGGCGCTGTCCGTCACATCGGTCGCACTGGCCTCGGTCGCCTCAGGGGTATCGCTGTCGTCGGTGTCCTCGGCGGTGGCCTTCTCGAGCGTGACCGGAGTGGGGCCGTCCTCGGCTTCGTCGGCCGCGGGCTCATCGGCCTCCGCGGTGTCCGCGACTTCTTGGTCTGCGGTGACTTCTTGGTCTGCCGTGACCTCTTCGTCTGCCGTGACCTCTTCGGAGTCCTCGGCGTCCGAACCACGGCCCCGGCGGCGCGTCTGGCCCTTGGGTCGCAGCGGCTTGGGCGGTGGCGGCGGAAGCTCGGCGGCATATGCGAGGTAGAAGGCCAGAGCGCCGAGGATGGCGACCGCTGCCGCCGCGCCGTAGATGCCGAACAGGGTCTGACCAGCGGCATCGAGGGTGACCCAGATCTCGCTGATCGCCGCACCGACGATGAGCGCCCCAGCCAGGACGTGCAGAACGACCGACCAGAACCTCAGTGTGAGCGCGAGCTGAGGCGTGCCGAACTCGGGCTTACGGGTCTTCAACAGGGTCAATACGACGGGCAGCGCGGCCAGGCCCAGCAGGGCGCCGCACACGATCCGCATGGCCAGCCCGAGGCCGACGGGCCAAGCGCCGGTCAGCTCGAACCAGCGGGGGAGCACGAAGAAGAAGTAGAGAGCCCCAGCGATGACGAAGAACGATGCGTGCCACAGGACCGCGATCCAGCGCCGCATACTCCTCCTCGAGTCGGTGGGGCCTTCGGTGAGGCCGAGCTACGGCCAGGCACTCAGGCCTGGCCGTACCCGGACCAGCGCGGAGGATAGGGGATTTGAACCCCTGAGGGCTATTAACCCAACCCGCGTTCCAGGCGAGCGCCATAGGCCACTAGGCGAATCCTCCGCGGGCCATGGTAGCGGACCCGATCGCCTGCTCCTCACGAGTAGCGGATGCCGCGGGGTACTACACTCACAACTCGGACCCCGCGCGGCGTCTATCCTGTGAACTCCCCCAGGGCCGGAAGGCAGCAAGGGTCAATGGGCTCTAGCGGGTGCGCGGGGTCCCCTTCTTTGTTCACGGCCCTTGTTCACGTCTCCGAGGAAAGGCCCGCCGTGTCGTTTCTGTCCCTAGGCCGTGACGAACTGATGGCGCAGCACCAGGCGCAGCGCCAGAATTACGCCGACCTGCAGGCCAAGAAGCTCAGCCTGGATCTCACCCGTGGCAAGCCGTCGGCGGCGCAGCTCGACCTGTCCAACGACCTACTGGCATTGCCCGGCACGGAGTACCGCGACGGAGACGGCACCGACACCCGCAACTACGGTGGTCTGCACGGCCTTCCCGAGCTGCGCGCCATCTTCGGCGAGCTGCTCGGCATCCCGGTGCCGAACCTGATCGCAGGCAACAACGCCAGCCTCGAGATCATGCACGACATCGTGGTGTTCTCGCTGCTGCACGGCGGGGTGGACTCGCCGCGGCCGTGGACGCAGGAACCGGTGGTCAAGTTCCTGTGCCCGTCGCCCGGCTACGACCGCCACTTCGCGATCACCGAGAGCTACGGCATCGAGATGATCCCGGTGCCGATGCTCGAGGAAGGCCCCGACGTCGACCTCATCGAGGAGCTCGTCGCGGGCGACCCGGCCATCAAGGGCATGTGGTGCGTACCCGTCTTCTCCAACCCGACGGGTACCACGTACTCCTGGGAGAACGTCCGTCGCCTAGTGCAAATGCGCACGGCGGCAACAGATTTCCGACTGTTCTGGGACAACGCCTACGTCGTGCACACGCTCACCCACGACTTCGTCCGACAGGTCGACGTGGTGGGGCTGGCGGCCAAGGCGGGCAACCCGAACCGGCCCTACGTCTTCGCGTCGACCTCGAAGATCACGTTCGCAGGCGCAGGCGTCAGCTTCTTCGGCGGTTCGCTCGGCAACATCGCCTGGTACCTGCAGCACGCGGGCAAGAAGTCGATCGGACCCGACAAGGTCAACCAGCTGCGGCACCTGCGGTTCTTCGGTGATGCCGACGGCGTCCGGCTGCAGATGCAGCGTCACCAGCAGCTGCTCGCGCCCAAGTTCGCCCTCGTCGGCGAGATCCTCGAAGACCGTCTCGGTGAGTCCAAGATCGCGTCGTGGACCGACCCCAAGGGTGGCTATTTCGTCAGCCTCGACGTCCGGCCAGGCACGGCGCGTCGCACCATCGCCCTTGCCAAGGACGCGGGTATTGCGGTGACGGAGGCGGGTGCGGCCTTCCCGTATCGAAAGGATCCGGAGGACAAGAACATTCGGATCGCCCCGTCGTTTCCGTCGATGCCCGATCTCAACGAGGCGATCGACGGCCTCGCGACGTGCGCGCTGCTCGCCGCGACCGAGTCCCTGCTTGCCGGTGACTAGGGCGCCGCGCGTCACCGACCCTGGGTAGCCTGCTGTCGTGGCTCTCTACCGCAAGTACCGACCTGCCTCCTTCGCCGAAGTGGTCGGACAGGAACACGTCACCGAGCCGCTGTCGACGGCGCTCGAATCCGGCCGGATCAACCACGCCTACCTCTTCTCCGGCCCGCGCGGCTGCGGCAAGACGTCGTCCGCGCGCATCCTGGCCCGCTCGCTGAACTGTGAGAAGGGACCCACCCCCACGCCGTGCGGAGTCTGCGACTCCTGCGTGGCGTTGGCCCCCAACGGCCCCGGCAACGTCGACGTCGTCGAGCTCGACGCGGCCAGCCACGGCGGCGTGGACGACACGCGTGAACTGCGTGACCGGGCCTTCTACGCTCCCGCGCAGTCGCGCTACCGCATCTTCATCGTCGACGAGGCGCACATGGTCACGACGGCGGGCTTCAACGCGCTGCTGAAGATCGTGGAGGAGCCACCGGACCATTTGATCTTCGTGTTCGCGACAACGGAACCCGAGAAGGTGCTCCCCACCATCCGGTCGCGCACACACCACTACCCGTTTCGGCTGCTGGCGCCCAAGACCATGCGCGGGCTGCTGGAACGCATCTGCGCACAGGAGAACGTCGCCGTCGAGGATGCGGTGTACCCGCTGGTGATCAGGGCAGGCGGGGGCTCGCCTCGCGACACGCTCTCGGTGCTCGACCAGCTGCTGGCGGGTTCCGACGGCTCGCTGGTGGCGTACCCGCGAGCGTTGGCCCTGCTGGGCGCCACCGACCTGGCGTTGATCGACGCATCGGTCGACGCACTCGCCGCCGGTGATGCTGCCGCGCTGTTCGGTGCGGTCGAGTCGCTCATCGACGCGGGGCACGATCCGCGCCGGTTCGCCACCGACCTGCTCGAGCGGTTCAGGGACCTCATCGTGCTGCAGGCGGTGCCAGACGCCGCGGCGCGCGGTGTCGTCGACGCACCCGACGACGTCCTGGAGCGCATGCGCGACCAGGCCGGTCGGCTGGGCACCGCCACGCTGACCCGCTACGCCGAGGTCGTACACGCGGGTCTCGGTGAGATGCGGGGTGCCACGGCTCCGCGGCTGCTGCTCGAGGTCGTCTGCGCCCGGCTGCTGCTGCCGTCGGCGAGCGATACCGAAGCCGCTCTGCTGCAACGCATCGAGCGCATCGAGACCCGGATGAACGTGTCCATCCCTGCGGGTGAGGCGTCGCAGGCGGCGGCTGCCGTCGAAGCGGCGGTGCCCGTCAAGCAGTTCACCCGCAGGAGCACCGCGCCCGAAGCGCCTGCGCCAGAACCGGCTGCCACCGAAGCGCCTGCGCCCACGCCGCCTACGCCCACACCGCCTACGCCCACACCGCCTACGCCCACACCGCCTGCGCCGACGCCGCCGATACCCGCGCCCCGCGAGGCCGTGCCCGTCACCCCGGCCGCCACGGAGCCGCCGCCGGCTGCCCAGCCGGCCCCGCCGCCCGTGTCGCCGCCCGCGTCGTCGGCCCCTGTCGGCCAGCCAGATGCGGCCGTCGTGCGCACCATGTGGTCGACCATTCGGGAGAAGGTGCGCGAGCGCAGGCGCCCCACCGACGTCATGCTCGACGGCGCCATCGTGCTGGCCGTCGAAGGCGACACCCTCGTGCTCAGCCACGTGTCGCCGCCGCTGGCCAACCGGCTCAACGAGGCACGCAACGTCGAGATCATCAGGGACTCGCTGAAGGACGCGCTCGGGGTCAACTGGAACATCCGCTGCGAGGCGGGCTCGCCAACGGCTCCTCCCGCCCCTGCCGCCCGTCCGCAGCCGGTGGTGGCCGAGCCGCCCCCGCCGGACGAGGACGACGAGGAGAGCATGCTCGCCCAGGCCGTCCACGAAGAGGCAGGCCCGCGGCGCGACCCCGAGGAGGTCGCGTTGGAGCTACTGCAGAACGAGCTGGGTGCGCGAAGGATCGAGGGCGGCTAGGCCGTCCACCACGGCCGCAGCGGCAGGTCGCCGTCGCCGCCATTGTTGTCCAGCTTGACCGCCAGAACCTGGTGCAGCTGAACGACATTGGTCTCGAATCCCAGCCGGGACCCGGCCATGTACAGGCCCCACACCTTGGCGGTGGGCAGCCCGACCTCCGCAACGGCCTCGTCCCAGTGCTCGACGAGGTTGGCGCACCAGTCGCGCAGCGTCATCGCGTAGTGATGGCGCAGATTCTCCTCGTGGACCACCTCGAGGCCGACGTCCTGGGCCTCGGTGATGATGCGACCCGAGCCGGTCAGCTCGCCGTCCGGGAAGACGTAGCGGTCGATGAATCCGCCGGCCGCGGCGCCGGAGCGGTTGTCCGGCCGGGTGATGCAGTGGTTGAGAATCAGTGCACCCGTACGCATCTTGGACTTGAGGAACCGGAAGTACGACGGGTAGTTGTGCACACCGATGTGTTCGGTGAGGCCGATCGACGACACCGCATCGAACCCCGACTCGCGCACGTCGCGGTAGTCGCCGTGACGCACCTCCGCCAGATGGGACAGGCCCTCCTCGGCGATGGCGTTCTGCGCCCACGCCGCCTGCTCCTTGGACAGCGTCACGCCCACGGCCTTGACCCCGTGACGGGCCGCGTAGCGAACCATGCTGCCCCAGCCACAGCCGACGTCCAGGAGACGGTCGCCGGGCTGCAGCTTCAGCTTCTCGAACACCAGTCGATACTTGTTGTCCTGCGCCTCTTCAAGACTCGCGTCGAGGTCGGGGTAGCAGGCGCACGTGTACGTCATCGACGGGCCGAGCACCCACTCGTAGAACGTGTTCGACACGTCGTAGTGGTGGTGGATGGCGTCGGCGTCACGAGTCTTGCTGTGTCGCAAGCCTTCTGCGATGCGACGCCAGCGCGGCAACGCCTCCTGAGGGGGCGGCGGGATGGGGCGCAGGTGTTCGAAACCGATCGACCTGACGATGTTGGCCAGGACGCGGGCCGACGGTCGCTTGAAGTCCAGCTTGTCGGCCAGCGCGCGGAGCAGCTCGTACGGATCACCCGGGTGCACACCGAGCATCTCCACGTCACCCGAGACGTAGGCCCTCGCCAGTCCGAGCTCGCCCGGCGACGTCGCCAGGTAGGTGGTGCCGCGCGGAGTACGCAGGTCGAGGCCGACCTCGGCGTCGGGCGGTCCGGCGGAGCTGCCGTCGTAAGCGGTGAACTTCAGCGGCAGTTCGCCGCCTGCGGCGAACAATTCGAGGATCTCGGCGAGCGTGAGCCTGCCGGAAGTGGTCTCGGTGGATTCGTCCTTGTAGGTCGTCACTGTGGTCCTCCACTCTTCGCGCAAGCGCTCATCGCCGTCGTCTTCTCTTCGCGCAAGCGCTCATCGCCGCTCCACCGCCTTCGCATACAGACCAAGCAGACGTGAATCCGGGTCGTAGATCTTCTTGACCGTGTTGTAGGTCTCTCCGCCGTAGAGCTCGTCGAACTCGTCGGGGGAGTAGTACGCGTCGGAGTACAACGACTTGTGGCCGTCGAGCTCGCTGACCTTCTCCTCGATGAGACGGTTCGTCGCGCCCTCTTCTGCACCGGCGGGCACCGATGACCAGAAGCCTATGTTCACGTACGTGTGATGCGCCGCAATCGGGTACAGCGGCCAGCCCGCGTCGTCGCGCAGCCGAAGTGGGCAGAGCCAGATGGGTTCGATCGGCACGTTCTCCAGGAACCAGTCGACGAACTCGGCGGTGCGCTCGATCGGCACCTCGATGTCCTGCACGACGCGCTCCAGGGGCGGTCGGCCGTTGCGCTTCTCGATGCGGTCGGCGATGTCGAACCGCCGGTCGTAGGCGATGAGCTTCCAGTAGACGCTGCTGCGCCGGTAGCGCCGCGGCCAGAAGCGCCGGATCGTCGGATTCTGCGCGCCGAACGCCCGCGAGCACCAGAACCAGTCGGTGTCCCAGCGCCACAGGTAGTCGTGGATGGTCAGCCGGTCGTGCTTCTCGCCGTCGGCGTGCTGGATCGACCGGTAGTAGATGTCGCGGCCCGTGTAGTCACTGACCGGGCCGGGTGTCGGGGTCTGCACGCCGACGCACAGATAGGACTCGTCGGCGCTGAACACCACCCCGTCTAGGTAGTGGACGGGTGACCCGTCGAGACCGCCCGTCTCGATGATGCGGTCCATGGTGGCGACGAGGTCCGTCAGCGACGTGAACCGTAGGTGCCGCAGGGCGACGAACGGTTTCACCGGTTCCAGCTCGATCTTCAATCGCACCGAATAACCAAGCGTCCCATAGGAATTGGGGAAGGCATGGAACAGATCCGAGTGTTGATCCCGGCTCGCCGTCACGATCTCGCCCGTGCCGGTGAGGACGTCCATCTCGAGCACCGACTCGTGTGGCAGGCCGTTGCGGAAGGACGACGACTCGATGCCGAGTCCCGTCACCGCGCCGCCGAGTGTGATGGTCTTCAACTGCGGCACCACGAGTGGCGACAAACCATGAGGAAGCGTGGCAGCCACCAGGTCCTCGTAGGTACACATGCCTGCGACGTCGGCGGTCCGCGCATCGGGATCGACCGCGATCACACCCGTCAGCCCCGAGACGTCCAAACCCTTGGCCGTGGCCTTCTCGCGAGCCCGGAACAGGTTCGAGGTGGGCTTGGCCAGACGAACGGTGGCGCTTGATGGGATGGCGCGATAACTCGCCAGCAGTCTCTCCACGCCTGCCGCGTGGGCCGACTGCGCTTCGATCGATGCAACAGTCACACATATACGCTAGTCCCCGGTTGCAGCCGATGCGACCAGACCGACCCGGGATCACACCCGTACATCCTCTTGACTAGGAGTCTTCACCGATGGGACAGGTCAGCGCCTCCAGCACTGTCTTGATCAACGCCGAACCCGACGCCGTGTTCACGGCCGTCGCCGACTACCAGACGGTTCGTCCGAAGATCCTCTCCTCGCACTACCGGGACTACAAGGTCCTCGAGGGCGGCCAGGGCGCGGGCACCGTTGCCACCTGGAAGCTGCAGGCCACCGAGTCGCGGGTCCGCGACGTCAAGGCCAGCGTCGACGTCGCCGGTCACACCGTCATCGAGAAGGACGCCAACTCGACGTTGGTGACCAACTACACCGTCGCCCCCGCTGGTACCGGCTCGTCGGTCACGGTGAAGACGTCCTGGCAGGGCGCAGGCGGCGTCAAGGGCTTCTTCGAGAAGACGTTCGCACCGCTGGGCCTTCGCAAGATCCAGGCCGAGGTGTTGGCGAACCTGAAGAATCAGGTCGAGTCGAACTAGGCGGGCAGTGGCTAGGCGGCGGCCCTCGCCGGCCTGGTCGCCAGGAATCCGGCGATCCCGCGCACCACGGCGTCGGCGTACTTCTGCCTGCCCTCGGGGCTCTCGATCAGCGCCGAGTCCGCGGGGTTCTTCATGTTGCCCAGTTCGACGAGGACCGACGGGTACTGCGCTAGGTTCAGCCCGGTGAGGTCAGAGCGCGGATACAGCCCGCCCTGGCCGATGTAGTTGGCGGGCAACAGGCCGGCGGCCTGGAGCTGGTCGCGCATGGTCTGGGCGAACTGCACGGACGGCCCCGACTGCGCGGCGTTCAGCGGCGGTGACGAGTAGTTGACGTGGAAGCCGCGACCCGTGGCGGGACCGCCGTCGGCGTGGATCGAGACGATCGCGTCGGGCTTCAGCGCGTTGGCCATCGCGGCGCGCTCGTCGACGCACGGACCCAGTCCGGTGTCGTCGCCGCGCGACATCGCGGTGCGCACGCCCAGCTGGGTCAGCTCTGCGCGAATGCGGAGCACCGTCTCCCAGTTGAACGTGTGCTCCGGATAGCCATCGTTGGTGGACGTCCCGCTGGCCTGGCAGTCCTTGGTGCCACCGCGGCCCGTCGGGACCTGCTTGCTGATGGAGGCGTCGTTGGCGCCGTTGTGGCCGGGATCGAGAAAGACGATCATCCCGGCGATGTTGGTCGGCGCGGCGACGGCGCTCGGAGAGAGGAGCGCCGCGACGAGGAGGCTGACGGCAAGGGCTGCGCCGACACGCAGGCAGGCAGGTACGTGCACGGCGCCAACGTAGCTCGCAGGACGACTAGGCTTGAGGGACGAATCGCCACGCGCGGACGATGGCAATCAAGTCGAGACCCAACTGCTACCTACTTGATTTCAGATGCAAAGGGAGTACGGAATGCAACCCGGCCAACCGCCCGACATGTCGGCGCTCCTTGCGCAGGCCCAGCAGATGCAGCAGCAGTTGATGGAGGCGCAGGAAGCGCTCGCCGTCGCCGAGGTGCACGGCCAGGCCGGCGGCGGCCTGGTGCAGGTGACGATGAAGGGCAGCGGCGAGGTGACGGGCGTCGCGATCGACCCGAAGGTCGTCGACCCCGAGGACGTCGAGACGCTGCAGGACCTCGTCGTGGGTGCCATCAAGGACGCTTCCCGCCAGGTCACCGTCATGGCACAGAGCAAGCTCGGCCCGCTGGCCGGAGGACTCGGTGGGCTTGAATTGCCTGGGCTCTGACTTGTACCGCCATGTTTGAAGGCCCAGTCCAGGATCTGATCGACGAGCTGGGCAAGCTGCCCGGTATCGGGCCGAAGAGCGCGCAGCGCATCGCGTTTCACCTGCTGTCGGTGGAGCCGCCCGACATCGACCGGCTGACCGCCGTGCTCGGCAAGGTGCGTGACGGTGTGACGTTCTGCTCGGTGTGCGGCAACGTCTCCGACGACGAGCGGTGCCGCATCTGCTCGGACTCGCGACGCGACGCCTCGCTGGTGTGCGTGGTGGAGGAGCCCAAGGACGTGCAGGCCGTCGAACGGACGCGTGAGTTCCGTGGCCGCTACCACGTGCTGGGCGGGGCGCTCGATCCGCTGTCGGGGGTCGGGCCGGAACAACTGCGAATTCGCGAGCTGCTCAACAGGATTGGTGAGCGCGTCGACGGTGTCGACGTGGCTGAGGTCATCATCGCGACCGACCCCAACACCGAGGGTGAGGCGACGGCCACCTACCTCGTGCGCATGCTGCGCGACATCCCCGGGCTGACGGTGACCCGCATCGCGTCGGGCCTCCCGATGGGTGGCGATCTGGAGTTCGCCGACGAGCTCACCCTTGGGCGCGCTCTCACCGGGCGCCGGGCGATGGCTTGATTAGCCTAGGGTGGCGAACATGCCCGATGAGGAGTTCAAGGTCGAGGTCGAGCTCGGCGACGAGGCGCACCACCTGTCGTTCTGGGAGCGCGTGAAGTCGCTGGGCCTGGACGACGATGCCCGCAAGCGGCTCGGCGGAAGAGTCACGGTGACCCGCGACGGGAACCGGATCCAGCTGTACACCCACTCGCTGGAGGACGCCCGCGAAGCGGAGCGCACGGTGCGCGAACTCGTCGCGGCCGACGGCATCACCGCCGAGTACACCGTGACCCGGTGGAATGCCGACGCCCAGGAGTGGGTCGATCCCGGTGACGGGCATGCGGTGGCCGACGATGCGCCGGAGTCACCGGTACCCGACCCGAGTTACGTGATCCTCGAGGCCTACAAGCCGGAGTTCTTGCGCGACTTGGGGTTGTAGGGCGCTCGCGCCACCCCGCTCTCCCACCGGCACCTTCAATCCGCGACTCATAAACGTTCGCGGCGACACGCCGTGCCGCGCCGCGATGGCTTATGTCTCGCGGGTTTGTCGGTGGGCGCTGGCACCTTGCGCGCATGACGACAGTGTTCCGCGGCAGCGACGCCTTACGTGGCGGCAGGCTGACCGAACATCACCTCCGCACCCGCTTCGAAGCGATTCACCCCGACGTGTACGTGCCGGAGTTCGCCGCGATGACGATGGCCGACCGGGCCCGGGCGGCGGTCCTGTGGTCGAAACGGCGCGGCATCGTGGCCGGCGTGACGGCGTCGGCGTTGCACGGCGCGCGCTGGGTCGGTGACGACGAGCCCGTCGAACTGATCTGGCAAAACCAGCACGCCCCCGGCGGCGTGCTGACCCGCAACGAACGCATCGCGCGCGACGAGATCGTCGTCATCGACGGGATCGCGGTCACCACGACTGCGCGCACCGCCCTCGACCTGGGGCGCCATCTCGCGCGGGACCAAGCGGTCGCGCGGCTCGACGCGTTGGCGCATGCGACGGGTATCACCACCTCGGACGTCGAGCCTCTGCTCGATCGCTACCGCGGCAGTCGCGGTGCCCGACGGGCCAGGGAGGCGATCGCACTCATGGACGCTGGCGGAACGTCACCGAAGGAGACCTGGCTGCGGCTGCTCGTGCTTGACGACGGGCTTCCAAATCCTCACGCGCAGTTGATGGTTCACAACGGTGATCACTATCCGCTGGCGTATCTGGACCTTGGATGGTCGGACTACATGGTGGCCGCCGAGTACGACGGCGATCACCACCGCAAGGATCGCAAGCAGTACCTCAAGGACATCAGCAGACTGAGGATGCTCGAGCGGCTGGGCTGGATCGTCATTCGCGTGGTCGCCGAGGACCATCCCCTGGACGTCCTGACCCGGATACGCCAGGCGCTCGTCAGCCGCGGCTACCGCGACACATAAACGTTCGTGGCGACACGACGGCGGAAGCCGCTGACGTTTATGTCTCGCGGAAGGGTGGCGACCCTAGACGCGGCGGGGGGCGGCCAAGCGTTCGCGTCGCAGCTGGTCGACCTCGTCGAGTTCGATCGGCGCCAGTTCACCCACCACGCGTGACAGCAGGTGGTCGGCCAGCTGCGGGTTGCGCGCCAGACACGGCCCGTGCAGATAGGTCGCGACGATGCTGCCCTGGACCGCACCGTCGAAACCATCCCCGGCGCGGTTCCCCGCGCCGCTGATCACCTTCGCCAGCGGCGTGGCGGCGGAACCCAAAACCGTTCCGCCGCGGTGGTTCTCGAAGCCGGTCAGCCGTTGGTCGAGGCCGGTCAGCAGTGGCTGGGAGACCACTTCGCCGATGGTCCGCTCCCGTTGCGGCGACGTCGTCACGTCGAGCACTCCGACGCCGTCCACCCGCTCGCCCGACGACGTCTCGTACCAGTGGCCGAGCACCTGGATCGCCGCGCAGATGGCCAGCACCGGGGCGCCCCGCTCGATCGCGCGCTGCAGGCCGGGGTACCGGATCAGGTGTTTGGTCGCCAACCGCTGCGCGTAGTCCTCCGCGCCACCGAGCGTGTAGAGGTCCAAGGATTCGGGCACCGGGTCGGCCAGCGTGATCTCGACGACGTCGGCGTCGAAACCCCGCAGCCGCAGGCGCTGTCGCAGCACCACCGCGTTGCCGCCGTCGCCATAGGTGCCCATGACGTCGGGCAGCACCAGCCCGATCCGTACGGTCGACTCAGCCATGCCGCTCCAGGACCCGGTTCAGCTGGAGGAAGGCCGTGTAATTGGCGATCACCTCGACGTGACCGGGCGGACACGACGCGATGGCCTTGACGGTGTCGTGCACCAGCGTGTGGCCGACGCCCGCGTAGCCGAGTCGTACCGCGAGGTCGGTGCCACGTTCACCCGCTGCGACGACCGCGGTGTCCTCGAAGTGCTCGAACTTCACGTCCCAGAGCCACGACAGGTCCTCGCCGTCGGGCACCTGGCCGTTGACGGCGATCACCACGCCCGCGCCGTGCTTGTCGACCATTGACAGCGCCTCCTGCCACCCGGCGGGATTCTTGGCGAGCAGCACCCTGGCGGTGTGCGGACCCATGCGCACGGTCCGGTAGCGACCCGCCACCTCGTCGACATCGGACACCGCTGCGACCGCGGCGGCCGGATCGGCGCCGAGCGCGACGGCCGCCGCGATCGCCTGCGTGGCATTGCCACGGTTGACGGCACCGGGCAGCGCCAGCGTCATCGGCAGTGCGAGGCCGTCGGGGCCGTACACGTGGGAGTCGTCGTACCACCACTGCGGGGTGGGTCTCTTGAAGTCGGTGCCGGTCGAATACCAGTCGGCGCCGTCGCGGACGATGATCTCGCCGCTGCGCGGGCAGCTGACCGAGTCGTTGGCCCAGCTGCCGCCCGCCGCCACCCAGACCACGTCGGGGCTGTCGTAGGCCGCCGACGTCATCAGGACGTCATCGCAATTGGCCACCACGACGGCAGCCGGATGCCGGGCCAGGCCGCCGCGCAGCGTCCGCTCGATGTGGTTGATCTCACCGACGCGGTCGAGTTGATCGCGCGACAGGTTGAGCAGGACGATCACCGCGGGATCGACGGCATCGGCCACGTGCGGCACGTGCATCTCGTCGACTTCCAGCGCGGCCAGCGTCGCCTTGGGGGTGCCTGCGAGTGCCGCGATCAGGCCAGCGTCCATGTTGGCGCCCTCGGCGTTGGTGGCGACGGGACCCATCGTCGCGAGCGCCGCGGCGGTCATCCTGGTGGTGGTCGACTTGCCGTTGGTGCCGGTCACGATCACGGAGCGCCTGCCAGCGCCGAGCTGACCCAGGATCGACTTGTCGAGTGTCATCGACACCAGGCCGCCGATCATTGCGCCAGCACCGCGGCCGGTCACGCGCGACGCCCAGCGCGCCGCTGCGCCTGCGCCTAGCGCGACTCGTCCACGGGCTGTCACCATCCCCGGCAGTCTAGGAGGCCGAAACTGGGTGGGCGACACGCGGCGTCACCCGTCGAGCGTTGGCTAGGAATGTCCGAGGACCGTGCCATCCTCGAAACGTGAGCCAAACTGCTGCTGGATGTCGCCGGCCAAGCGGCTCCTGGGGCCGACCGGCCACCGAGCCCGGTGCGGGCTGGGCGGTGGTCGACGTCGAGACGACGGGTTTCCACCCACGTCAGGCTCGCGTCGTCAGCGTCGCGGCTCTGGCCCTCGGCGACGACGGCAACGTCGAGGGCAGCTTCTCCAGTCTGCTGAACCCCGGCGTCGACCCTGGGCCCACCCACGTCCACGGGCTGACCACCGAGATGCTCGAGGGCCAGCCGACCTTCGCCGACGTGGTCGGTGAGCTCAACGCGGTGCTCGAGGGGCGCACGCTGGTGGCCCACAACGTCGGCTTCGACTACGCATTCCTGGCCAACGAGGCGGAGCTCGTGGGGGCCGAACTGCCCGTCGACACCGTGATGTGCACGGTCGAGTTGGCACGCAGGCTGGATCTCGGCATCGAGAACCTGCGGCTCGAGACGCTGGCCGCGCACTGGGGCGTGACGCAGATGCGCCCGCACGATGCGCTCGACGACGCGCTGGTGCTGGCACAGATTCTCAAGCCGTCCCTCGCGGGCGCTCACGATCGCAAGGCCTGGCTGCCGGTCCGCCCGGTGAAACGGCGCACCTGGCCCAACGGTCAGGTCACGCACGAAGAACTGCTTCCGCTGAAGACCATCGCGGCCCGGCTGCCATGCGACTTCCAGAACCCCGGCCGGTTCGTGGCGGGCCGCCCGCTGGTGCAGGGCATGCGGGTGGCGCTGTCGTCGGAGGTCACGCACACCTACGAGGAGCTCATCGAGCGGATGCTGCACGCCGGGTTGGCGTACGCGGACATCGTCGATCAGCAGACGTCAGTGGTGATCTGCGACGATCCCCAGCCGGAACAGGGCAGGGGCTATCAGGCAGGCGAGATGGGGATCCCCCTCGTCAGCGACGCCGACTTCATGGCGCTGATGGAACGCGTCGTCGGGGGCACCGGCATCGAGGAGTTCACCGACACCACCCTCGCCGGCGACCAGTTCACGCTGTTCTAGTCGCCGGCGATTCAGGCTGGACTACGCCTCTCAGCGAGTCGTATCGCGAGCAGCCCGGTTCACCGCGGACACCACCGCCCGCAGCGACGCCGTGGTGATGGACGTCGCGATGCCGACGCCCCACACCGTCTTCCCGCCGATGGACGCCTCGACGTACGCGGCCGCCTGGGCTTCCTCACCGGAGGACATCGCGTGTTCCGAGTAGTCGAGCACCGACACGTCGAACCCGACCGCGCCGATGGCGTCGACGAAGGCCGCGAGCGGACCGTTGCCCGCACCGACGATCTCGCGCTCGACGCCGTCGACCTTCACCACCGCCGTGATGGTGTCGGTGCCGCCGTCGACCTCGGCGGCGTCGACCTTCTGCCGCATGCGCTCCAGGGGCTTGATGGGCGCCAGGTACTCGTCGGCGAAGACGTCCCACATCTCCTTCGGGGAGACCTCGCCGCCTTCACCGTCGGTGATCTTCTGGATCGCCTGGCTGAACTCGATCTGCAGCCGACGCGGCAGTGCGAGACCGTGGTCGGCCTTCATGATGTAGGCGACGCCGCCCTTGCCGGACTGCGAATTCACCCGGATCACAGCCTCGTACGTGCGGCCGACGTCCTTCGGGTCGATCGGCAGATACGGCACCTGCCACAGGATGTCTCCGACATCGGAGCCGGAGGCGTCCGCATCGACCTTCATCGCGTCCAGACCCTTGTTGATGGCGTCCTGATGGCTGCCCGAGAACGCCGTGTACACCAGATCGCCACCGTACGGGTGCCTTTCGTGTACCGGCAGCTGGTTGCAGTACTCGACGGTGCGGCGGATCTCGTCGATGTTGGAGAAGTCGATCTGCGGGTCGACGCCACGGCTGAACAGGTTCAGACCGAGGGTGACGAGGCAGACGTTACCGGTGCGCTCGCCGTTGCCGAACAGGCAGCCCTCGATGCGGTCGGCCCCCGCCTGGTAACCCAATTCGGCTGCGGCGACGGCAGTTCCGCGGTCGTTGTGCGGATGCAGGCTCAGAATGATCGAGTCGCGTCGCGCCAGGTTGCGGCTCATCCACTCGATCGAGTCGGCGTACACGTTCGGCGTGGCCATCTCGACGGTGGCGGGCAGGTTGACGATCAGCGGCCGCTCGGATGTCGGCTCGATGATGTCAGCGACCGCGTCGCACACGTCCTTCGCATACTCCAGTTCGGTGCCCGTGTACGACTCCGGGGAGTATTCGAAACGCCATTGGGTACCAGGGTGTTTCGCGGCCTCTGCGACACACATCCTGGCGCCGTCGGTGGCGATCTTCTTGACGGCTTCGCGGTCGGCGCGGAACACGACGCGGCGCTGCAGGATCGACGTCGAGTTGTAGAAGTGCACGATCGCCCTGGGGGCGCCCGCGCAGGCCTCGAACGTCCGCTCGATCAATTCTGGCCGGCACTGGGTCAGGACCTGGATGGTGACGTCGTCCGGGATGGCACCCTGCTCGATGATCTCCCTGACGAAGTCGAAGTCGGTCTGGGATGCCGACGGGAAACCGACCTCGATCTCCTTGTAGCCCATCCGAACCAGCAGGTCGAACATCCGGCGCTTGCGCTCGGGGCTCATCGGATCGATCAGCGCCTGGTTGCCGTCGCGGAGGTCGACCGCGCACCACATGGGTGCGGCCTCGACGACCTTCTCGGGCCAGGTCCGGTCGGCCAGCGTGACCGGTTCGACCTCTTCGGCGAAGCTTCGGTACCGGCTGACCGGCATCGAGGTGCCGCGCTGGGTGTTCCAGGCGGGCTGGCCGGGGTGGGCGGCGCCTGAGGGGGTGTTGATGGTGCGTGCCGACGTATAGGCGTCGATGGAATGCGGGTTGGGGTTGTTCACGGTTCTCGCTCCGGGTCTCGTCTGGATGATTCAGACCGGCGCATCAAGACAACCCGCGACGGGAAGCCAGTCTGGATCAGACCCCGTCGCGGCGTCCGAGGAGGAGCGTCCGCTGCACGTTGGCCACCATACTCCGCGAGTCCGTCCGGCCAAAACCCCCGGGTCTCGCCTACACCTGCGAATCGGGGAACGCGACCACCGACAGGAAGCGGATCGGCAGCGCCACCAGGTCCACCGGGCCGTGGGCCCCCTCGCCGTCGAGTTGCAGCGAGTCACCGGGATGCAGCTGGTACACCGACCTGCTGTGGCTGTAGTCCATGACGCCTTCGAGCATGTAGATGAACTCGGTGCCGGGGTGCTGGAAGAGCGGATAGGTCTGGCTCTTCTCCGTCAACGTCACCTCGAGGCACTCCAGTCGCTTGTGCTCACCACGCAGCGACCCGAGCAGTTGGTACTCGTGACCCTCGCGGGTGCCGTTGCGGACGATCCGCGCGCCCGTGCCCGCCTTGACGAACGCCGCCGGGCGCTCGACCTCCGCGCCGCGGAAGAGGGTGGTCACCGGCACGTCGAAACCCTTGGCCAGCAGCGCCAGCGTCGACAGACTGCAGGACGTCTGGGCATTCTCGATCTTGCTCATCATCGCCTTGGAGATGCCAACCCGGGCGGCCATGTCCGCGACCGTCAGACCCTGCTGCTGGCGCAGCTGCCGCACGTTGCGTCCGATGGCGGCCTCGAACTCCAGCTCGTCGACGGGCTCGGCCGGGTCGCGATCGCGGGCGGTCCCCGACTCGTTGCGGAGCAGCGGAATGTCGGTCACGGGTTCAGTGTCTCCTAGCGCATCTCTCCCGCGCCGACATACGGGTACGGCGTCCTCAGCAGGTCGTTCTCGGTGAACCGGGCCAGCCGGAAGTCGGTCTCCGGAATCCGCGCGTCGGCACTGCGGCCGTCGACCACCAGATCGGCGACGAGCCTGCCGACCGCAGGCGCGATCTTGAAGCCGTGGCCGCTGAAGCCCGCCGCGATCACCAGCCCGTCGACCCCGGTCCGTGAGATCACCGGGTTCCAGTCCGGGGTGACGTCGTAGCAACCCGCGTAGCTGCCGGTGATCGCGGCATCGGCGAAACCGGGGAAGCGGGTCCCCACCCGGTCGATCACCAGATCCACGAAGTCCTCGTCGGCCCGGTTGAGGTAGTCGTCGGGGTCGGCGTCGGCGACGTGGGAGAGGTCACTGTTGCCGAAGAGCACCTCACCGCCGAGCTCGGGCCGGACGTACTGCAGCGACACCAGATCGGAGAAGACGGGCACCGGCCCGAGCTCCACGCCGGGGGCGATCATGACGATCTGCTCGCGGACGACGCGGATCGGCACGTCGATTCCGTGGCGCAGCAACAGGTCTCGGGTCCATGCCCCGGTCGCGATCACGACGGTGCCCGCCGCGACCTCGGTGCCGTCGGCGAGCCGCACGCCCGTCGCCCGGTCGCCGTCGAGGAGCAGGTCCGTCATCGTGGTGCCCTGACGGACGCGGACGCCCGCGCCACGCGCCGACACGGCGAACGCCTGCGCGGTCTGATACGCGTCGCCGTACCCGCCGCGGGGCTCGTAGGCGAAGGCGGCGAACGGTTCGAGGTCCGCGTGCGGCCACATCTGCGCGACGTCGGCGGCGTCGATCTCCTCGGTCTGCACACCGACGGCGCGCTGAGCGGCCACGCTCTTGCGCAGGGAGTCCACGTTCGGCTCGCCGACCCCGACGACGTAGCCGGTCTGGCGGAAGCCGATGTCGCTTCCGAAGATCTCCTCGGCGTTTTCGAACACCTCGAGTCCGACGGTCGCCATCGCGGCCAGCGAGCTGACCCCGTAGTGACACCTGACGATGCCGGACGACTTGCCCGTCATGCCGGAGCCGACGGTGTTGCGCTCGACGACGAGCACGTCGGTGACGCCGCGCCGGGCGAGTGCCCACGCGGCGGCGGCACCCTCGATGCCGCCACCGACGATGACCACGTCATACGTCTCGGTCATCGGGCGGCGCCACCCCCGCGATTCGTGTGCATTCGGGAGCGGTGAGCGCAACGGATCGCACACAAATCGCGACGTGGGCTCATCGGCCGGGAATCCAGTCGGTGCCCGCCAACGGAACTCGCGCCATCGCGGCGGCCTCGATGGTGACGGCGACGAGGTCCTCCGGTTCCAGATGCCGGACGTGCGCCTTGCCGCACGCCCGTGCGATCGTCTGCGCCTCCATGGTGAGCACCCGCAGATAGTTGGCGAGCCTGCGGCCGCCCTCCACCGGATCGAACCGGGCGGCGAGTTCCGGATCCTGCGTGCTGATTCCCGCAGGGTCGGTGCCGTCCTGGAAGTCGTCGAAGAAACCCGCTGCGCTACCGAGCCTTTCGTACTCCGCGGCGTAGCGCGGATGGTTGTCGCCGAGTGCGATGAGCGCGGCCGTACCGATGGCGACCGCGTCCGCACCCAGCGCCATCGCCTTGGCGACGTCGGCGCCGTTGCGGATACCACCGGACACGATCAGCTGGACCTCCCCGCCTGCCGGGCCGCTGCGGTGCACGCCCAGTTCGGCCAGCGCCTGCACCGCCTGCGGAACCGCGGCGAGCGTGGGGATGCCGACGTGCTCGATGAAGACCTCCTGCGTGGCAGCGGTCCCACCCTGCATGCCGTCGACGACGACGACGTCGGCGCCCGCGTGGACCGCGAGTTTCACGTCGTAGTAGGTCCGGGTGGCGCCGACCTTGACGTAGATCGGCTTCTCCCAGTCGGTGATCTCGCGAAGCTCGTTGATCTTGATGGTGAGGTCGTCGGGTCCGGTCCAGTCGGGATGCCTGCACGCCGAACGCTGGTCGATGCCCTCCGGCAAGGTGCGCATTCCGGCGACGCGCTCGGAGATCTTCTGCCCCAGCAACATTCCGCCGCCACCGGGCTTGGCGCCCTGGCCGAGCACGACCTCGATGGCGTCGGCCTTGCGGAGATCGTCGGGGTTCATGCCGTAGCGCGACGGCAGGTACTGGTACACCAGGTACTTGCTCTGGCCGCGTTCCTCGGGAGTCATGCCGCCGTCGCCCGTCGTCGTCGACGTGCCGACCGCGCTGGCGCCGCGGCCGAGGGCTTCCTTCGCAGGCCCGGACAGCGCGCCGAAGGACATCCCCGCGATGGTCACCGGGATGTCCAGGTGCAGAGGGTTCTTGGCATTCCGGCCGCCGAGGACGACGTCGGTGTCGCAGCGCTCGCGGTACCCCTCGAGCGGGTAGCGAGACATCGACGCCCCGAGGAACAGCAGGTCGTCGAAATGCGGCAGGGGGCGTTTGGCGCCCCAACCCCGGATGTCGTAGATGCCCGTCTCGGCGGCCCGCTGGATCGCGGCGATGGTGCTCCGGTCGAAGGTGGCGGACTCACGCAGGCCCCAGCTGTCACTCATCAGTAGCTCGCGGTGTTGTCGGCGTGGAAGTGGTAGAGGCTCCTGGCCGAGCCGTAGCGGGTGTAGGCGTTCGTGTCGTCGTCGCCGTAGCCGCCCGCCTTGAGCAGCTGGCTCAATTCCTCGTGGTGCTCGGGGCGCATCTCCTTGGCCACGCAGTCGGCGCCGAGTGACTTGACGTTGCCGCGCAGGTAGATTCGCGCCTCGTAAATCGAGTCACCGAGGGCGTCGCCCGCGTCACCGCGGACCACCAGTCGCCCGGCCTGCGCCATGAACGCGCTCATGTGCCCGACGTCGCCTCCGACGACGATGTCGACGCCCTTCATCGAGATACCGCACCGCGCAGCGGCATTGCCGTCGACCACCAGCAAGCCGCCGTGGGCCGTCGCGCCTGCCGACTGTGACGAGTTGCCCCTGACCCACACAGTGCCGCTCATCATGTTCTCCGCGACACCGGTGCCCGCGTTGCCCTCGATGGTGACCTCTGCTCTCTGGTTCATGCCCGCGGCGTAGTAGCCGACGTGGCCGTGGATCGTGACCTTCACCTCGGCGTCCAGGCCGACCGCGACGTTGTGCGCACCCGCAGGGTTCTCGATGACGAACTCGCCGCTGAGGTCGGATGCGTGCAGGGCCGAGTTGATCTCGCGCAGAGAGGTTTCCGCGAGATCGAACGTCGTCACTAACGTGTCCATGCGTAGACCACCTCGGGCTCGGGTTCCCAGATGGTGGCCTTCTCGACGCCCGGCAGGCCGGACAGCGCCCGGTACTCGCTGGCCATGGCCACCCAGTCGGCGGTCTCGGCGATGACGGCCGGTTTGCAGGCGATGGCGTCGCGGACCACCGCGAACGAGTCGCGGTTGGAGACCAGGAGCGTGTAGAAGCCGTCGAACGTGGCGCACAGTTCCTTGAGCGCCGTCTCCACGTCGCGGCCCTCGGCAAGCCTGCTCGCCACGAATCGCGCGCCGACCTCGGTGTCGTTCTCGCTGTCGAAACGCACACCCGCGGCCTGGAGTTCGCGACGGATCGAGGCGTGGTTGGCGAACGACCCGTTGTGCACCAGGCACTGCTCGGGCCCGACCGCGTACGGATGGGCCCCCGATGGCGTCACCGCAGACTCGGTGGCCATCCTGGTGTGGCCGACGCCCTGCCAGCCCTGAGCCGTGGCGAGCCCCCACGACGCCGTCAGGGTCGCAGGGTCGCCGACGCCCTTGAGCACTGCCAGGTCGGCGCCGAAGCCGGCCACCAGGGCGTCCGGGTACGCGGACCTGGCCGCCGCGAGCAACGCCTCCGAGTCGACGTCCGAGGTGAGCAGATGGGTGTCGCCGATCATCGTGACGTCGACAGAGGTTCCCAACGCCGCGGCGACGGTCTCGGCATCGGCGCCGACCTCGAGCAGCGACACGCACCCGCGGCCCGGCGGCGTCCACACCGGGTCGCCGTAGACCGCGACGCCCGCCGAGTCACTGCCGCGGTTGGACATCTCACACAGCATCCCGGTGAGCAGTCCGCCCAGTCCTGGATACAGCTCCGGTGTGCGCAGGTGCAACCCCACGATTCCGCACATGCTCTGCCTTTCTTGGGATCTCGTCGCTCAGAAGGCGGTGAGATACTGATCGATCTCCCACGGACTGACCGTGCCGTGATAGCTGAAGAACTCGTCTCGCTTGACGTCGGCGAAGTACTTCGCGACGCCGTTGCCCGCGGCATCGAGCACCCCGGTGATGACTTCGTCGCCTGCCAGTTCGTCCACCGCATGTAGCAGCGTCGGCGGCAGTGCGCGGCTGCCCTCGGTGACGGAGCCGACGGGGCCGGGGTCGAGGTTGCGCTTGATGCCGTCGAGCCCGGCGCCGAGGGCGGCGGCGATGGCGAGGTACGGGTTGGCCGAGCCGTCGCCACCCCGCAGCTCGATGCGTTGATCGTCCGGCACCCGGATGTAGTGGGTCCTGTCGTTGCCGCCGTAGGTGGGCTGCCGTGGCGCCCAGGAGGCACCGGATGCGGTGGTGAGTGCACCGGTTCGCTTGTACGAGTTTACCGTTGGGCCGACGACGGCCTGCAGTGCGCACGCGTGGTCGAGGATGCCCGCGATGAAGGAGTAGCCGGTGGGCGAGAGCCCGAGACCGTGGCCATCGGTGGCCGCGTCACCCGGGAACATTGCCGCCCCGCCGCTCGTCAGCGAAAGATGAAGGTGCAGGCCACTTCCGGTGCGGTCGGCGAAGGGCTTGGGCATGAAGGTGGCGACCATGCCGCGTTCCGCGGCGATCATCGACAGCAGATAGCGCAGGGTGATCACCCGGTCGGCGGTGATCATTGCCTCGGCGAACTGGAAGTTCTGCTCGAACTGGCCGTTCCCGTCCTCGTGGTCGTTGGCGTAGTTCGACCAGCCCAGTTGGTTCATCGCCGTCGAGATCGCCGTCAGGTGGTCGTACATCCGGGTGACGCCGCGCGCGTCGTAACAGGGTTGCGCGGCGTTGTCGTCGACGTCGGCGGTGGCCAGGCCGCCGTCCTGGTTACGGGTGAGGAGGAAGTACTCGACCTCGGCGCCCACCCATGGCTCGAAGCCCGCGTCGGCCGCCCGCGCGATCAACGATCGGAGGATGACGCGCGGCGCATACGGCCACGGCTTGCCCTCGACGTGGGGGTCGCAGTGCACGATCGCCAGCCCCTCCTTGATGAAGGGGATCGGCGTGAATGACGTCGGGTCGGGGATGGCCATCAGGTCGGGATCCTTGGGCTCCTGCCCGATGGCGCCGACGGCATACCCGGCGAAACCGACGCCCTCGGTCGCGAGGAGGTCGATCGCCTCGACGGGCACCAGCTTCGCGCACGGCTTGCCGCGGAGGTCGACGAACAGCGCAAGGACGAACCGGGTGCCCGAATCCCGGGCCATACCGGCGAGGTCGGTGGTGTCGGAGGAGGTCATCGCCTGTCCTGTCTCTTGATATGAATCAAAGTATCACTGTGTGAAACAGCCCGCAGCGCAGGAGACCCCGATCGGCGCGGGGCGAATCGCGCCGATCGGGGCCAGTTCCTAGGCGGACTGCAGCTCGTACGCGGCGTCGCGGTGCAGCTTCGCGTCGATGCCGCTCTCCTCGTCCTCGGGCGAGATGCGGATTCCCATCGTCTTCTTGATGGCGAACGCGATCGCGAACGCGACGACGAACGAGTAGGCCATCACCGCACCCGCGGCGATTGCCTGCTTCCACAACTGGCTGAAGCCGCCGCCGTAGAAGAGGCCGTTGGTGGCGTTGGGCATGCCGTCGCTGGCGAAGAGGCCGATGAGCAGGGTGCCGATGACACCGCCGACCAGGTGCACGCCGACCACGTCGAGCGAATCGTCGTAGCCGAATCGTTCCTTGAGGCCCACCGCGTACACGCAGATCGCACCGGCGATGGCGCCGACGGCGATGGCACCGACGGGCGTGACGGCACCGCAGGCGGGGGTGATGGCGACCAGGCCGGTGATGGCGCCGGACGCCGCGCCGACGCCGGTGACGTGCCCGTCCTTGAGCTTCTCGACCGCGAGCCAGGCCAGCGTGGCGGCGCAGGTCGCGACGAACGTGGTGACCATGACGATGGCGGCGGAGTTCCCCGCGGCCAGTGCCGAGCCGCCGTTGAATGCGTACCAACCGGCCCACAGCAGGCCCGCGCCGAGCAGGGTCAGCGGGACGTTGTGCGGCTTGCGCAGCTGGCCGAACATCGCGGACTTGCCGAGCACGATCGCGACGGCCAGCGCCGCGGCGCCCGCGTTGATGTGCACCGCGGTACCACCGGCGAAGTCGATCGCCTTGAGGCTGTTGGCGATCCAGCCACCGACGGAATCCTTGGTGACCACCCCGTCGAAGGCGAACACCCAGTGGGCGACGGGGAAGTACACCAGCACGGCCCACACCGTCGCGAACACCATCCACGCGCCGAACTTCATCCGGTCGGCGACCGCGCCCGAGATCAGCGCCACCGTGATCGCCGCGAACAAGGCCTGGAACAGCGCGAACAGACTGACCTGCAGCCCAGAGATGGTCGTCTGCGACTCGAGAAGGTCCTTCATCCCGGCGAATTCGGTGAAGCTGCCGACGAAGCCGCCGTAGCTGGTGCCGAACACCATCGAGAAGCCGAACAACACCCACAGGACACCGACGACCGCCACTGCGCCGAACGTCATCATCATCATGTTCGTCGAGCTCTTCACCGAGACCATGCCGCCGTAGAACAGCGCAAGCCCGGGAATCATCAGGGTGAGCCCGATGATGCAACACAGCATGAAGGCCGTGGTGCCCGTGTCCACTACATCCATCAACATCTCCAAGGGTGGTGCGGCCCCCTGCGGGCCGATCACTGGCAGTAACCGCTGTTTCTGTTACGTGGACGGGCTCGTGGTGTTGCGGCGAGGTAAACCTTCACAGCGACATCACAGTGGGGTCGGAGCCGAAGTGTCACGGCGGCGGTGTGCCAGCATCGACGTGTGAAGCGAATGAGGCCGTTGACGACGGTCGTGGTGTTGGTGGCCGTGCTGGTGGGCACCGGCATCTGGTGGTTCTTCTTTCGTGGGCCGTCCTCGGCCGACTGTGCACCGGTACGAGAGATGTTGTCCTTCAACAAGACTCAGATCGAGGCGATGAACGCCAAGACCCACGTCCCTGACCCAGGGACACACGAGGCGTCGACCGAACCGAGTGAGCTCGACTACCGGGCCTGGGTGGACGGGCTGACCGACCGGGCGGCGAAGGTCACGGCTCCCGATTTCGCCGGGCCCGCGAAGGACATGGCGCAGACGGCGGAGCGACTGGTCAGGGCCCGCCTCGACTTCGATGCGCAGAATGCACACACCGCCCCCGGTGCGGTGCCGCCCGCGTCGGCGATGGTGGTCACCGCGTTCAACGACCAGTACCAGTCCCAGGTCACCCAGCTGCTGAAGGCCTGCCCGTTGTGAACGCCGACCCCCACCTCCCCGAGAACGCGACGTCCTCGAGGCGGAGCCGCTCGCGGGCCCGCGCGTCTCGTTCGACGGTCGCCTCGTCGGCGGCCGAGTAGTCGCCGAGGGTCCCGACGGCCAGCACCGCGATAGGCCGGACCTCGCCGGGAACGTCGAACGCGGCACGCGCCGCGTCGACGTCGAACCCCGCCATCGGGTGTGCGATCAGACCCCGCGCAACCGCTTCGATGCTGGCGTTGGCGATCGCGGCTCCTGCATCGACGCCCGAGTAGAGCGCCGTCTTCTCGTCGGGGCCCTGATCAGCACAGACCAGGATCAGCGCGCCCGCCGCGTTGGCGTACGCATTGCCACGCTTGAGCGTCGCCGCGATGGCGCCGAACGTGTCGTCGCCGCGCAGGCCGACGATGAAGCGGACAGGCTGCCGATGTCCCCAGGTCGCGGCCCAGCGCGCCGCCTCCAGCAGTGCCGTCACCTGCTCGGGGGTGACCGTCGCCTCCCGGTCGAATGCCCTGGGACTCCAGCGATCGGCGATCGGTTGGTGGATGGGCACTCGGGTGTCGGCAGGCCGGTGGGTCACATCGACAAACGGTAGCCCCACGACCGAGGCGGACGGGAGGGCAAAACCGGGTGCGCAGACCCCTTATCCTTTATGAGACTTCCACCTGATCACGGAAAGGCGAACAGTGGCGCTCGTCGTACAGAAGTACGGCGGATCCTCGGTGTCGGACGCCGACCGGATTCGCCGAGTGGCCGAGCGCATCGTCGAGACGAAGAAGGCAGGCAACGAGGTCGTCGTCGTCGTATCCGCGATGGGCGACACCACCGACGACCTGCTCGACCTGGCCCGTCAGGTCAATCCCGCGCCGCCGCCGCGTGAGATGGACATGCTGCTGACCTCGGGCGAGCGCATCTCCAACGCGCTGGTCGCGATGGCCATCTCCTCGCTCGGAGCGCAGGCCCGGTCGTTCACCGGCTCGCAGGCCGGTGTCATCACCACCGGCACGCACGGCAACGCCAAGATCATCGACGTCACCCCCAGTCGGTTGCGCAACGCGCTGGACGAGGGCCTGATCGTGCTGGTCGCCGGCTTCCAGGGCGTCAGCCAGGACAGCAAGGACGTCACCACCCTCGGTCGGGGCGGCTCGGACACCACCGCCGTGGCACTCGCCGCGGCGCTGGACGCCGACGTCTGCGAGATCTACACCGACGTGGACGGCATCTTCACCGCCGACCCGCGCATCGTGCCCAACGCGCGTCACCTCGACTCCGTCAGCTTCGAGGAGATGCTCGAGATGGCGGCGGCGGGGGCCAAGGTGCTCATGCTGCGCTGCGTGGAATACGCCCGCCGCTACGACGTTCCGATACACGTCCGCTCGTCGTACTCCGACAAGCCGGGCACGCTCGTCAAAGGATCGATGGAGGACATCCCCATGGAAGACGCCATCCTGACCGGAGTCGCCCACGACCGCGGTGAGGCGAAGGTGACGGTCGTCGGACTGCCCGACGTCCCCGGCTACGCCGCCAAGGTGTTTCGCGCGGTGGCCGATGCGGACGTCAACATCGACATGGTGTTGCAGAACGTCTCCAAGATCGAGGACGGCAAGACCGACATCACGTTCACGTGCTCGCGGGAGAGCGGGCCGGGCGCCGTCGCGAAGCTGACGTCGCTGCAGCACGAAATCGGCCACAGCGCAGTGCTCTACGACGATCACATCGGCAAGGTGTCGTTGATCGGGGCCGGCATGCGCAGCCACCCCGGCGTCACCGCGACCTTCTGCGAGGCGCTTGCGGCCGTCGGCGTCAACATCGACCTCATCTCGACCTCGGAGATCCGGATCTCGGTGCTCGTCAAGGACACCGAACTCGACAAGGCCGTCGCGGCGTTGCACGAGGCATTCGAGCTGGGTGGCGACGAAGAAGCCGTCGTGTATGCGGGGAGCGGGATCTAGGATGTCGGGGCGAGCGAAGCGACGGGTAAGGATGTCGGGGCGAGCGAAGCGACGGGTGAAGATGTCGGGGCGAGCGAAGCGACGGGTGAGGTAGATGGTCAACATCGGTGTCGTTGGCGCGACCGGCCAGGTCGGCCAGGTCATGCGGAAGTTGCTCGAGGACAGGGACTTTCCGGCGACGAGCGTGCGGTTCTTCGCGTCGGCGCGGTCCCAGGGCAAGAAGCTCGAGTTCAAGGGTCAGCAGATCGAGGTGGAGGACGCCGAGACGGCTGACCCGTCGGGCATCGACATCGCCCTGTTCTCGGCAGGGGCCACCATGTCGCGCGTCCAGGCGCCGCGGTTCGCCGCCGCAGGCGCGGTCGTGGTGGACAACTCGTCGGCGTGGCGCAAGGATCCCGACGTCCCACTCGTGGTGTCGGAGGTCAACTTCGAAAGAGATGTCGCCAACCGGGCTCGGTCTCTCAAGAAGGGCATCATCGCCAACCCCAACTGCACCACCATGGCCGCGATGCCGGTGCTGAAGGTGCTGCACGACGAAGCGGGTCTCGTCCGGATGATCGCCTCGACCTATCAGGCGGTCTCGGGCAGCGGCCTGGCCGGGGTCGAGGAACTGTACGGCCAGGCGCGCGCCGTGGTCGAGGACAGCGAGCAGTTGGTGCACGATGGCTCGGCGCTGACGTTCCCGGCACCCAACAAGTACGTCGCGCCAATCGCGTTCAACGTGGTGCCGCTCGCGGGTTCGCTGGTCGACGACGGCTCCGGTGAGACCGACGAGGATCAGAAGCTGCGCTTCGAGAGTCGCAAGATCCTGGGTATCCCAGAGCTTCTCGTCAGTGGGACCTGCGTGCGGGTGCCGGTCTACACCGGGCACTCGCTGTCGATCAACGCCGAGTTCGCGCGACCGCTGTCACCCGAGCGCGCCAGGGAGCTGCTGGCGTCGGCACCTGGCGTGACGCTGGTGGACGTGCCGACTCCGTTGGCGGCCGCCGGCGTCGATGACTCGCTCGTCGGCCGGATCCGCCAGGACCCCGGTGTGCCAGAGGGGCGTGGCCTTGCACTGTTCGTCTCGGGAGACAATCTCCGAAAGGGCGCAGCGCTCAACACCATTCAGATCGCCGAGCTCCTCGCCGCGCAGTTGTGATCCGGCGGGCACTCGGAGCGCTCGTCGGCGTTCTGATGCTGCCCACGGCCGTCGCATACGCCGATCCGCCTGCGCCTGCGCCTGCACCCGTGCTGCCGCCGCTCGCGCCAGGTCAGGCAATGCGCATCGGTCCCACAGCGGGAACAGGCACCCCGACAAGGGATTACGGAATCGGCGCGACCGACCTCTGTGAGTTCATGGAGTTCCCCAGTGGGCTTCTGCAGGTGTGCGGGGACAGCTTCGCAGGCCAAGGTGTCGCCTTCGGGCCGCATTTCGCTCCGGTCGCGCTGCATGTCGACATGGACTCGATCGACGACCCGACCGGGGTGCGCTACTTCGGTGTCACGGGTACCGCCAGCCCACTGCTCGCCGACCCGACCCCGCCACGGTCGTCGCAGTTGCCCGCCGGCATCGTCCAGATCAACCGCGAGAACTACATGCTGGTGACCACCACCAAGGATCTGGTTCCCGCGACCTCCAGATTGGTGAAGGCGTCTCCGTTCCAAGGGAATTGGCCGACGGTGCCGAACTCGCAGCGCCCTGCGGGTTATGCGGGCGGCAGGCAGTCGCAGATCAGCGGCTACTACGACCCGGTCCCCACCGCGGACTCGCGGAGCGGATGGGTGTACGTCGTCGCCAACGACTTCGACAGAAGTGGCCCGGTGGAGTTGTACCGCGCGACCCCGCAGTCCTTCACGGACCGGTCCAGTTGGCAGGCCTGGTCCGGCGGCGGCGTGTGGGGCAAGGCGCCGACACCGCTGTGGGGGGACAGGGTCGGGGAGATGAGCATCCGGCAGGTCGACGGCAAGACCGTGCTCTCCTACTTCAACGCGAGCACCGGCAACATGGAAGTCCGTGTTGCCAACGAACCGACGGGGTTGGGCACCGCACCAGTGACGACGGTGGTGTTCGCAGGCGCGTGGCCGGACGAGGCGGACGATCTGCCGCCGCCCGAGGACAACCGACTTGCCCAGCCGTACGGTGGCTACATATCGCCGGGGTCGACGCTCGACGAGCTCAGGGTGTTCATCAGCCAGTGGAATACGTTGCCGCAGGCCGACAATGCGCCATACCGGGTGATCCAGTTCGCGGTGAACCCGTTGAAGCCCTAGTCAGCTGGGGTTTTCGAAGCTTCCGTCCGCAGGGGTTCCACGCAAGCGGTGAATCGGCGGACATCATCGCGTCCACCCTGGGCGTGAGTCGAGCAACGGTCTATCGCGTGCTTGCCGGGCAAGGCGACGTCGACGAGACGTCACGTCATACCCCGAGTACATGGTGTACGCATTCCGCGCCGACGTGAAACGCGGTGGTCTAGGGTGACGGTCGCCTTGATCAACGCACAAAACGAGTCATGAACGGACCATTTAGAAAAGGACAGCGATGAAAACACAAGCAGCGGCCTGCGTTTCCGCAGTAGCGTTTGCTATTTGCGCGTCAACACTTCCCGCACCGCCAGCCAAAGCTGACACGCAATGCCCATATCCCGGCGTCGGCATCTTGGATGCAAATATTGGGGGTATCGGTGGCGGGTTTTGCGATTTTCCGACTGAAATCAATGGGGCGCATTGGCATTGCCAGGGTGGTGGCGTCAACCTTGGACTTGCCGCCACCGGCGTCGGTGTCGGTTCAATGGGCTCTCTGGGCGTTGCCAGTGCTGGTCAGGGCGTCGGCGGCCTGTCGTGCAATTGGAAATGCCCCGACAACACCGATGCACCAGCACCAAATCCGCCAGGTGCCTGGAAAGAATACTTGGCGCC
Source organism: Mycobacterium sp. (assembly GCA_025963385.1). Taxonomy (GTDB): domain Bacteria; phylum Actinomycetota; class Actinomycetes; order Mycobacteriales; family Mycobacteriaceae; genus Mycobacterium. Next base: position 32,409 of record JAOPUT010000130.1, read on the forward strand.
GATGGACACCACGAATTTCTGTAAAGATCATATGGTACCGGCTGGATTTTGGTCTGCGCCAACGCTTCCCACCGAAGGTATTCCACCGGCAGGGGAACTGGCACCGCAGCCAGATGAAACACCGGCACCGCAACCAATACCCCCGCCGTTGCCGACGCAGCCAGTGCCAGCGCCAGCAGTGCCGGAAACCGCGCCAGGGGAACCGAATCCATAAACGTATAAAGTACGAATAAGGCGTCGCCTGTCATTAAGTAAGACCACGGTATTGGGCTGGGTACATCTGCCACCCCAGCATCTCAGCCGGGTTGTAGCGGATCTCCGTTCGGACGGACTGGTGGTGGATTCGAGTGTCGTCGCCGTCACTCCGGAAAGGCATCGACACGTCGAACGCCTCGGGCCAGTGCTCGCTCTCTCTCCGGCAGGGACGTCGATGCGCGTCGCGTCCGCAGACCGTCCGCAGCAGACCCGTTCCCCGTCGTTTGCCGTCAAAGTTGTCAACGGTGCTGACCGGCAATATCTTTGTAGCTCAACAACTCTCAGCGTTGCCAAACGTGCAGGAATGGATTCGCGGTGAACCCGTTGAAGCCAGAGGATCCCGGCCGACTCCAGTCTCCTCCAGCAAATGCTCGTGAGGTGCACAGGCAGTGCGCACCGCGATCACAGCCGACGTCGTTACGGTTGTGTACAGGACGGATCGCGGCCGCCGAACCCCCCGATTGCGCGGCCGCGGTTCGATCCCTTCACGTCCCCCTAAGTCGAACCACAGCCGGAGTGGACCATCATGGAAGCCATGAGCGAAACAGTGGACTACCCCAGCGAACCGACCACCGCTCCACAACCGATGGTTCCGCACAGCGGCCAGTTCGTGCCACCGCAGTATCCGCAGGCGCCGCCGCCCTACAAGCCGAGCCGCCTCAACAAGGTGGCCGCCTGGGTGGGCATCGTGGCGGGCTCTCTCGTCATCATCGCCGTACTGTTCGGATCCGGTTTCTATCTCGGCCGCGAAACCGCGCCCCAGGTGTCGAGTCGGCCTCCGGCCACCGACTTCCCGCAGGGGAACAACCCGATGATCATTCCGTTGCCGCAGGGCCAATTCCCCGGGCCGGGACCCCGCATCATCATCCCGAACGGACCCAGTGGACCGAGCGGACCCGGCGGGCAGAACGGGCCCACGTTCCAGCTGCCCTCGATCTTCCCGCAGTTCCCGTTCCCAATTCCGTCGCAGCCGTCGGAGCCGCCGACCCGTCCCGGCGGGTAGCGGTCAGTTCGGGCCGCCGGCGCGACACAGGGGCTGCACGCCGCGCAAGTCTTGACTTTGAGTCGCTAGGTCTCGTCGGCGATCTGGTGGCGGTCCTGATGACCGCCGGGCGCCTGCGGATCTCGCTGCGGGTCGTCGAGTTGGCGCTGCAGCTCCTGCTGTTCGGCGGTGGCCTCCGTCGCGTCCCGTGGAGTGGGTGGCGGTGTCTTTTGCTGTTCCATGTGGGTGGGGGTCTCCCGTTCGACGGCCGACGAAACCAATTCGGCTACATAGGGGATTCATAGGCGGCACCTAGCACGCACCGTGGTTTGCGAGCGGATCATCGTCTACATGACTGACAAACCTGAGGATTCAACGGATTCCATTCCCGCTGTAGAACACACGGCACCTGAGCACGTTTCGACCGCACCGACGTATGCGCCACCGGCGGCGTACGAGGCCCCGGTGGAGGTCCCACCGCACGAGCACCCGGCGAGCCGGCTGAACAAGATCGCCGCATGGGTCGGCATCGCCGCAGGCACGATCGTCATCGTGGCCGTCATCTTCGGGACCGGGTTCATGCTCGGCGCCCACTCCGGCGGTGGGCGTCACCACGGTGGCGGAGGTGGAGGCTTCGGCCACGACCGCGAGCACTCGATGGGGCATCACCGCGGTGGGCCGCCGGAGTGGGGTCCCGGTCCTGGCATGCGGCCGGGCGGTCCCGGATTCCAGGGCGGTCCCGGATTCCAGGGTGGCCCCTTCCAAGGAGGTCCCGGTGGGGGCGGTCAAGTTACTCCCGGTCAAGTTGCTCCGGGTCAAGGTGCTCCCGGTCAAGGACCCGGCGGCGGCCAGCCGAACCAACCCGGTCGCTGACACCTTCGATCGACGACGCCCCGTTCACCTCGCGGTGAGCGGGGCGTCGTCGTTGCCGGCGGAAAATCTCGGCGAATGCCGAACCGGCATCGTGGGTATGACGAGAATGAGTGGTGCCTTTGAGGCGACCGCGGCCCGGCCCCGAATGGCCGCGGACACAAAGAGATGGGTAGGGACATGACCGAGAACACTCCGAAGATCGCAACGACCGATGGTGGCGCCCCCGTACCGAGCGTCGAGCATTCGTTGTCCGTCGGTCCCGATGGCCCGATCCTGCTGCAGGACCACTACCTGATCGAGCAGATGGCCAACTTCAACCGCGAGCGCATCCCGGAGCGCCAGCCACACGCCAAGGGCGGTGGCGCGTTCGGACATTTCGAGGTGACCAACGACGTCAGCCAGTACACCAAGGCAGCGGTCTTCCA
>JAOPUT010000247.1 GCA_025963385.1 Mycobacterium sp.
CTCGCTTCGAAGGGCATTTACCGGCCGCAACATCAACGTAGTCAGTTGGCCGGTGACGACCGGATCCAGCAGGCGGTCGCGAATCCGGCCTGCCACTCCGGGCCATGGTCGAAGCCCCGGACCGACAGGGGGGATGCCGGGCGACCGGAGAAACGGGAAGTATGGCCAGAACGCGAGCCACGGGATGCCCGACGCCTCGGCGGCAACGGCGGCACCCCAACAGTTCGCATCGACCATGACGGCGTCGGGGTTGGTGGCGGCGATCGCCGCTCGAAGGTCATCGACCTCCAGCGCCGCCCGCTCCGCGAACACCCCGAACGCCACCTTCAAGGCCGGGACACCGCGCTTGGCCTTCCAGTCGGTCATTTCGATCGCCTCGATGCGGCTGTCTATGGGCTCGGCGACGCAACCAATGCTGCGCGCCACCGGGACACCGGTGGCGAGAGTGCGCACGTCGACGTGGTGACCGCGCTGGACCAGTTCGCGCAACAGGGCACACATCGGAGACAGATTCCCGAGGGCCGGAGAGGTGTAGGCCAGGATGTTGGACATCAAATCGCTCCCTAGGTGTGAAACCTCTGGGCAGATCATCCTCCCGTCGAGCACTCACCGTCCTAATCTTGATCAAGCCATTGGCCGACGGCGGGATCCAGTGGATGGTGGCAGGGCAGAATTCTTGCGGGACTTGCGGAACCGAACCTCGGGTCGGCGCCCGATTTTGTGATGCGTGCGGCGCACCGATCGCCCAGTTCGAACCGACCACCGAGTACAAGCAGGTCACCGTGTTATTTGCCGACGTCGTCCGGTCGATGGACCTGGCGGTGGCCCTCGATCCCGAGCGGTTGCGCGAGGTCATGGCCGACCTGTTCACCCGATGCGGCAACGTCGTACGACGCTTCGGCGGCACGGTCGACAAATTCACCGGCGACGGAATCATGGCGCTGTTCGGGGCGCCCGTCGCACTGGAGGACCATGCGACCCGCGCGTGCCTTGCCGCCCTGGAGATACAGCGCCACGCGATGGCATATGCGATGCGGGTCGGGCTCGACTCCGGTGAGGTGGTGACCGGTCAAATCGGTTCGTACCCAACGAGTTACACAGCGGTGGGTGCCCATGTTGGGATGGCACAACGAATGGAGTCGGTCGCGCCACCGGGTGGTGTGATGATCACCGAGGCGACGGCCAGGCTTGTCGCACACACCGCCGTCTGCAGCGATCTGCAGATGGTCGGGATCAAGGGTTCGAGCGGTCCGGTCCCGGCGCGGCTCCTGATCGCGGTGAACGGCAGGCATTCCGGGCCGCAGGGCCGCGAGTCCCCGCTCATCGGCCGCGGAAGGGAGGCCGTCGTCATCGCGGATCTGCTCGACCGCGCGCACGCCGGGGAGGGCTCGGTGATCGGAATCGCCGGTCCGCCAGGGATCGGGAAGAGCCGCGTGGCAGTCGAGGTGGCTCACTCGGCGCGCAATCGCGGCATGCAGATCTTCTCGACGTATTGCGAGTCCCACGCCAGCGACATCCCGTTCCACGTCGTCGCCCGGCTCCTGCGAGACGTCTTCGCCATCGCCGACCTCGACGATGCCGCCGTGTTCGAACAGCTTCTCGCCACCACGACCGGCCCCGTGGTGTCGGGTGATGCCCGCCGTCGACGGTTGTCCCAACTGCTGAGTGACGCGCTGCGAGCGCAGACCACGCCTGCGGTCGTCATCGTCGAGGACGCGCACTGGATGGACGACGCGAGTGAGGCCATCCTGGCCGATGCCCTTGCCACGGTTGCCAACACCAGATCGCTGGTGGTCCTCACCCACCGTCCCGAGTACCACGGGGCTCTCCTTCGAACGCCGCGGTTCCATCCCCTCCCGCTGGCGCCGCTGGACCATTCGCAGTCATCGGCGTTGGTGGCAGCGCTGCTGGGTGCTGATCCCTCGGTACAGGCCCTCGCCGATCAGATCGTTTCGAGAGCAGCGGGCAATCCCTTCTTCGTCCACGAGATCGTTCGCGATCTGGCCGAGCGCAAGGTCGTCGACGGCCAGGTGGGTGCATACGTCCACGACGGCGATCCAGCGGAGGTCACGGTGCCCGCAACACTGAAGGCCGCCATCGCCGCGCGCATCGATCGCCTGTCGGTGAGCGGCAAGCGCACCCTGAACGCCGCCGCACTGATCGGCTCTCAGTTCCACGCGGACCTCCTTGCCGCCCTTCTCGAATCGGACGAACGTGCGATCCAACCTTCAATCGTCGAACTGGTCGGGGCCGACCTCGTCGACCGAATCGGCTCGCCGACGACCGAGTACGCGTTCCGGCACCCGCTGATCCGCGCCGTCGCCAGCGAGTCGCAACTGAAGGCCGTGCGGACTCGCCTGCATCGCCGCCTCGCCGAGACGATTCGGCTCGACGGCACGGCTGATGACAACGCCGCCCTCATCGCCAACCACCTGGAGGCGGCGGGCGACCTCCGAGAGGCCTACGACTGGTACCTGCGCGCCGGAACGTGGTTCACCAATCGAGACATCGGAGCCGCGCGGACCAATTGGCGGCGGGCGTGCGTCATTGCCGACCAATTACCGCTCGACGAACCCGACCAGGCCTCGCTGCGCATCGTTCCGCGCTCGCTGCTGTGTGGCAGTGCGTGGCGAGCGGGTGGAAGTCTGCCGGAGTCCGGCTTCTCCGAGCTGCGAAACCTGTGCGTGGACGCCACCTCACGGATTCCCCTTGCCATCGGCATGGCGGGATGGATGGCGGCCCTCTCGCTGCACGGACGCGCCCTTGAGTCGAATCGACTGGCCCCGGAGTACGTCGCACTCATCGACGCGATCGGTGATCCGACCTTCGCGGTCGGATCGCTGTTCGCGGCAATTCACGCCAAGTATCTGGTCGGCGCCATGTCCGAGGTGGAAGCTCTGGCCCAGCGGGTCATCGGGCTTGCCGACGGTGATCCGACGAAGGGCAACTTCCTCACCGGGTCACCGCTGGCGTTCGCGACCGCGATGCGGGGCGTCGCCCGATGCTGTCGTGGTCTCGACGGCTGGCGTGCCGATTTCGACGAGGCCAATGCGATCGCCCGCGACGTCGACCCGACGACGTACGTGTCGACGGTGATGTTCAAGTACTCGACGGGCATCGCGCTTGGCGCGCTGGTGGTCGACGGCACGGCGCTGCGCGAGACGCAGGAGGCCCTTGAGACGGCCTGCGACTGCAGCGAGGACCTGGCCCTCGGGCTGGGCCAACTGGCGCGTGGCCTGGCCTTGGTGCACACCGGTCGAGCCGATGACCGGGACGCCGGACTCGAGCTGTTGTCGCAGGCTCGCACCCTTGCCGAGGAGGAGAGATTCACGCTGACGGAGGTGCCCATCATCGACGCCGAGCTGGCCGCCGAGTCGGCTCGAGCGGGCGATCTGGACGCCGCCGTCGAGCTGGCCCGTTGCGTCGTCGACGACGCCATCGCCGCAGGCGCTCCCCTCTACCTCGGAAGGGCGCTGACCGTGCTGGGCACGTCGCTGTTGAGACGCGGGGCGCCTGGCGACGTCATCGAGGCTCGCGCGGCGGTGGATCGCGTCGCCGGGTGGACCGACGATCTCGACACGGTCCACCACCAGCTGCCGGTGCTGAGGTTGCGCGGCCTGCTGGCGCAGGAGGCCGGGGACGTGGCCGGGTACCGAAGGCACGTCGCGCAGTACCGGGCGATGGCCCTGACACTGGGCTTCACCGGGCACACGGCGATCGCAGAGAATCTGACCTGATTCGGGAGTGCATCGGAATCCCGCACCCGGCAATGGATTCCGGCCGTAGCATCGCGGAGGCGGATTGCGCATCTGGGCAAGGGAGCTCCGACATGGTCACTACCGAGGATGGATCCACGGTCAACACCGCGGCCGGCGCAATCAGTGCCACCCAACTCGGCGTCACCCTCATGCACGAGCACGTCTTCATCATGAGCACCGAGATCATGGAGAACTATCCCGAGAGCTGGGGAGACGGAGCGAAACGCGAAGCCGACGCCATCGTGCGGCTCAACGAACTCAAGTCGCGCGGCGTCGACACCATCGTCGACCTCACCGTCGTCGGTCTCGGGCGCTACATCCCGCGTATCGCGGCGGCCACGGAGCTGAACATCGTCGTCGCCACCGGCCTCTATACCTACAACGACCTCCCCATGCACTTCCACTATCTGGGCCCGGGAGGCACGCTAGGCGGTCCGGAGATCATGACGGCCATGTTCGTCCGCGACATCGAACACGGCATCGCCGACACCGGCGTCAAGGCGGCGATCCTCAAGTGCGCCACCGATGAGCCCGGCGTGACACCGGGAGTGGAGCGGGTGCTGCGCGCCGTCGCCCAGGCACATCGGCAGACCGGCGTCCCGATCTCCACCCACACGCACGCCGCCACCCGGCGCGGTCTCGAGCAGCAGCGGATCTTCGCCGAGGAGGGCGTCGACCCGAGCCGCGTCGTCATCGGCCACTGCGGCGACACCACCGACATCGCCTATCTCGAGGAGCTGATCGCCGAGGGTTCCTATGTCGGCATGGACCGGTTCGGGGTCGATGCGTTCCTGGGATTCGAAGACCGCGTCAACACCGTGGCGACGATGTGCGAACGCGGGCACGCCGAGAAGATGGTGTTGTCTCACGATGCCTCTTGCTATTTCGACGCCCTTCCCGAGGAAACGCTGCCCATCGCGCTGCCCGACTGGCATTACCTCCACATCCACAACGACGTGATCCCCGCGCTCAAGGAACGCGGCGTCACCGACGAGCAACTCACCGCGATGCTGGTCGACAACCCGCGCAGAATCTTCTCCACCAAGGGTGGGTACTGACATGGTCGACTCCGTACCCCCGATCAGCGCGACCAGGTGCCGAGCGTGCCGACGGACTTCGTTCCGAATCCGGATCTATCGGATGGCCCATCGGCCGAAGTGATTTCGCCCGTGTGGA
>JAOPUT010000178.1 GCA_025963385.1 Mycobacterium sp.
GGCGCCTTCTCGAAGTGGCGCGTAGGTGTCGGTCGGTGGCGTCATCGTCATGGGTGTGTGCCGAGGGGTGGTGCTCATCGAAAGAATACCGCTGTCTACTAGTCGGGGCTTCGGCGTCAGCTGAGACCGATCTGCTGGAGCACGTAGTTGCCAAGGAGTTCGTTGGCGTGCGTGGTCATGTGCTCCGCAGCGGCGAAGACGTACGTGCGATCGGCGTCCGGGGACTTCAGCGACTTGGCATCGCAGTAGTCCTGATCGGGCTTGGCGCAGGCGTCTTCGTTCGCGCCGTGCGTGAAGCCGTACTTGCCCGCGTTCTGCAGCAGGTCGTTGACGAACGCCTCGGTGTCGATGATCTGGATCCGGGGGTCCGGCGGCAGCGCCGCAAGAAGCGTCTGGTTGTAGACCGCACCGAGCTCGCCGACGTACTGGCGGGCGGCATCGGTCCGGAACCATGGGTCCAGGCTGGTGTCGAAGAGTTTGAACACCAGCAGGCGTTGCGCGCCGTTGGCGAGGATCTTCGACGCCGTCTGCGCTTCGTCGGTGGCCGCCGTCTGCACCCGCGCCCGTTCACCAACCATGACATCCTCACCGGCGGGCACGTTGTCACGGAGGGACTGCGCGAGATCCGGGTTCTTGGTGGGGTCGAAGTTGTAGGCGACGTCGTTGGTCCCGACGTACAGTGTCACAACCTGGTTGGGCGTGAAGGACCCGTGCTGCGCGAGGAAGCGGTCCACCTGCACCACCGTCGAGATCGGCGTGCCCTCGGGATTGTCCGACACCGTCGAGTACGCACTGTTGGCCCGCGCCCCGCCCTCGGCATAGTTCAACCCGCCGGGACCGGGCATGCCCGGCTTGCCCTGATAGACATCGCTGTACGCGGCGACGTGCTCGTTGGGCTCGGTGGACTGTCCAAGTCGTTCCGCCATATGTTGAGCCCATGTCTTGCCCGGCATCGTAGTGAAACGGAAACCGTAGGTGCCCGCATCGGTCAGGCTGTCACCGAAGAACACCGCTTGCGTGATCGCGGGTCCGTCCGCCGGATCGGCGTAGGCCGACGACGGCGTGACACCACCGATGAGCGCCGACAACGCCACACTGGCGCCGATGGCCAGCGCCCGCCCTCCCCTGAACCAGTTCACGAATGTGTGCTCCTTGCTTATAGTTCGATGGTGAAGCAGGTCCCGCCACATGCGCTTGGGGACTCGCTGGCCGGAATGGGTTGGGGGTGAACGATACCCGGCGACGCGATGGCCTCTCGGGCTCGAACGGCAGAGAATCGCGCATTGCGGCCCAACGCCTTTGGGGCGGACGCGCGGTTGGACGCCACCCCTCGCGCTCGATGGCCAAAGACGCCCGCACCAGCCGACGTGGCGCGGCTCGCCATGCACCATCTGCTGAGTCTGCCTGCGGTGGTGCCCAATCACTAGGCGCAATGTGCGCAAGACACGTTGGGTGCATTGCACGTGATGGACACCAACTTCACGTGCGCTTCCCGTGGATCAAATCGAACTGCTCGGGCCCTAGCTTTTTGGCACTCGATGCCAGTACAGTTCTGGCACCCAGTGCCACAAGAGTGGCCGGGTTCAACGCTTCCGCAGTAGTCCGCAACGAAAGATCTTCACGAAAATGGCACGCGACACCTGGTTCGAAACGGTTGCAATTGCTCAACAGCGAGCAAGGAAGCGACTGCCGAAGTCCGTCTACTCCTCACTGATCTCCGCGAGCGAGAAGGGCCTGACGGTCGCCGATAACGTCGAGTCGTTCTCCGAACTCGGCTTCGCGCCCCACGTGGTCGGTGCGGCGACCAGTCGAGACCTGTCGACAACCGTGCTGGGACAGAATATTTCGATGCCGGTGATCATCTCGCCGACCGGCGTCCAGGCAGTGGATCCCGACGGGGAGGTTGCAGTCGCGCGCGCCGCTGCGGCGCGTGGCACCGCGATGGGACTGTCTTCGTTCGCGAGCAAGCCCATTGAGCAGGTGACAGCCGTCAATGACAAGGTGTTCTTTCAGATCTACTGGCTCGGTGGGCGCGAGGCGATTTTGGAGCGCGCACTGCGAGCCAAGGAAGCGGGCGCGGTCGGACTGATTGCCACCACCGATTGGAGTTTCTCGCACGGCCGGGACTGGGGCAGCCCCAAGATTCCCGAGCAGATGAACCTGCGCACCATGTTGAAGATGTCACCCGAGGTCATCACCAAGCCCCGTTGGCTGTGGGATTTCGGGAAGGCCGCCAGTCCACCAAACCTGCGCGTTCCCAACCAGGGTGTGCGCGGTGAGGCCGGACCTTCGTTCTTTCAGGCTTACGGCGACTGGATGGAGACCCCTCCGCCCACGTGGGAGGACATCGCGTGGCTGCGGGAACAGTGGGACGGACCATTCATGCTAAAGGGCATCGTGCGGATCGATGACGCCAAACGTGCAGTGAACGCTGGCGTTTCGGCGATATCAGTATCGAACCATGGGGGCAACAACCTGGACGGAACGCCAGCGGCGATTCGCTGTCTGCCAGCGGTGTCGGCCGCGGTAGGCGATCAAGTCGAGGTGCTGCTAGACGGCGGCATCCGGCGAGGAAGCGACGTGGTCAAGGCCTTGGCGCTCGGCGCACGGGCCGTGATGATCGGGCGCGCCTACCTGTGGGGTCTGGCGGCGAATGGCCAGGCCGGCGTCGAGAACGTTCTCGACGTGTTACGGGGCGGGATCGACTCTGCACTGATGGGGATGGGCCATTCCTCGATTCACGACCTTACCCCCGACGACATACTGGTGCCCGAGGGATTCGCGCGGGCACTCGGGGCCAGCGGACTCGGTGACTGAGGATGCAAGCACCAATCATCCTCTGGGCGTTCGAGTTCGAGATCTCGGTTCTAAGCCTGCGCTTGCGTGGGCGGATCAGCGTCCGTCCACGACGCCGGCTGTCAGTCGAGCTTCATCCACGTGTCGCTCGGCGTATAGCCGTGCGGGAACGGATCGGACGGATCGAGGACGAGCTGGTTGAACGACGTGATCCAGCAGCGTCCAGAGATGCTCGGGACGATTGCCGGGTAGCCGCCGAGTTCGGTGAGCTCCTCCACACGGGAGTCGAAGACCGAGCCGATCAGGGACTCGTGTCGAAATAGCTGCCCGGGTTCGATGTCCCCGCGTGCGTGCAACAGCGCGAGACGGGCGGATGTCCCAGTGCCACATGGCGAACGGTCGATGCGGCCCGGCGACACAACCACCGCGTTCCGCGACCGGATCACGTCATTGCCCTGCTCGTCGGCCTCTCGGAACAGCGGCCCCGTGAACGCAGTCTGGGTGATACCGGGAATGGCCGGGTTGGTCGGGTGCTCGACGTCGAGTTGCTCTGCCGCAGCGGTTTTGACTCGCTGCCCCATCTCGCACAGAGCTCGACCCTCGTCCGGGTGCAGGTCGAACCCGAGATCAGCGGCATCGACGAGAACGTAAGTCATGCCGCCGTAGGCGACGTCGACTACCAACCGACCGACTCCCGGTACTTCGACTGCCTCCCGTTGGTGGTAGACGAACGCCGGTTGGTTGTACAGCTTGGCTCGAATGACCTTGCCGTCGAGGCATTCACAGTGCACGCGGATCAAGCCGGCCGGCGACTCCAGTACCAGTTCGGTGACGGGTTCCGTCATGGGTAGCATGCCAGTTTCCAACAACACCGTGGCCACGCACATCGTGTTGGAGCCCGACATCGCCGGATACTCGGTGGATTCGAGGATCACATAGCCGAGCGACGCTTCCGGATCATTCGATGGCAGCACGATGTTGGCGTTGTGCCACACCGCCCCGCGTGGCTCGAACAGGAGTAGCTGACGCAGTTGGTCCAGGTTCTCCTCGAGGTAAACGCGTTTGTCGAACATCGTCTGACCCGGCACGTTTCCGACGCCGCCGACCACGACCTTCCCCGACTCCCCTTCTGCGTGACAGTCCACGACGTTGAGCATGCGACTGAACTTCATGCGACATCCGTTCGGTTGGGTTGGGAACTGCACGAGGTGCGCGAGGAATCGGGTCCGCGTGAGGTCAGATTAACGGAGATCCGCCGATAGGCAAACATTATTTGCCTTTAGCAGTCCGGCTGGAGGGCTAGAAGTCTGGCTGCCCGTCGGAAGTCCGCCTAACAGGCCACGGAGCTGCAGCGATATCAGACATCGATCTTTCCATTATTGGCCATTATCATTTACCATTGAGCTTCAACGCGAGCTACGAAGGGTTTCTGACATGACCGACGGTCTCAAGGGTGTCTATTCCGCGGTGGCCACTCCGTTTACGATCGACCAGGATCTAGACGAATCGGGCCTGCGGCGACTCGTCGACCGCACCATCGATGCAGGTGTCCATGGCCTCGTGCCCTGCGGATCCACGGGCGAGTTCACCGCGCTGACGCGCAGCGAGCGCGAGCGCGTCGTCGAGGTCGTGATCGAGCAGACCGCCGGACGCATTCCCGTCGTGCCGCAGACGGGAGCGACCAGCACGCGCGAGGCAATCGAACTGTCACGGCACGCCGAAAGGCTCGGCGCCGACGCCATCATGGTGGTCGCGCCCTACTACGAGCCTTTCACCATCGCCGAGACCAAGCGCTACTACGCCGACGTGGCCGGGTGTGTGTCCATTCCCGTGATGGCGTACAACTTGCCCGCCGCGACCGGCATCAACCTGACCCCGCAGATCCTCGGCGAGCTCATTTCCGAGGTGCCAAATGTCAAGTACGTCAAGGACACCAGCGGTGACTTCACTGCCGCCGCCCAACTGATCCACGAATACGGGGATGCCGTGTCAGTATTCGTAGGGTGGGACACCCTGTTCCTGGCAGCATTGCTCGAGGGCGCCGCTGGCTCGGTGATCGGTGCGGCCAACGTGGTTCCTCACGAACTCGTCTCGATCTACGATTCGGTGCAGTCCAGCGACTTGGCATCGGCCCGCGAGCAGTGGGAGGCGCTCTTTCCGCTGATGGCCGCATTCATCAGCGGCGGCTACACCGCGGCGATCAAGGGGGCATTGGAAATCATCGGTGCCTCGGCTGGTCCACAGCGCGCGCCTGGAGCAGACGTCGACGGCGATCGGCTCGTGACGTTGAAGCGCCACCTCGAGACACTCTCCGCCGCAACGGTTTGAGGGGTGAAAGCCCATTCCGTGGATCTGCGGAGGGACCTGCTCACTCCCCGTCGGCGAGTTTCAGGAGTTCGTCCCGTACGACGTGTTCGGAGCGATGGAAGTCGCCTGGAGCGGCTGGCGGCTCGGTGTGAACGATGAACGCACCGACATCCATACTCATGTAACCCCCGAGGATGGCAAACAAGGGCCCGACGACGAAGTCCGTCCGCGGGTCGGCACCGGTCGGCGTCGCGCGCGGAGACACCACGGTGACCGGTTTCGACCGCATGGGGGCAATTCCCTCCTCGGGCGGTGAGGTGGTGCCGTACACGTGGACATAGTCGAGCCAGGCCTTGAGGGTCGACGGCATGGCGTAGTTGTACATGGGTGAACCGATCACGACCCAAGCGGCCCCGGCGAGTTCATCGATCAGCTCGTCCTGAAGTCGGCTTGCGGCCGACGACGGGGCGACACCGTCCTCCGGACGCCGCGACGCCGCGAAGTGCAAGGTGTTGGTTGGCAGGTGCGGTAGCGGGCTGGTGTGCAGGTCGCGTCGCCGGATCTCACGGTCGGGTCCTGCAGCAGCCCAGCGTTGAGCAAACTCACCTGTTAGTCGACGGGACGCCGACGAGTTGAGATTGGCGGACGAATCAAGCTGCAGGATGTAGGTCACAGGACGACAGTCTAGCCTGTCCCCGCCACCTGACAGCTGGTACCCGCAGCGTTCTTTACATATGGCTCAGTCGATTTCGCGTTCAGACCCGGTTGTCGACCATGACGTGCTTGACGCGGGTGAACTCGAGGAATCCCGCGTCTGCGTTCTCGGTGCCGATGCCGGAGTGACCGAAGCCGCTGACCGGCAGATCGGGTCCGAAGACCAGGTGGTTGTTGACCCACACGGTGCCGAAGTCCAACTCGTTCTGCACGCGCGTTGCCGTGCCGACGTTGGAGGTGAACACCGAGGACGCCAAACCATAACGGGTGCCGTTGGCCTTCGCGAGGGCGTCCGCCTCATCGGTGAACGTTTGCACGGTGAGCACCGGACCGAAGATCTCCTCGGCGACGATGTCGTCGTTCTGATCGGCGCCTACGATGATGGTGGGCGGGAGGAAGTACCCTCCGACTTCACGATTCACCTTGCCGCCCAGCACAACTCGAGCATTCGGAGGAAGATTCTCGAGCTTGGCCACAACACGTGCCAACTGCACGGCTGAATTCATCGGCCCGACAGTCGTCTTCGGATCGAGGGCATCACCGACGACGAACTGCTCGCAGCGTTGCTTCAACCCTGCGACCACGTCATCGAAGATCGATTCCTCGACGATGACGCGCGTAGCGGACATGCACTCCTGGCCGGTGTTGTAGAGAGCACCCGCCGCGATCGCGTCGAGTGCGCCCGGCAGATCGGCGTCGGCGAAGACCAGAACGGGTGAATTGCCGCCGAGCTCCATGACAGCCTTCTTCACGCCGTCGGCAGCGGCGATGCCGACCTTGCGTCCGGTGTCGACCGAGCCGGTGAAGGAGACGACGTCGACGTCGGGGTGACGAGAAAGCGCGTCACCCGCGACGGCACCGGTGCCGAAAACGATGTTGAGCACTCCGGGGGGAAGCACAGCGCCGGCGAGCTTGACCAGCAGTGCCGTCGAATAGGGTGTGGTCTCAGCAGGTTTGACCACCACGGTGTTGCCTGTCACCAGCGCGGGAAAGACCTTGGCGACCGCCTGGAGAAGTGGGTAGTTCCATGGAGTGATGCCGACGACGACACCAAGTGGCTCGCGGCGCAGGGTGGAACTGATGCCGTCCAGATAGTCGCCACCGGCCTGGGCCGAGGAGGTGCGCCCGGCACTTGCGAAGTATCGCATCGCATCGAGCACGCCGGGAAGTTCGTCGTCGCGAACCGCCGCCACCGGCTTGCCCGCATCGAGGCTCTCCAACGCCACCATTTCCTCGAAGTGGTCCTCGACGGCAACGGCGACACGCAGAAGCGCTTGCGAGCGCGCCGACGGGGACGTCTTCGCCCATCCGCGTTGCGCCGCCCGCGCCGCGGCCACCGCGGCGTCGGCCTCCTCCGCCGTGGATGACGGCACCGAGCCGACGTGCTCACCCGTCGACGGGTCATCGACCGCGATGACCTCGGACGATGGCGATGGCGCCCACTGGCCGTCGATGTAGTTCCCTCTAATGGTCGCGGCAAACTCCTTCACGTAGGCACGCTGCTCTGCGGCGGTCCATGCGGGCTTGGTCATCGTGATCGTCCTGTCGTGGTGTGGTGATGGACTCGTGCGGAGGAAGCAGATCCTTCAGGCGGGTGCTCGTCGGTAGGTACCCGAGTAGTTCATGGCAATCTCGAACACGCCGTCGGAGAGTTCGTCGGCGGCCAGCTCCAGGGGTGCGGGTGACCGCAGCTGGCCCGGATAGCCGATGAGTTCACGGATCTTGGGGACCATGTAGTACGTGCCCGCCACGAAGGTCGCCAGGACATCGAACGTCGAGCGCTTGTCAGCGTGCATCGACCTGAGTACCGATGCCAAGTCACCGCCGGCGAGGTCGTCGAGGACGAGGCAGAGTCCGTCGACCAGATCACTTCGCGCCCGGCAGGCGCGCTCCAACCACTCTCCCGTGGGATCAGCATCGCGCAGCGCAGGCATGGTGTCCGTTGCGGGGATCAGGACGTCCGCGATGTCCAGCAGCGCCGATCGGTGTAGATCACTCAGTGTGCTCATCCAGCGGTCTCCTGCCAGCGCGCATTTGCGACGAGGTGTTCGGCGGTACGCAGAGCCATCGCGGTGATGGTCGCAGTGGGATTCACGGCGCCGGACGTCGGCATGGTGCTGCCGTCGACGATGGCGAGGTTCGGCACGTCGTGGGCAACGCCCCACCTGTCGACGACCGACGTGGTCGGGTCGTTGCCCATCTTGGCCGTACCCATGAGGTGCCCTGGCTGATCTCGCCAGAGATCGGTGCGCACGACCTTGACGGCCCCGGCCGCTTGGTGGGCTTCCTCAACACGGTCGAGGTTGAAGCTCATCAGCCGCCGCGTGTTCGATGAAATGCGGTAGTCGATCCGCGGCGCAGGGATCCCGCTTGAATCGGTGAGCGTGTCGTCCAGTGTCACGGTGTTGTGTTCCTCGGGCATGTCCTGGGAATTGATCGCCCATTGCAGGCTGCGTCCGACCGTTTCGCCGACGCGAGCGTGAACCTCGTCGCCCCACTGTTCGTCGAAGGGCGCCCTGTTGTGCAACGACAACGCGCGCAGTGGTCCGCCGGTGGGCATCACCTGCCACTTTGCGCCGCCGACAAATCCTCGGGAGGTGTCGGTCTCGTAGAACTCCAGCGAGTGGATGGCCTGACCCGCGGGTCCGAGCCAGCTCTGCATCGGTTCGTCGTAGATACCAGTGACCTCGCCATTCGGGTGGAGCATGAGCCGCTTGCCAACCAGCCCAGAGGAATTGGCCAGGCCGGAGGGCGCACCGGCGTGCGCTGAGAGCAGCAGCAATCGGGGGGTTCCGATGCCGTTGGCCGCGACGATCACCAATCGGGCCTTCTGTTCGTGTTCGATTCCGTCGGCGTCGAAGTACACCGCGCCGTCGGCACGGCCACGACGATCGGTGCTGATCGTTCTGACGCGGCAGTGCGTCCGGAGCTCGGCGCCGTACCTGATTGCGGCCGGCCAGTGTGTGATGTCGAACGACGCCTTGGCACCCGCGGGACACCCCGTCTCACAGGTGCCGTACCTGACGCAGCGGGCGAGTTCGCCAAGACGTTGCGAAGCGATTGCGTTGGGCGAAGGCCACCAGTGCCAACCCAACTCGTTCATCCCCCTGGCTGCACGACGACCGACCTTGCCGATGGGATGGGGCGGCAGGGGCGGTTCCAAGCCCGCCGGATACATCGGGTCCCCTTCGACGCCGGCAACTCCTACCGCTCGGTCGAGCTTGTCGTAGAACGGAGCGAGTTCGTCGTAGGTCAGGGGCCAGTCGTCACCGACCCCGTCGAGGCTGTACATCCGAAAGTCCGACGGCAACAAGCGCATCCAGTGTGCGCTGTAGACCAATGAACTACCACCGACGCCGCCGAGCATGACCGGGGAGAGATCGCTACCCGAGACATCAACCGGATAGTCGTCGCTCGAGGCACGCACGTTGGGATCGACGCTCCACTGGCGCTGAGACAGCAGCTCCCACTCCAGTTTGTCCCCAGGGAAGTCGGCGTTGTTGAACCATCGTCCCTGTTCTAGGCAGACCACCGAGAAGCCGTACCGAGCCATCTCGAGTGCCACGACCGCGCCCGAAGGACCCGCGCCAATGATCAGCACGTCCACCCGCTCGATCGCGGCGGACTTGCTTGGTGTGCTCATCTCGGCATCTCTTCTTCGACAGGCGATGTTGACGTCTCACCACTGGTGGATGGTCCATGAGGCATCTAAAGGTTATATAGAATGGCCTTTTATGGCAATACGCGTTACGCCGTTTGGGCCAACATAAACGTCCGCCGAACCGGGAGGCGTCGATCAGATCACTTGCAGGAGGCTCGGCGGCGGCACGGGCAGCATTCCCGTGACCCGTTCGCTGGTTCGCGTGGACCTTATCGCACCCTTTCGACGCCCGAAAGGACAAATGGGATAGCCTTTGATCGACGAGGGTCCGGCAGACGCAGTGGCTATCATCCGGAAGTCGGCAGGAGGAGGCTCGGAGGTGCGAGACTTTCACGCAGTTCGATCGCGCAGCGTGGCCGCTGACGTCGTCAGCCAGATCGCCGACCGACTGAGGTCGGGTGAATTGAAGGTCGGCGACGTGCTGCCGGGTGAGCGCGTACTGGCTGCGCAGATGGACGTGTCGCGCCCCACGGTGAGTGCCGCCATGACGCGCCTTGCCGAGGCGGGAATTCTTCGTCGCCGCCCGGGCCGCCAAGGAAACGCCGAGATAATTTCGATCTGGATTCCTGAGGAGCTTGCCGAGAAACCCTCTCTTGTCGGCGAATTGGAGGCCGACGACATCTTCCGCGTGCTCGAAGCCCGGAAGACCCTGGAGCCGCGCATCGCCCAGTTGGCAGCGTTTCGGGCTGACGACGACGACTTCGATGCGCTACAGGAGTCGATCGATCTTCTCGCGGCCAACGGCGATGACATCACGCGCGCCGAGCAGGCAGAACTGCTCTTTCACCGGATCATGTGGCGGGCAGCCAGGAACAGCTCCCTGCAGTCCATGATGTTGGGACTCGAACAGGAATTGGCACCCATACACGACATGATGTTGCGCACTCCCGAGGACTACGCCGCAGGCATCGAATTGCACACCGCAACCCTCGCCGCGCTCAAGCGCGGCGACCCCGCGGAGATCGAAGAAGAGATGTATCGCCATCTCGGTCACTTCGAGAGCATCGTCATCGACGTCCTTCAACGCACCCCTCACCGGCGTATGCCCGCCTTCCTCCTAGCGGGCACACCTCGCGTCAGCTGAGCCATCCGAGCTTGGCCAATCGGCCGGACCACGTGGTCCATCCGCGCCGTGCCTGGCGTTCTTGATGAAACGTATCACCAGTGATGAGAGCTGTGTGAAGCTCGCCATCGCAGCCACGTGGTGATACGATTCACCAGCACCACCCCAGTGGGGCACTCCGCAACCACGAAGCCACTCATTTCTTCGCGATCACACGTCCTTGACAGGGGCGGCGGAGCACATCGATCAATACGCTTTGGAGTCTTCAAAATGGGACAACTCGACGGCAAGGTTGCATTCATCTCGGGCGTAGCCCGGGGGCAGGGTCGATCGCACGCCCTGACGCTGGCACGCGAGGGTGCCAACATCATCGGCTTCGACCTGTGCGCCAAGCCCACGACGACTGCCTACCCCGGAGCCACCGAGGAGGATCTGCAGGAGACGGTGCGGCAGGTCAAGGAGACCGGCGCCGAGATCGTCGCCGAAGTGGGAGACACCCGCGACCACGCCCAGGTGAAGGCGATCTTCGAACGTGGTATCGAACAGTTCGGCCGCGTCGACATCGTGCTCCCCAATGCCGGCATCTGCTCCGGCGCCAAGACTTGGGAAATCACTCCCGAGGACTGGCGCGAGATGGTCGACATCAACCTCAACGGCGTATTCCACACCGTCCAGGTCGCCATACCGACGATGATCGCCCAGAACGAGGGCGGCTCAATCGTTTTCACCGGCTCTACGGAAGCGCTCAAGGGTGCGGAGAACATCTCGTCCTACGCTGCTTCCAAACACGGCGTGACAGGTCTGATGACCTCGCTGGCCCGAGAACTCGGCCAATACAACATCAGGGTGAACTCAGTGAACCCGACCTGCGTCGACACCCACATGATCAACAACGACTTCGTGTACGGACTGTTCCGCCCAGACCTCGAGAAGCCGACCCGAGACGACGTCATCGACACCTTCTCCGGAACTCACATCCTGCCGGTGCCGTGGATCGAGCCTCAGGACGTCAGCAACGCCATCCTCTATCTGGTCACCGATCCCGGCCGCTACATCACCGCGACACCGCTGGTGATCGACGCCGGTTTCATCGTCAAGTCGTGATTCGAACCTCACGCTTGACCGAATAGCCCTCCGCCCGCGGTCTTCGCACCGCGGCGAGGGCTACTCTTCGTTTCGCGCACTTCGAGCGGGACCGACGAGAGGACACCGACATCGTCACGATGAGGGACGTCGCGAAGGCTGCCGGCGTTTCCCAAGCGTCGGTCTCCTACACCTACAGCGGATCCGGACGGGTATCCGCGGCGCAGCGCGAAGCGATCTTCGCCGCCGCCGCGCGACTGGGCTACACAGGGCCCAACATCGCTGCGAGCACGCTCCGCCTCGGCAAGATCGGCACCGTCGGTGTCCTGGTGCCCGGCTCGCTGGCCTCGGCCGTCGAGGATCCATCCACTGCGCTGCTGCTGAAAGGCATCGTCGAGGTTGGCGAACTCGCTGACGTCGCGCTGACACTACTGCCCGTCCAGCGGCCCCTCCAGGCAGGGCACCAGGAAAATCCCGTAATGCCAAGTGCGCTGCGCGGACTCGTCGATGGAGTCGTGATGCATTGCCTCCCCAGCGACCACCCGGTAGTCGGAGCATTGCTTGCGCGCGGCATACCCGCGGTCGCCATTGACTCGCCACGTCTGCCCGGACTTCCCTACGTCACGATTGATCACCGCAGCGCTGGTGCCGTGCAGATGAACCACGTTCTACACCACGGCCACAAGCGAATCGGCGTGGTCTGCGATCGCCTCGGCGAGACTCACGTGGGGATCGCGCGTCCACTGGCGACCGTCCACGACGTCACCGAAATGTATCTACGCGAGCGGCTTGCCGGCTTTCGGGATGCGATCGCGCAGGCCGGCGACGCCGATGTAGAGGTCACATTGATCGAGGCAGCCGATATAGACGCCGCGAGCGGAATGGTTGCGGCTGGCGACCTGATCACCCACGTCGGGCCGACCGCAATCGTGACCACCTCGGACGTTCACGCCGTCGCTGCACTGAAAGTTCTACGAGCCAAGGGTATCTCGGTTCCGGACCAAGTCTCGGTGATCGGCTTCGACGACGCGCCCATTGCAGACCTGATGGGACTCACCACTATCCGCCAGCCACTCTGCGAAAAAGGCCGAGCTGCGGCCACCATCCTTCTGGACCTCATCGCGGGTCGAACGCGGTTGCGGTCCGTCAAGCCAACCGAGTTGGTCGTACGGTCGACCACCGGGCCGGCGCCCAGCATTGCCAACTGGGGCCCAACCCCCTTTCACTTCGGGCAATGACAACGCACTTGACTGCGCAATCTGCGCATCCCGTCTCGGTGGCACGGAAGATAACGTCGAGGGCAGTTCAGTGACTTAGCAGAGGAACAACGATGGACCCGACCGGCGATGCGACGGATTTCTGGCGCGAGACGTACGAAAAGGTCTCCGCAGAGGAGAAACTGCTCGACTTCGACCGCTTCTCGTATGCCGATGCCTGGGCACTGGGCAGTGCCATGGTGGTTGACGCCATGGAATGTCGCCATGCCATTGCCATCGCGATCGTGTTCGGCGAACAGCGGGTGTTTCACGCAGCACTGGAAGGGTCGGCGGCCACCAACGACGACTGGCTCGCCCGCAAGTTCCGCGCCGTGTATCGGCACAACTGCTCGTCCTGGGCGCTCGAGTGCCAGCAGCGCGCGATGGGTGGCGACTATTATTCCGAAACTGGTTATCACCCAGCTGACATCGCCCTCACCGGCGGCGCGGTGCCACTTCGTGTGCGGAGTTCGCTGATTGGTGCAATCGGGGTATCCGGACTTGCCGCCGAAGAGGATCATTATTTCGCCTTCGACGCGATGTCCAGTTACGCGCAACTCCCGGCGGGGCACGACGATGCCCGGCTTCCACGTATCGGCACCGCCCGAAAGGCCTAAGGGCCACCGCATCGACGGCCGACGGGTTGGCTAGCGTGCGGTGCTACGGGCCACGACCGGCGCCGCGATCGTACACACCAGCATGGCGCCGAACGGCACCAGCAATGCGCCCGTCCACGACACCAGCTCAACCATCCAGCCGATCAACGCTGGTCCACCCATGATGGCCACATATCCCATCCCCACGACTCGGGACAGCGTGCGCCCCGATGCAATGCCGCCGAGATTTCCTGCCGCGCTGAAGACTTGAGGTAAGCCGCCGGCCACCCCAATACCGAAGATGGCCCAGCCAGCCAGTGCCAGCGGCAGCGCAGGGGCAAGGATGACGGTGAGCATGCCGCCCATCGCAAGTATCGCTCCGCCTCTCAGCATCCAAACTGGCCCCACCACCACGGCAACGCGGTCGGCAAGGAAGCGCGACACGGTCATGGCGACCATGAACGATCCCGCTGCGAGTGCGGCCATCGAGGACGATGCTCCCAGATGCTGCCGAGCGTGCAGGCTGCTCCAATCCATCGCCGACCCCTCCGACAACAACAACAGAAAGGCCAGCAGCCCCAAGAGCAGGACGCGTAGGCGTTGGCTCCCATTGTCATGAGGCGCGGGCGTCGGCACGTCCTGTTCGTCACCACCACGAGCCTGCCGGTGATGCAGAAGCGCGCCGGCAGATCCGACGAGCAACAGGCAGATCACCGTAACCGACGCCGTCATCGTCAAACTCCCGAGTCCCAGAGCGAAACCAGCTGCGCCGAACAAGGATCCGACAACGGTGCCGACGGAGAACACTGCGTGGAAGGCCGCCATGATCGGTCGATCGTAATCACGCTCCACGCTGACGGCCGCCGCATTCATTCCGACATCGGAGCATCCGGCCGCAATTCCCAGCACGAACGCACCGGCGACGGCTTGCGCAAGGGACGTCGCAATCAGTGGGACCGTGATCGACAGTGCGAGGATCGCGCCCCCGATCGTGGCCACGCGCTCGCTGCCGACGCGATCAACTACGGCGCCGCTGATCTGCATGCCCACCAGTGAACCGACACCGAGGATCAACAACACCGTCCCCGTCGTCGCGTTGGACATGCCGACCGCCTGTTTCAGCGTCGGCAAGTGCACTGCCCACGTCGACAGCACGATGCCGAATGACGCGAAGAGCGCGAACACGGCCATGCGGGCATGCACCGTCTCGCGTGCTTGGAGCGGGCGGGTCATGATCCTAGTTTCCGTTGCTTCGGCTCGAGATGACTCGCGCGACGATACGTCACGAACGGTGCTCTGAAGGAGACGCAGCCACGCAGGCCCCACCAACATCGAGGGAGACTCCGCTCAAGTCGTCCTCGTCGGGCGACTGTTGCCATCGACCCCAGCACGCCGGACAGGGACACTGAACGGGTTGTCGTGCGCCGAGACACCGATTCTGCGGGCAGCCCGCTCGCCCTCGTGGACCGCCTCCATCATGGTGCGGCTGGCAATCGCGTCGCCCACGCGCTCAACGGGAAATCCGCGATCCTTGAGTGCGAAGTAGAGATCGTTGACCGGTCGGTGCCAGCCGGCGCAGATGACGGTGTCGACGTCGGTGATGGTCTCGGGGCGCCCGGCCGCCACGATCTCGACGGTAGGTCCGTTCACCGCGGTCACCGTGGTGAACGGTCGGGTGGTCATTCCGGAGGCATGTATACGTGGCACGGCGAGATTCGCACTGAACGGCCCGAGCTTGGCTCCGACGTAGGGCAGTGGCGTCACCATCTCCACGCGATGTCCCGCATCCTGCAGTTCAAGCGCCAGGCCAATGCTCTTCCACCCGCCCTCGCCATCGTCGACGATCACCACGTGAGGACCGACACGCTCGCCTTCCTCCAGTACGTCCCAAACCGACAGCACGTGTTCCTGCTCCAGCCCAGGCGTGAAACGGATTCCCTGTGCCAGGTTTCCGACGATGTCGGCGCCGGGAGCCGAACCGGTCGCCACGATCACGTGATCCGGCTCGAGCGCGAGGATTTCCTCGGGGCTCGGCGCCCATCCCAGCCGCAGATCGACGTCGTACTTCGCGATCATGACGTCGAGATGGTCGATCACCCCACCGAGTTCACTGCGGCCCTTGATCTTTTCGGCGATCCTCAGCTGGCCACCGGTGCGCTCGCGTCGCTCGATCAACGTGACCTGATGGCCCTGGCGGGCTGCGATCTCCGAGGCCTTCATCCCCGCCGGACCCGCACCGATCACCACGACGCGCCGGGGAATGGTCGCCGTCGCCAAAGTACCCGCGCCGAGTTCCTGTTCGTAACCCGCAGCGGGGTTGTGCACGCACGAGGAATGAGTAACGGAGAACAACCGATCAATACATCCCTGGTTGCATCCAATGCACCGCCGGATCTCGTGAATGCGGTCTTCACGCATCTTGTTGACGGTCTCGGGATCGGCGATCTGCTGGCGCGTCATGGCCACCATGTCTGCATGGCCCAGGGTGAGGATGTCCGCGGCGTCGAAGGGATCGTTGATACGACCGACCGCGATGACCGGGATGTTGACGACCGACTTCACCGCGGCGGCCAGATCTTCCCAGATCCGCTTGGGGTGCTGCATGTCCGGAACGTTCTGGTGCGCTTCGTTGTAGGTGGCCGCCTTGACGCAGAAGTAGTCGACCTTTCCCGTTCCCGCGATGACTTGGGCGATCTGCTGCGCATCGGTCACCTGAAGGCCGCCGGGACTGAAGTCGTGGCCCTGCAGGTTCATTCCGACCAGAAAGTCGGGTCCGACTTCGGCGCGGACCGCGTCGATGACCCGCAACACGATGCGAATCCGGTTCTCGAGTGAGCCGCCGTAGTCGTCCGTGCGGTGGTTGGAGAAAGGCGAAAGAAAGGATGCCAGCAGATATCCGCCGTAGCCAGAGTGGATTTCGACACCGTCCATGCCGCCTTGTTGGGCGTGGCGGGCACCGATGGCGTGCGCCTCGACGATCTCGTCGAGATCCTCGGTCTCCATCTCCTTGGGCATTTCGAGATTGAACGGACACGGGGTGTTCGACGGACCCCACAGCGCACGTTCAGTGAAGGTCGAACGACCTTGTCTACCACCATGACCCAGCTGCATGACCATTCGAGCACCGTGTTCGTGCACGGCGCGGGTAATCTTCTGCAACCCGGGTACGGTCTCGGGCAACCAAGCCTTCGGCTCGCCGGGCACGTCCTGCGACGTGGGGTGAATCTGGGGAAAGGCCATTCCGATCAGGCCAACGCCACCCATCGCACGCTCACGGTAGTACGCGACGTGCTGATCGGTGGGCAGATGGTCCTTGGCCATTCCGGTGCCATGCCCGGTCATCACTATGCGGTTGCGGATCTCGACCGTACCTAGCGTGATCGGCTCGAATAGCGGTGCCAGTGTCGTAGCCGTCGGTATCGAATTGGTCATGACTATCGGCCTTTCGTCGGACGATGTTGGCAGCGCGGTCAACGTCGCTGGGAACGAATTCATCACCCGTGGTGGGATCAAGCCACGACACAAAGTTCTTGGCGCCCCTTCGTATCGACCGCGTCCGACACCAGTCTTTGCGCTCGAAGGGCGAGAAAGTCCCCGCTCTCCGATCAGCACATTCACACCGGCGTCGCGCAGCGCGTAGGCAAGCGTCCCTCACCAAAGCGGAACCCATGCTGGCCACTTGGCCTCAATCAATTGGGGTCAATCGTGGACGATCTGCGATCGCAGTTCTGTTGCAGCTGTTGTTCTTTCAACGACTCCCCTAGGGCGTGGGATCATTCGTCCCATTTCGTAGGACGGCTGCGATTCACGCTACGGGTGCCGAATCCTTCTCCAACAGACCCATTGCGAGAATTGTGGGCCGTCATAGTGCACAAACTGTGAACCGTCCGAACGGCTCAGCTGGGAACTTCCCGTTGCAACAGATCGTGTCCACGGACGGCGAATATGAGCGCCTGACGGTTGTCGGCATCGTCCAGCGGGCGTCCGAGCAGGGCCTCGATCCGCTCGAGTCGGTAGTACAGTGTGCGCCTCTGCACGAACAGGGCTTGAGCTGCCTGCGATTTGTTCCCGTCGCATGACAGATACGTACGTAGGGTCGGCAGAAGCGGATTGGTCGCCTTGGCATCGTGCTTGAGCAAGGGACCCAGCTCATCCTCGATGTAGCGGGACAACTCCGGGCCACCGGCCAACGAGGCCAGCAGTCGCAAAACCCCCAGGTCGTCGAATCGGTGGACCGCCTTGTCGGGACGCGCCATCGCCACCGACGCCGCACTGCGCGCCTGCTCCACCGCGGCAGGCAGCTGGTTGGGGCTGACTGGGCGACTGATCCCGGCACGCACGTTGAGGTCGGTCAGCCTCGCGACGACCTGTTTCTCCGACTTCGTCCGCGACAGACCCATGATGACCAGCGTGTGTTCGCCGAGATCGGCGACCACCGCAGGCACCTGCAGCGAGCGACACAATTCCTCCATTGCGTCCTCACCGGTATTGGTGGCTCCTTCTCGGCATACCGACACCACCAGCAATGCGCGGTCGCGCAGGTCCCTGCCGATCCGCAGGGCGCGGTTCACGAATGCGTCACCGGAGATGTCGCCAAGCAACAGCCGGCTGATGAGGGCGTTCTGCCGCTGCGCCGAGCGTGCGCCACTCTCGCGAGCACCGAGCAGGGCAATGGCGATACCGTCGGCAGCCCTATCGATGGCATAAGCCGCGGTGCCGACGATGTGCTCGCCTCCGTGCAGCACGTGCAGCCAGCCCCACCGCTCGCCGCGAAGGACTACCGCCTTACGTGTGCAGATGTCGGCGTCGTTGGCATTACCGCTCATGGCAGAGGGCGCATCGTGGTCAATCCGCGAATGCCTCTCCCACTCCTTCAAGGCGAGATCACCGATCTCGGAGCTACCTGAATACGCAACCACCTGACGCGCCGAATCCTCCAACACCACAGGCCGATTCACTTCCTTGGCCAACGCGTCGGTGAAGTGCACGTGGTCACGACCGGCCAGCAGCAACTGCATGAACGTCCCGTTGAGTCGCTCGTACGCGCTGAGATCGAGGACGCGCTGATCGATGATGGACTCGTGGACTTGGGCTGACACTTCCACGAACGGCAGTTCCCCCGCCAAACCGACTAGGGGAAAGTCGCGCTCTTGCGCCGCCTCAACCAGTGCCTCCGGCATGGTCTCGAAGGCCCGCCCGCTCAATTCGACGATCAGCACCGCAGCGTGCGCGTCATCGATGTCGTAGATGTACTGGCGCTGCCGTTCGACGCTGTCACCGATGCCCAGGCCAGCGGTGAGCAGCATCTCCCCACCACTGAGGAACTTGCCGATGTCGGGGATCTCGGTGGGGTGGACCCACCGCACCGACCGGTCGAAGTTGCGGCGGCCTGCGTACACGTTCTGCGGAACGCGGGTGAAGACCTCCAGCTGCAGTGCCGCTTCGATGGACATCGACATGACGTGACCTAGGCCTTCGCTACCGCTATGTGCAGGCTCGTTGGATTTTCTTGCTCACTTTGAGTATATAGGCGACACACCCTGCCCGCCGGACTTTCGCTGAGGCCGCCCAGTCGCCACCGGCTTGTTGCCTGCGGCCTCGAAAATTGGAACATGCTGCCGCGCAGCAGATGTCATTGATGTCGCGCCTTTTCGCCGTCGCGGTTACGACCGGGCCGCCCACGCGATCCCCTGCTTGGTGAGCCGCCGCACGTCCTCGCCGGCAAGATCAGCGGTGGCGTGACCGATCGAGTGGTAGAAGACACGTCCCTGCCCCCAATGTCGAACCCAGGCGACCGGGCTCTTCAATCCGTCCAGCCAGGCGAAGTGCTCGCCGTTGAACGTCGTCTCGGCAAGCACCATGTTGTTCGGGTCGACGCTCATGTAGTACTGCTCCGACGCCACTGGGAAATCCGAGACACCCCGTGTGACGACATGATCGTGGTTGGTGATGGTCACTTCGTACGGATGCGGAAACCCCTCACCGGCCGGGTGAGCAAGAAAGTCGCCGCCGAGCATCAAGTGGTAGCGGAGGCTGGATCGAAACGCCGCAGCGGCGCCATGCCACGCGGCGACTCCCGTGCCAGCCTCCACGGCGGCCAGGAGGTGGTCTTCCTGCGAGTCTGAGAGGTCCTCGGTCGTGAGGGCGTTGTTCCATCCCAGAATGATCAGATCATACCCGGTCAGATCACGGTCGAGGGTGAAGATGTCCTGCGATTCCTCGACGTCAAAGTTGAGCTCAGCGAGCAGTTCTCGGGTCCAATCAGCGATGTCGTAAGGACTGTGGCCGGGCCAGCCACCGTAGAGGTAGAGAACGTTGGTCACGACGGATTTGCTCCCTCGAACGAGCGGACGATGGCCTCACTGAGTTGCACGAGTTCGCGTGGCTGAACCAACGCTTCCGGGGTAAGCAGCAGGCCCACTTGGTCCTGCGAAAGCAAGCCTTCTTCGACCACGAGATCGGGTATCGGCCGTCCGGTAGCCAGCGCCAGCTTCGCGATGCGGGCGGATGCGGCATAGCCGATGTAGGGGTTCAGCGCGGTGATGATGCCGATCGAATTGGTGACTGACTCGTAGAGTCGCTGCTCATTTGCCGTGATCCCCACCACGCAGTTGCCCATCAACGTCTTGCACGCCTCGTCGAGGTGGGTCAGCGATTGGAACAGGCAATGCGCGATGATCGGCTCGAATGCGTTGAGCTGGAGCTGGCCCGCTTCCGCAGCCATGCTGATCGTGACGTCGTTGCCCACGACCTCGAACGCGACCTGGTTGACGACCTCGGGGATGACGGGATTGACCTTGCCAGGCATGATGCTCGAACCCGCCTGTACGGCCGGGAGATTGATCTCGTTGAAACCTGACCTGGGACCCGAGGACAGCAACCGCAAGTCGTTGCAGATCTTCGACAGTTTGAGAGCGGTGCGTTTGAGGACACCGGACAACTGAACGAACGAGCCCACGTCCTGCGTTGCCTCCACCAGGTCGTGGGCGGTCGTCACGGGGAATCCCGTTATTGCTCGGAGCCGCTCGCACACCAACTGCGCATATGCCGGGTGAGAATTCAGACCAGTGCCGATGGCCGTGCCACCCAAATTGATCTCGGCGACCAGGCGCGCAGCTTCCTGCAGTCTCTCGGCGTCCTCGGCGACCATGACGGCATAGGTTCCGAATTCCTGGCCCAGAGTCATCGGAACGGCGTCTTGCAGCTGTGTGCGGCCCATCTTCAGCACGCGACTGAACTCGTGGGCCTTGGCGAGGAAGGCAGCGGAAACGTCCACCATCGTGGCGTGCAAACTGGCGACGTGCACTTGGAGCGCGACCTTTATCGCGGTCGGATAGACGTCGTTGGTGCTCTGGCTCAGATTGACGTGGTCGAGAGGATGCAGCCTGTCGTAGTCCCCACGGCGTGCGCCCAGGATCTCCAACGCGCGGTTGGCGATCACCTCGTTGGCATTCATGTTCGTCGACGTCCCGGCGCCCCCTTGAATGACGTCGACGACGAACTCGTCATGGAGGTGACCGGCACGGATCTCCGCGCATGCCGCCTCGATCGCACCCGCACGCTCGTCGTCGAGCAGACCGAGTTCCCGGTTCGCTCCTGCAGCAGCTTGTTTCACGGCAGCCAGTGCGTTGACGAACTCGGGGTAGGTGCGCAACGTAATCCCTGAGATTGGGAAGTTTTGGAGCGCGCGTGCAGTGTGTACGCCGTAGTAAGCCGGTTCGGGAACCTCGCGACTGCCGATCGAATCGCGCTCAGAGCGCGTTCGACCGGGGATTTCCATGCGCTCGGAGCCTGGTTCTGTGACTGCCTCGGCGTTCATCCGGACATCGCCTCTTGAGCGGACGTCGCGCCGAGGTTAATCGTGGCCCCGCCGACGAGGCCCAGCGACCTGATGGACACGTAGCAATCTCCTCGGTCGTCGTCTCAGCGGCGCGGCAACGCCAGTACGGCACGGCCCAGCCGTCACCACACCAGCGTGGCGCGCCAGGGGCTGCGAACCCAGACACGAGGTGTGCAATTCTTGGGGCTTTGGCTGCACGAGAAGTTCGCTTGCTGACCGGCGCAAAGATTATGGTCCACCGCCGCGTTGTGTGCAGGCTTGGCGACGTCTTTTTCTCACATTGCGGCTACTGGCGCCGGTTGGTGAGGACCACAATCGTGAAGGGTTCACTTCACTGGGCCGCGCCGGACCGCGATGGCGGCGTCGCCCGCAGTCCTGTACTCGTCGCCCTTAGAAAGGACATTCACATGCCAAGGCTCAACGGTGGACAGGTTGTCGCCCGCATCCTCAAGGAGTACGGGGTCCCGTACGTGGCTGGCATCCCCGGCCATGGCATCTGGGGATTGATGGATGCGTTCAACGAGGAGGAATCCAAGATCCCCTTCATCCAGACGTACCACGAGCAGAGCGCAGTCCACCTTGCTGACGGCTACTACCGCGTGGCCGGCAAGCCGATGGCTGCGGTTACGTCGATCGGAGCCGGCGCTTCAAACACCGTGCTCGGCCTGGCCACCGCTTACAGCGACTCCACCAGTGTGTTGGTGATCACCGGCGGTCCACCGCGCCACATGCGCGGCCGCGGCGTCCTCCAGGAGCTGGAACGCCAGAAGGACAACGGTTTTCCCCAGGTCGCTGAGGCAGTGTCCAAGCGCAGCTGGGTTGCGAACAGCATCGAAGACCTTCCATTCATCTTGCACCGGGCATTCAGCACGATGCTGACGGGACGCCGCGGTCCCGCGCACATAGAGGTGCCGTGGGACCTGCACGCCGAAACCGCAGAGGTCAACTTCCACGACCTCGCGCGGCGGTTGCCGGTCGGTTTGCAGTACCCCGACCCCGAGGCGATCCAACGTGCCGTCAACCTCCTGGCCACTGCTCAGCGACCCGTGATCGTCGTCGGCGGCGGTGCCATCAGCGCCAACGCGACCGACGAGATCCGTTCACTGGCCGAAGGTCTGAACATTCCGGTCGTAACGACGTGGAATGGCAAGAGCGCCTTCCCCGAGGATCACGATCTGTTCATCGGCAGCGTTGGTCAGACCGGCACCATCCACGGCAACTACCTGACCGCCAACGCCGACGTGGTGGTGGCCATTGGTTGTCGATTCACCGACTGGTCATCATCGAGTTACGCTCGTGGCCAATCGTATTCGTTCCCGCCAGCCAAGTTGATTCATATCGACATCGACCCGCACGAGATCGGCAAGATCTACCCAGCCGAAGTAGGCATCCTGGCCGACGCCAAGCCTGCGGTCGCCGCCATCGTGGCCTCGCTGCCCGCCAGACCGGACCGAGGCGAGTACCTCGCCGAGGTTTCGGAGCGCAAGGCCGAGTGGGAGAACGAGCTTTCTACCCGTCGCGACACCGACCGGTTTCCATTCACGTTGCAACGTCCGCTGGGCGCGCTCCGCCAGGTCATGGATCGCAACGGCATCGTGCTCGCCGGTTCCGGCAACACGCAGGGGGCGGTGAAGCAGACATTCCCCGTGTACGAGCCCCGGACTCACCTCACCACGGGTGGCTTCTCGTCGATGGGGTGGCCCGTGCCCGCCGCACTCGGAGCGAAACTCGCTGCGCCCGAACGGCAGGTTGCTTGCGTAACCGGTGACGGGGACTTCCTGATGACCGCACAGGAGATCGGTGTGGCGATTCAACACGACATCGCCGTGGTGTTCGTCGTTCAAGACAACTCGGGATACATCTCGATCCGCGGCGGCCAGCGCAACGCGACGGACCGCATCATCGGCACCGAATTCAACCGGCCGGACGGCACGCCTTACAGCCCGAGTTTCCAAAATCTCGGCAAGGCATTCGGCTTGGAGTCGTTTCGTGTCGAGTCGGCCTCCGACCTGGAGCCCACATTCAAGCGTGCCTTCGACGCCAAGGCACCCGTACTGGTTGAGATTCCGACGGACCGGGATCTTGCGAGTCCGTTCGTTCCGGGCTGGCTCGACTTCCCGCCGTTGCCTCACATCACCGACGAGCGCGCCGATGAGTACCGGGAACGGCGCGCCAGCGAACAGCACCAGTAGTCCAGGCTTCGGATCCACCGCTGCCAGCGGCACGACGGGTCACTAACACGGTTATCACATGGCTTTCGTTGGCTTTGCGACATCGATGGGTGAGAAATTCAACGAGTGAAGGGAAGCCCTGATGTCCCGATTCGATGGCAAAGTCGCGCTGATCACCGGAGCAGCTCGCGGCCAAGGCCGCTCACACGCTTTGCGGCTCGCGGAAGAGGGCGCAGACATCATCGCGCTGGACGTCTGCCGCCAGATCGACACGGTCCCGTACCCCATGGCTGACTCCGACGACCTCGTCACGACGGTTGACCTGATCAAGAGCCGCGGCCGCCGGGTTTTCGCCGAAGAGGTCGACGTCAGAGATCTTCAGGGTCTCGAAGCTGCTGTGGCTGCCGGAGTCTCGGAGCTGGGACGGCTTGACATCGTGGTGGCGAATGCAGGCACACTCAACGACACGGCGCCACTGTGGGAGATCACCGAACAGCAGTTCCAAGATCAGATCGACGTGAATCTGACTGGAGTGTGGAAGACCATCAAGGCGACCGTTCCTACGCTGTTGAAGCAGAACGAAGGCGGCGTCATCCTCTTGATCAGTTCGATCTCGGGCCTCACCGTCGAACTCAACGTCGGTCACTACGCGGCGTCCAAGCACGGCGTGAATGGGCTGATGCGCACGCTGTCAGGAGAATTGGCGCCCTTCGGCATTCGAGTGAATTCGATCAATCCCACGAATGTGAATACCGCGATGATCAACAACCCCCGCTACAACCGACTGTTCGCGGGCGGGATGGACGGTGCGACCCAAGACGACGCTATCGGTGCACTAACCGCAATGCACGCACTGCCCGTCCCGTTCCTCGATCCCATAGACGTGAGCAATGCCGTGGCGTACCTCGCGTCCGACGACGGCCGATTCGTCACCGGTATCGCTCATGTCATCGATGCAGGCGCGATGAACCCGTTCAAGGCGCCGCACCTCTCCCAAGCGCCACAGCACTAACCGGTCGCATCGCGCCGGCGTGGCCCGATGGCCACGTCCAACTCGTGAATCCGCGTTGACCGCGAATACACATGTCGCGTCTTGGATCGAGGCGCCATCGATCGATACATTTCGTAGGCACCGCCATCATCCGAGGACCAGTCAACCGATTCAAGAGAAGAGATCGTCATGCCCGCAATCGGATTCAAGTTGGATGCACGTCCCTCCGAAGACGTCCTTCGTCTCGCCCGGTCCGTCGAACAGGCTGGCTTCTCCGAACTTTGGGTGTGCGAGGACTTGGGGCTGGCAGGCGGAATAGCGCAAGCTGCTGCAGCATTGGCGGTCACGACTGACCTCGAGGTGGGTCTGGGTATCGCTCCTGCCGCGGTGCGGAACCCGATGTACCTGGCCATGGAATTTGCTTCCGTCGCCCGATTGTCCCGAGGTCGTTTTCACGCCGGGGTGGGCCACGGCATGCCGGACTGGCTGACGCAGGTCGGCCAGCATCCGAAGAGCCTGATGAATTGTCTCGAAGAAGTCTCGGAGACGGTGCGGGATCTACTTCGCGGCGAGGAGGTCAGCTTCAGCGGTCGGCATGTACACCTCGATTCGGTGTCTCTGCAACACCCGCCCCCTCAAGCTCCGCCCATCAGCTTGGGTGTGCGCGGCCCAAAGGGTATCGACGTGGCTCGTCGACTCGGACTGGGTGTGATCCTTGCGGAGGGGTCTACGCCGGCCTACGTCGCAGCTGCGCGGCGCACCTTGGGGCAAGATGCCAACATCACGGTGTTCGTGTGGGCGAATCTCGATACCGACGATCGCAAGCGCGGCCTGGAGGCGCTTCGGCCCACGGTCGAGACGGCACTGAAGAAGCCTTATCTGGCGGCCCAACTGGGGGAAATGCACGGGTCGGCCTGTGACCTCGACGTGATCCGGCGATTGACCGTTGCCGGTGACGTCAACGACTGTGGAGAAGCCATCGATGCATTGGTGGACGCGGGCGCTGACTCCATTGTGCTGCAACCGATTCATGGCACCGAGGAGCGTCAGATCGAGATCTTCGACAAGGAAGTACGCGGCCAACTCACGCTCGGCTGAGCTACGTCCTCGATCGGTCAAGTCACCAGATTGTCGAGACGCGCAGTGAGAGTGGCGTGATCGTCAGGACGCGGTTGAGGGTCGCCGAAGCGTCACACGACTCTCCGATGTTGAAAGTGAGCCGGTCTTGATTCCGCGAGGACAGGCTGTCTCCAGCGGTGTGCCTAGCTTGGCATGGTTTAGGTGAGCCAGATGTCGGCGAAGTCGTTGCCGTTGGGGCTGTAACCGTTGGCGTTTTCCTTGATCCCACCGACCTTCGGAGAAGAAGCATCGATGGTCGGGAAGAAGTACGGG
>JAOPUT010000187.1 GCA_025963385.1 Mycobacterium sp.
GCGACAAGGTCACCAGAGGTGCGAGCTACGCAGACGTCATGGGCGACGTGAAGCGTGACGTCTTTCCTAGTGACGAGCAATCGGCCAACTACGTCGTGTCCTACGCCGTCGGCATCCTCTGTCCGGCTCAGATCTGGCAGCTTCGAAACTCGGCGGCGGGTTACCGACCGCCCCTTGGATGACCATCGACGAATCCAGCTCGACTTGATTCGCATAACGAAGCGCCGTTCGAGACGCACTGCTTCACCACATGAATCATGACTCACAAGCGAAAGTGACTCCGAATCTTCCTACGCCCGCCGACGCCACCATTTCTAGGTCATGAACGAGCAAGGGCAGGTAGTGACGGTCCCCAATTGGTAGATGCGCTGGTGGGCGGTGAGTCTGAACGAACCCCCGCTGTGGCAAGAATGCGCCAAGTGTTCTGACGGCGGGCCGGGTACGGCCTCTGGTTCGGCGCTGAGGTCAGCGGTGGGTTGCCCTCAATCGCTGGACCTTGGTTGGTCAGAAGTGTTATCCGGTGCCGCTGTGTCCGAGACTGCATCGCTGTGCTTCCATCGGGCGGTTCCGAGAATCTGGGCCGCTGGTCGCTGACGGCCTTCGCTACGTCGCCACACTGATCCTGACGGTGAGTCATCGCGCACAACGGGTGCGCTGCTAGCCGCTCCAACGGCCAGCGGCGCACCGCCGCGACCACAGCGGTCGAACACCGAAATGCGCACGGGGCAACTGGCTTTGGTGCTGCCTGCGCCGCCGGTTGCCGGTCCTGCGCAAACTGGAACACGAGCATTACCCTCTGACGACATCCTGCAAGAAAGGCGGCATCGTACTGTGCCCCAGCGTGACTCGCGCACGCCGACAGTCGCCGTTCAACGATGGTTGCCGGCATCCGGGGCGCAACGCAAATGCCCGCGACAGGCGAGGAATCCGTCGCGCGCAGGCCGCGCAAACTCATGTCGCGAACCTGCCCGCTGCCGCGGCGCAGTATCACGGCGATGCCGTTGACCTGGTCTTTTCGCGGGTATACCGTCGACCCATCATACGAACGGGGGTTTGTCATGATGGCAAGTTTCACCGAGGCGCTGGCCCGGGTGCAGAGCGACTTCGATTTCTACGTCGCGTGTCAGACGGATCCGGATGCAGCGCTCGCGGAGTACGACCTCAGCGCGGACGAGCGCGCAGCGCTCACCGATCCCGACGTGCTCGCCGGCGTGCTGAAAAAGGAACTGATGCCTCGTAACAGGCCGTCGATCACCGTCAAGATCTCCGGGACTCACGACTGGGTGAATCGAACCAAGAAGCCTCCGAGGCGACTCGATCAGAAACGCATCGAACGCGAGGTGCAGGCGATCGAGGGGGCCGCCACGGACGAAGACCGCACCCTGGCGGCCGTGAGGTTGATGGAACTGCTCGGGTGACCGGGTCGGACTCGGCCACGTCACCGGTCTGGCCGTTCGACATCGGCATCGTCGGAATCGGCATCGTCGGGACGCATCAGCTGACGCGGGAAGCGGAAGCCGTGATCCGTCGGTGCAAACGTACGTTCGTCATCGCCGACGGCTACGGGATTCCTGAGTACCTGGCCACCCTGTGCCCCGAGATCACTGATCTGGCAACGCTGTACGAGCCGGGAAGGAACCGAGGTCCGACCTACTACAAGATGGCCGCCGAGGTGGTGGCAGCGGCAGTGAGCGACGCGCCGGTCTGTCTGGCCACCTATGGCCATCCGTGGGTGTATTGCTATCCGACCACTCTGATCAACCAGGCGGCGCCACTGGTTGGCTTGCGGGTCGAAGTGTTTCCCGGCATCTCGGCGTTCGACACGCTGCTGGTCGACCTTGGTACGGATATCGCGGCCGACGGTATTCAGATGTATGAGGCGACCGACGTGCTGATCCGGCAGCGTCCGATCCAGAGCGACGTCGCATGCGTGATCTGGCAGCCGACCGTGGCCGGGGACCCGACGTGTCCGTCGAAGCCCTATCCCGCTGCGCAGTTCGAGCCACTGCAGAACTACCTGCTCCAGTTCTATCCCGATGACCACGAAGCGTCGCTGGTGACGTCCAAGACCCATCCGCTGATGCGATCCGTCGTCAAACACCTGCGGCTCGGTGAATTGGCCGCGACACTTGCGGGCGACCCCGACGTCGGCACCTTGTACATTCCTGCGCTGTCCCAGCGGCCCATCGCCGATGCGGCGCTGATGGAGTTCATGACCACCGCGGGGATGGACGCACCGTCACCGTCATAGCGTGGGGCTGACGCCGGCGTAGCGCTGCACGAACGCCAGGTAAGCGCGCTGGTGTTCGCCCTTGGCTCCCACCGTCTGGAGTCCGTCGCGCAGGCGCAACGCCGCTTCGGTGGCCGCTGCCGCGATACCGGAGGAACCGAGAGCGGTAGCCAGGCCAGCGATGTCGTAGCGGGCGTGCCGGCGACAGGCCGCGAGCAGCACGGCGTTCAGGGCGTCGTGACGGACGTCGTCGATGAGATCGACGAGGTCGTCGACGCGCCACATCGCCTCGCCCAGCATGGTCGCCCCGGACGACACCGCGGGTGCCGGTTCGGTGACGGTCATCGTGGAGATGATCTCGAAGGGCAGCACCGAGGTAGCTCGGGAGCACTCGATCCGCGCATCGTGCGACAGTGTCGCGAAAGGATCGCGCACGGAGTCGGTTTCAGCTCGCAACGCGTCGGCCAGCTGCTTGCCCACGTGCCGGCGCACCGCTGGTTCATCGTCGTAGCGGTCGTGGAGGTTGGCGAAGAAGGTCTCGATGACGGTGGCGGTGAAGACCACGGCGTCATCCGTGTGAAGGTCGGAGAGCAGGCGGCGGTGAAGCCAGCCGCGGTCGCGGCGCTCCTCGGCTGCACCGACGAGGTCCGCCTCGTGGCATTGGCTGAGCAACAGCTGGCCGACGGCGGTGTCGCCGTCGCAAATCCCGTCGACGAGACCGATGGCAAGATTGAAAACGCCACAGAGGTATTCGACCGATGTCCGTTGGCTGCCAACGTTCTTGGCTCCGGCGAGCACCAGGGACGTGACGGCCCCGAACGCCAGAGCGGACGCGATTCGCGCCATGTCGGCAGTGGGGTCGATTTGTACCTCGAGTCCGTCGACGTCGGGATAGCACTGCGCGAGGAGGCGCGCCAGCAGCCACCGGCCGCGGGCCGCGTTCGTGGCCTCCGCCGACTCCAGCTCGGCGGCGTTCAGCAACAGGCCGTGGGTGCCGAGCTCGATCCGCAGATGGTGAGTGACTGCCGTCTCGATCGAGGTCTCCAACGTTGCTGGAATCTCCACGCTCATTCCCTTCTCAACGTTCCCCGGGCTGAGCGAGTGCCATTGCGGCGACACACGCCGCCGTGGTGAAGGTGCGGTGCTGATCGAGGACGTCGATGCCGGGGCCGAATCGGACCAGTCGCCAAGTGCTTTCCCGGTTGGGGTCCCTGTCGGGTGGCAGCGGGATCCGTAGAGTCGGCTGGCTGCCCCAGCCGCCGTCGGCTTGCTGCATGTCGACGAGGCGCATCAGCCCGCATGCGATGTGATCGGCAGCGGCGTTGGCTCGCAGCAGGATTGACACCGCGTTTGCAGTGGCGAAGGCTGAGTCGTCGGTTCCCGTGGCGCTCCATCCGCCGGTGTCGCGCTGGTGAACGATCGTCCAGAGCACCGCACGGCGGACCGCCGATTCATCGCCGGCCGCCAACGCGAGCTCGACGGCTTGCAAGGTCGTGTAATGCGGGGAGGTCCACCAGTAAGAACTCCAACTCCCGTCGCGGCGTTGTCTCGCTCTCACGAATCGCCACGCCTGCCGCAACTGGACGGAGCTGGCGCAGTCTGAGCTGGCTGCCAGTGCCAGAGCGGCCGCCGCGGTCACCTCCGTCTGCGGCGCGCACCATCCAGAGAATGGCACCCAACGGCTGATTCCCATGAACCGGCGGATTGGTCCGGAGTCGGAATATGTTGCGATGCCCCCGTTTCTGCTCCGTTGATGTTCGATCAGGCAGTCCGCCCCGCGTCGGTAGGCGCCAGCACGGCCGAGTCTGTTGAGGAAGCGCAACACCCACGCGGTCGAGTCGGCGTCGGTGGGAACGTGCTCGTTGTAGCCCCAGCCACCATCGGTGTTCTGGGTGCAGACCAGGGTGTCGGCGGCCTTCACCAGTGCGTCCGCCGTGTCCTCGGTCAGTGGAAGGGCGGCGCCGATGAACCCGGAGGGCCATTGCGACGCTTCGCCGGCGGGCGTGAGGAAGTCGCGCCACAGCCCGTCGCGGCCTTGGCGTTCAAGAAGAAACCGCGTGGCGCGCTCGAGTGCCTCCTCGGTGGCGCCACTTGCTTCGTTCAAAAGTGCAAACCCCGTGATGTGGTCGACCAATGGACTTTATCGTCGGCGAATGAGAGAACTCAATGGTGAGACGGGCCCCTTCCGGCCCGGGCATGATCGCGCTTCGAGGGCACGCCGCGTTCGGTTATGGGCCGAGTCATCGATCGCCGGTGTGGCCCTCTGTCTGGCGGTGCTGACCCTGGTGTGGCGGGACTGGATCGAAGAGGTCTTCGGTGTCGATCCCGACAATCACTCCGGTGCACTGGAGTGGTTCATCGTCGTCGGACTCTTGGTCGTGGCCGCCGCTCTGGCGGTGACCGCCCACTGGGAGTGGCGTCGTCTGCAACCGGCGCTCGGTCGAGATCCCGAGTGATGGGCAGCGGAGCGCATCATGGCAACGAGGATCAAGCAAGTATCCGAGGCGAGTGCCGGTGAGGCGTCGTCGATCTCGGTGGGCGCCGTCGATGACGGAGCGGTGCTGACCGCGTGTCGCGACGGGGCGGGAAATCTGCTTTTGATCGGGTGGCTCACCCCGCCAGGAGGCGACGTCACCCGGGCGGCCGACACCGCAGGGCTTGCCGGTGAGATCGGTTTCGTCTCGTTGGAGCTGCTGGGCGGGCGCGTCGTGACCGCTGTGCAGGACGGCGACGGCGATCTGTCGATGATCGCATGGGAGTTCACTACTGGGCTGGGGTCGATCACCCGTCCGTACCCGGAGGCCGTGTCGGCGGGGCAGATCTCGGCACTCGACACCACCACCGTCGGCTCCGACCTGATCATCACCGCGGTGCGCAATGGGAGCGGCGATCTCGAACTGATCAGTTGGCGATTGCACCCCGACTCCACCGTGTCGCGACTGCACGATTCCGGCGGCGCCGCTGGCGACGTCGACATGGTGAGCGTCACCGCACTCGACGACCAGAACGTGATCACGGCGGTGCGCAATGGGAGCGGCGACCTCGAACTGATCGGGTGGCATGTCGACGGGAACGGCGCATTCGACCGCTGGCCAGGCATTGGTGCGGCCGGCGAGATCTACGATCTGGCTCTCGACACGCTCACGGCCACCTTGGGCGGTTCGACCTTCACCACCGTGCTGACAGTAGTGCGGGACGGGTCGGACAACCTGCTGCTGATCGCATGGGCAGCCGATCCCGTCGCCGGCGCCTTCACTCGACTCACCGACGTCGGTGCGGGGGAAGCCATCCTGGTGGGGGTCACCGGCACGGTCATCGACGCGGGTAGCGCGACGGTGTTGGTCGCCATGCGCCAGGGCAGCGACAACCTCAAGATCATCGCGTTCGACCTGATCGGCGAGGCGGGCGACATCGCATTGGTGCGCAGTGGCGAGTACGAGAACGACCCGGACACCGAAGTCACTCAAACCGCCTTGCTGACCTTGGACCCGAACCGGTTTCTCAGTGCGTGTGGCATCGATGGCAACCTCGACGTGGCCGTCTACGAACTGTCCCGTCCGGGAATGACGCTCATGCGGCCGTTCGCCAGGTCCACCGCCGGCGAGGCATCCTTGGTGGCCGCGGCGGCACTCGATGCCAGCGAGGTGGTGACTGCGTGCCGCAACGGCGCCGGGAATCTGTTGCTCATCGGATGGTCCACGGCGCCAGCAGATTTCACGATCGATCGGATCTCGGACAGCGGCTCACTTGCTGGCGAGGTCAGCCTCGTCGCATTGGCTGTCGTCGACCGGGTCGCCGTCACCGCGGTGCGCGACGGCGGAGGCAACCTGCTGATGATCCCCTGGAACGTGAGTCCGGGACTGACGTCGATCACCAGGCCCTGGCCCGAGGGCAGCCATGCCGGCGAGGTGTCGGCGATCGCGATGACCCGGCTGCGCGCAGACCTACTCGTCACCGCGGTGCGCAACGGCAGTGGGAACCTCGAGCTGATCAGTTGGCGGGTTGAGTCGGACGCCACGGTGTCGCGATTGTTCGATTCGGGCGCCCAAGCCGGCGAGGTCACCGTCGTCACGATCACCGCACTCGACGACGACAACGTCGTCACCGCGGTGCGGAACGGAAGCGGCGACCTGGAGTTGATCGGGTGGCAAGTCACCGGCAATGGTCAAATCCACCGATGGGCGGGCGGTCCGGGACTGGCCGGGGAGGTCGGCTTCATCGCCGTGACCACGATGACACCCGACCTGGCCGGCGAGGTGAGGTCGTTGGTGCTGACCGCAGTCACCGACGGCTCCGGCGACCTGCTCCTCATCGCATGGTCGGCCGAGCCGGGCACGGGGTTCACCCGATTGGCGGACGGCGGTGCGGGGGAAGCAGCTGACCTCGGCATCGCGACGATCACGACCACGGCTGGTAGTCCCACGGCGCTGGTGTGCATGCGGCAGGGTCAAGGAAATCTGAAGATCATCGCCTTCCAACTGTTGTCCGAGGACGGCGAGGTCACGTTGTTGCGTACCGGGGATTATGGGTCCCGCGCCGACGACGAGGTCGCAGAGTCCACTCTTCTCACTCTCGACGCGCAACGCGTACTGGCGGCCTGCATCACGAACGACGACCTCGAACTGACCACCTTCCAGGTCACCGACGCGGGCCACGTGCCTGCGCCGCGCAACATCCTGAACGTCACGTTCCAAAATCCGGCACTCCCTCCTGACGGGGATTGGGCGGCGAGTGACGGAGAGTTTCCGCTGGGACGGGGTCACGAGTGGGTTCAGGTGCTCGACCCCGACAACGAGTACGACGAGTCGACGGTGGTCGGCTGTTCTGGCTGGGCGGTCGGCCCGAACGATTCCGGTGCGGACGTTCCGATGACCCATGCACTGGGTTTCGACTGGGAATTCGGCGTCGCCGTCGAGGATGGCTTCCGAGACTTGCTTAGCCCCGCCAACAAGCTGTCCGAAGGGGACCGCATGCAGATGGCGAACTATCTCGGGCTCGCCGTGCCTCGCGGACTGCTGGGGATGGAGTGGGAGAAGAACCTGCTGCCGCCCAGCTTCCGCGGCCAGGTGAACAATGGGGACCGGGTGGCGTGCTTCGGCCGCTGGATCATCGACACCGGCCACGTCTTCGACGACCACTACCGCACCGAGATCCATCCGCCGTTGCTGATGGCCGCAGCCAGCGTGCCACGCTCGAGACGCCCCGGGCGGCCGACGACGCGAATGTTGTTGGTGTCGCGGCCATTTCTTCACGGCCAAGAGTTCGCCGTGCACGCGGCAGATGCGTACGACGACGGAGTCGACGACGACGGATCGATGTTCCTGCACCTGCTCAGGGAAGTAGCGAAGGTCGTCTTCGGCCTCTCGACCCGGGTGGAGGCGCATCCGAAGATCAAGGAACGGCCCTATCGGGGACGCCACCGCATGCATCTGCTGGTGGCGCCACCGCCGGCGCCGACCCCCTTCGACCACGATCTGGTGGTGTCCTACCAGTTCACGGTGCGCAGCGGCTGCAAGGTCGACGTGAGCGCCCGAAGCGGCGACCACGTCGACGTCGTCGTCGACCTCGGCCCGATGCGCGGTACCCCGCCCTTGCCGAAACGCAGCGAACGAAGCTATGACCCCGACCAGCTCGACAAGCTCTCCGAGGGCGTCGGATTGAAGATCAAGGTGTTCGAACTGGCCGCGGCACTCGCCGGTGCCCTAGTGGGTGTGGGTGCGCTCTACGTGTACTTCGTCTTGCGGCGAGGAATCCTCACCGACGAATACGCGCCACTGCCAGCAGTTGACATTCGGGACACCTCGCATGCCGTGTTCGATGTTCCCGCATCCGAGATCAGCCCGAATGCCGGTATAGCCGTGGACGATTCGCAGCCGTGGCCGGCCATCGGGTGGCTGGAGGCAAGCTGGGTGTCACGGCGGTCG
Organism: Mycobacterium sp.; assembly: GCA_025963385.1. Taxonomy (GTDB): domain Bacteria; phylum Actinomycetota; class Actinomycetes; order Mycobacteriales; family Mycobacteriaceae; genus Mycobacterium. The sequence goes on from JAOPUT010000187.1 coordinate 8,155, forward strand.
CACCCACCACGCGCGGATTAGGTCTGGCCAGGGGTCCCCGTGGGTCGCATCGGCCCACCCGCACCCGATTTCTGACGAATCCGCACATTTGCTGCGGGGCCCCCGTCAAGCCAATACATTGGCTGCGGACGGAGCGAGCACTGTGCCGACCGGACTGGGGGTGCAGGCTCGTGATCGACAGTGTCAGGCGGTCCATGCGGCTGGCCGGAATGCGTCCGTTGCCAAGGTTTCCCGCTCGCACGCATCTGGACCTGCAGGGCAAGCGGGTGCTGTTGACCGGCGCGTCGTCGGGTATCGGTGCCGTCGCCGCACGGAAGTTCGCCGCCGCAGGAGCTTCGGTCGTCGCGGTCGCGCGTCGGGGCGAGTTGTTGGCCGAGGTCGTCGCGGACATCGTTGCCTTCGGCGGCAGCGCCGTCGCGATGCCTACTGACCTGGCCGATTTCAGCGCCATCGACGAACTCGTCGAAGCGGTTGGCCCCGTGGACATCCTGATCAACAACGCGGCGCGGTCGATTCGTCGTCCGCTGGCCGACTCCCTGGAACGCTGGCATGACGTCGAAAGGGTCATGGCGGTCAACTACTACGCGCCGCTGCGGCTGATCCGGGGTCTTGGTCCCGGGATGATCGCCCGCGGTGACGGTCACGTGATCAACATCGCCACCTGGCGGGTGCTGCCGGAGTCATCTCCCATGTTCTCCGCCTACAACGCCTCCAAGGCGGCGCTGAGCGCGGTCAGCCGAGTGATCGAGACCGAGTGGGGCCCCTCGGGAGTGCACTCGACCACCATCTACTACCCGCTGGTGGCGACGCCGATGATCGCCCCCACCCGCGCCTACGACGGCATGGCTGCACTCACCGCCGACGAAGCCGCCGACTGGATGGTGACCGCCGCCAAAACCCGGCCCATCCGCATCGCGCCCCGCAAGGCACTAGCGCTGCGCGCGCTCGACGTCGTCGCTCCCCGCATGCTCAACCGTGTTCTCGAGCGCGAGACCAACCGGCTCAATGCCAGGACCGGTCCGCCAGAAGTCACCAAACCGGCTGCGGCAGTTGCTGTTCCGTCACTCGTCGCAGACGCGTGACCTCTGCACCGTCGCGCTCGAGGAATCAGCCCAGACACCACCAATTCCAGGAGCGCACCGCGTTGACGATGAAGACCTTGCTCGCCGCCCCACTGGCCGCGCTGCTCGTCCTGACGGGATGCCAGGCATCCGACCGGGCGCCCGCTGGGCATGACTACCCCTCCGGGCCCATCACGATGACAGCGGGAGCCAACGCGGGAAGTGGATTCGATCTGACGATCCGCTCGGTCGTCGAGGCGTTGCAGAAGGAACGCATCGTCGACGTGCCTCTGCCGGTACAGAACCGGCCGGGTGCCAGCGGGGCGGACTTCCTTGCGGCGATGGTGGAGCAACACAGGGGAGCGGGTGACCAGGTCTCCGTCACGTCCTTGTCGGTGATGGTGAACGAACTGAGCGGCAGGTCCAAGTACGGGTACGACGACGTCACCATGATCGCTCGCCTGATGACGGAGTACTTCGTCGTCGTCACCGGTGCCAAGTCCACCTTCAGAAACCTCACCGACGTGATGGCGGCGATCAAGTCCGACCCCGCCAGCGTCGCGGTGGGTGCCGCGCATGACGACGAGGCACCCTTCGACCTCCTCGTGTCGGCGGCCGGCGGCAATCCCGCCGCGATCCACTACGTCACCCACGAGGGAGGCGGTGACCAGATCGAGGCGCTGCGCGACGGTGGGATTGCCGTGGCTGTCGGCGGAGTCAGCGAGTTCGTCAGCCAGCTGAAGTCCGGTGAACTGGACGGCCTCGGTGTACTGGCCGAGGATCGGTTGCCCGGCGTGAACGTTCCCACTGCGCGCGAGCAAGGACTCGACGTCACCCTGTCGAATTGGCGCGGCCTCTACGGGCCGCCAGCCATGCCGAAGGTCGCCGTCGCGTACTGGCAGAAGGCGCTTGCCGAGATGGTGGAATCGCCTACCTGGAAGCAGATCGCCGATCGAAGCCAGTTCACCACGACCTTCATGATCGGCGACGAGATGCAGAACTTCCTCGCCAAGACCCAGGCGGACGTCAAGACCGCTCTCCAGCAAGCGGGCCAGTGAGCCGTACCGCGTGAGTCGCGCGACGCCGTCCACCATCGGCTCGGGTCGTAGACCCGAGAACCTCACCGTGGGGGCACTTCTCACCACCGCGGCGTTCTTCTGTGTCGCGATCGTCGGCGCCCTGGCCAAGGTTTCGGGTGGCTATACCTCCACCGGCGTCCTGCTGCTGTTCCAGAACGCGGTCTGTCTGCTGTTCATCGTCCCGGTCGTGATGCGCGGCGGGTGGAGATCCATGCGGACCCATCGCTTTGGGCTTCATCTCCTGCGGGCGGTGACCGGCACCGCGTGCTGGTACGCCCTGTTCTTCGCGATCACCGAGATCCCGTTGGCCAATGCGACGTTGCTGACCTACAGCGCACCCCTCTGGATGCCTCTGGTCGCCTGGATCGTCACTCGGCAGCGAGTGGCGACGGCGACCTGGATCGGCGCGGGTATGGGTTTCGTTGGTGTGGTGCTCGTCCTACGACCCCAAGGACATGGGTTCGCCCTGGGGGAGTTCGCGGCCTTGGCCGGCGCGATCTTCCTTGCCGTCGCGATGATGTCGGTCCGCTGGCTCGGCGCGACCGAACCGGTGATCAGGATCCTCTTCTACTACTTCCTTCTCTCTACGGTGCTCGCCGTGCCGATCGCCCTGTTCGACTGGCGACCGATCCCGCCTGCGGCATGGACGTGGTTGATCGGAATCGGGTTCGCGCAGTTGCTGTCTCAGGTCCTGATCGTGTTGGCCTACCGCTATGCCTCAGCGGAGAAGGTCGGCCCGTGCATCTACTCGGTCATCGTCTTCACCGCGCTCATCGACTGGATCGTCTGGAACCACCCACCGACGCTGCTCGCCTACTTCGGCATGGCGCTGGTCATCGGAGGAGGCCTCCTCGCCGTGCGTGCCAGGGGCAGGCCCCGTTCGGAGTGAACGCGACGCCGTACCGTGGCGCAGAAACGATGGGGCACCCCCGGGCGGGGGAACCCCATCGTTTCGGTGTGCGTGATCGTTTCGGTGTGCGTAGCCGAGGAGTTACTCGGCCGCCTTCTGGCGCGTCTCGGCGGCCTTCTCGGCTGCGCGAGCAGCTTCGGCCTCGGCCTCCTTCTTGGCGACGTCGCGTTGAGCTTCGGCCTTGTCCTGTTGCGCGCGGCCTTCTTCCTTCAATCCGTCGCGGTCGGTGACGATGCCGATGACTTCCTTGGCCTTGCCCTTGACGTCTTCCACGACGCCCTTGACGGCTTCTTCGGGTCCGCTGTCGGCCATGATGTCCCTCCTCGAGTGATTGGATGCGGAATTACTGATACCCAGTCTCTGCGTCGCACGAACATCGAGTGACGCGTCGAACATCTGCGCTCGTTTCTTCAGCCCCACTTCAGATGAATGAACCACCATCGACGTTGCTGGGCGGCGGCGCAGTCGCCCTCCAGAGGAGCGCCCGATGAACGACGTGACCACCGCGGACGGACCGGAGTTGAAGCACTCGCTGCGGGCGCTGGACGGAGTGAACTTCTTCCTCGCCGACTTGCAGGCCGGCCTCGGTCCGTTCCTCGGGGTGTACCTGATCAACAAGGAGACCTGGAACCCCGCCAACATCGGTCTCATCCTGACCCTCGGTGGTGCCGTCGGGTTGCTGCTGAATGCCCCCGCGGGCGCGCTGATCGACGCCACCCGTCACAAGCGGGCGCTGTTGGCTGCGGCCGCCGCGCTGACCTCCTTCGGCACCTTCATCGTCACGCTGAAGCCGACGTTCGCCATCGTCACCGCCGCTCAGCTGATCACGGGAATCGCGGGGGTCGTGCTCGGGCCGGTGATCGCGGCGATTGCCCTCGGCATGGTCGGGCCCAAGCGGTACGCCGCGCAGACCGGCCGCATGCAGGCCTTCAATCATGCAGGCAACGTGATGGGCTCAGCGATCGCCGGCTTGGCCGGCTACCTCATCAGCCTGAAGGTGGGCTTCTGGCTGGCGAGCCTCTTCGGCATCTTCGTCGTGCTCGCCACCCTGCTCATCAAATCGAACCTGATCAACGACGCCGTCGCGCGCGGCCTGCAGCCCACAGCCGATGGTGACGACAAACCCTCGGGCTTCCGGATCTTGCTGCGCAATCGTCCGCTGCTGCTGCTCGCTGCGGTCGTCGGACTCTGGCAGCTCGCCAACGGCGCGATGCTGCCGATCACCGGTCAGAAACTCGCCGTGGGCAACACCGGCGACGGCGCGCTCTATCAGGCCGCGCTCATCATCGTCGCGCAGGTCGTGATGATCCCGATGGCCTTGCTCGTCGCCAAACGCGGCGACGGGTGGGGACGAAAGCCGTTGATGGTCGTGGCATTCGCGGTGCTTCCCATCCGAGGAATCCTGTTCGCGCTGGCCTCTCACCCGGGGGAGGTCATCGCCATTCAGGCATTGGACGGCATCGGCGCCGGTCTCCAGGGTGCGTTGTTTGCGATCATGGTCGCCGATCTGACCCGAGGTAGCGGTCGCTTCAACGTGGCGTTCGGGGCCGCGACGATGGTGCAGGGCATCGGCGGCACGCTGAGCCCGGCACTCGCAGGCGCGATCGACCAGGCGGCGGGCTACGACGTGGCGATGCTGGCGCTGACCGCCATTGCACTGATTGCGTTGGTGCTGTTGATCATTGCCGTGCCCGAGACTCGCACGCCACTGGAAGAGCCTCCGGAAACCCGCGACGTCCGCGTTGTCGCGCCTGGCCGCTAATCGTCGCGCGCGGGCAACGTCAACACGAAGCGCGCACCCGGATGGTGTGGGACGCAGCTCAGTTCACCGCCGTGGGCTCGGGCCAGCGCGCGTGCAATGGGTAGTCCCAGGCCTGCGCCGCCGTGGTCGCGGGCACGGGCTTCGTCGAGTCGCACCAAACGTTCGAAGATCCGCTCCCGTTGAGCCTCTGGAACGCCCGCACCGCTGTCGGTGACGGTGATCTCGGCGGCGCCCGCGGAGGGTTGGACGTCGATCAGGATCGTGCCGCCCGGGGGCGTGTGACGCCGCGCGTTGTCGGTGACGTTGGCCAGGATCTGCGCCACCCGACTGGCGTCGGCGACGAGCGTCAGCGACTGGGCTCCGCCGCGCAACACCCGGATGGCGGGCGCCAGGAGGGCCGTGCGGTCGCGCTCGACGTCGGCCATGGCGGCCAGGTCACACGTCGTCAAATCCAGTTGCAGTCCCGCATCGATGCGGCTGAGGTCGAGCATGTCGCCGACGAGCCGTCCCGCTTGGCGCGCCTCGTTGAGCACCAGATCCGCGCGGTGCCGCTGTCGAACCGATTCGGGGTCGTCGTGCTGGCTGGCCGTCGAGACGATCTGCTCGGCGCCGGCGTGGATGCCCGCGATGGGCGTGCGGAGTTCGTGAGCGGCGTCGGCGAGGAACTGGCGCGTTGCGGACTCGGCCCTGGCGGCACTGTCCGCTGCAGACCGAGCGTGTCTCTCGGAAGACTCGAGTGCGTCCACCATGGTGTCGAATGCCGTTGCAGCGCGCCCCAATTCGGTGGTGGGTCGGTCTGGATGCAGTCGTCTGCCCCGATCACCGGCCGCGATCGACTCGGCCACGTCGGTGAGACGGTGCAACGGCTGCATCGCCGCGCGAACGACGAGGGTCAGACCGAGGCCTGCGACGATGAGTACCCCGAGGCCGGAAACGACCATGATGATGCGGAGCTGCCGCAGCAGCGCCGTGGTCGAGGTGGTGTCGGCGACCAGAACGACGCGTCCGCCGCCGGGCAGGGGATGGGAGATCACCGTGGCGGTGGCGCCCGGTGGCGGTTTGGGTGGTTTCGGGGGTGTGGGTCCACCGGGCGGCGGGGGTGGCGGCGCGGGAGGAGGCGGCGCTGCGAGGGCGCCCTCGGGAAGGTCGGGTGTTACCGCCGGGTCGCCGAACGTCGCGCCGTCGGCCGTGACCAGTAGTGCGCGGATGCCACCGCCGTTGAGCTCGGCAGCCATCTGAGCGGGCGGGGTGCGAGCGATCGCGAGCGCATCGGCCCGCGCGACGCTCCCCATCACGCGGTCGTGCAGCCCGCGGCGGGCCTGCGCTCCGATCAGCAGATCGATCGTGACGCCCAGCAGCACCACGAGCACCACCAGCAGGGTGAGGGCGCCGATGACCACGCGTCGCACCAGAGACGGTGTGGGAGTAGGTCGTAGCGTCGTCACGGGCGCGGAGCCTGAAGCCGGTACCCGATACCGCGCGCCGTGTGCAGCATCCGGGGACCGTGCGCCTCCATCTTCTTGCGGAGGCTGCTGATGTGAACGTGGACCAGGTTGTCGTCGTAGGAGGTGTAACCCCAGACTGCGGTGAGGATTTGATTCGCGCTGACGGTACGACCGCGTTGATCGAGCAGGAAGTCGAGTAGCCGCAGCTCGGTGGCGGTGAGATCCAGGCGGACCCCTGCCCGTGCCGCGACTCCGGCGCCGCGATCGACAAGGAGGTCACCCACCTGGATGGTCGCCGGGATGCGGCCCCTGCGACGCAGGACGGCGCCGACGCGGGAGATGAGTTCGGACGACTCGAACGGCTTGACGACGTAGTCGTCGGCACCTCCGTCCAGACCGCGAAGTCGATCGGGCAGCCCGTCACGCGCGGTGAGCATGATGACACCCACGTCACCCCAGTCACGAACCACGTCCATCAGCGCGAAGCCGTCCCGGCCTGGCAGCATCACGTCGAGGATGACCAAATCGGGTCGGTGTCCATCCAACGCTTCCTCGAGACCTTCACCGTCGACCAACCCCGCGGACGCGTATCCGGCGGCGTTCAGCGCCTCGACGACCATTTCGCGGATGGCATCGGAATCCTCGACTATCAAGACGCGCGCAGTGCAGCGCTCGTCGTCCGAGAAACCAGTCACGGTCCCCATTCTGTCGTGGCCGACCTGAAACCAGTCTGAAGAAGTCTCCGCGGGATGTCGTCTTCAGGTTGGCTTCACGCTCGGTGTCTAGCGTCGCAGTCACGCAAGCACGACGACGATGGGATGACGCTGATGAGCAATGATGAACGGACCCAAGATCTTTCCGATGGAGATCCGGCACGCGAGACCGACACGGTGCAGATCCATTCGGCGCAGGAGCCGCCGCAGGCAGCGACGCGCGGTAGGTGGGAGACGGTGACCACGCCCGCTCGGCAGCATCCCGTCGGAGTGGCGATCGGTTCGGCAGTGGTCGGCTTGGTGCTCGGCCTCCTCGGTGGGGTGGCGCTCGACGCGCATCCGATGATGTCGTTGACGGTGGGCACCGCGCCTGCAGCGGGGGCAGCTGATCGACCCGGCCCGGGCGGCCCGTCCTTCGGAGGTCCCGATGGTCCGCCACCACCACCGCTCGGTCCCCACCATGGCGGACCCCGGCCGCCGGGCGGTCCGCCCGGAGCGGGTATGGGACCGGGTGGCGAGCCGAGGCCCGGTGATGCAGCGCCGACCCCACCCGGAGCCCCCGGACCCGCGCGGCCCGCCGATCCCGGCAGTGCCACGCCACCCCAAACGCCGCCACTGCCCGCCGAGCGAGGCGCCGGATAGCGCTGGTGGTTGGAGAAACCGGCGACCCTAGGTGCAGCAGTTCGGGTCGAGCACCGCGCACAGGGCGCCGACCGCATCCGCGGCCGGTCGGTGGTAGACGTTCATCCCGCGCCGGTCGGATTCGACGAAGCCGGCGCGACGCAGTTGAGCAAGGTGGTGGCTGACGGTGGACTCGCTCAACCCGAGGGTCGCGGCGAGTTCGCCGCTGTTCTGCTCGCCCGCCGTGGCGCTGAAGAGCAGTGACATGATCCTCACCCGTGCGGGGTCGGCGAGTGCCTTCAGCCGGAGCGCGACCTGGAGCGCGTCGGCGTCGCTCATCGGACCGGCGGCGACCGGCGCGCAGCACACGGGCGCGCTCATGTCGATGGTCGGCAGCGTCTTGGGCACCAGGCCAGTATGGCCGGCGATATTGACATAAGTCAAAGAGGTAGGTCACTCTGGCAGGATCACAACTTCGACATAAGTCACATTCGCAGGAAGGGTGATCATGTCCCGAGTTCAACTCGCGCTCAACGTCGACGACCTCCACGCGGCAATCGCGTTCTACGCCAAGCTGTTCGGTGTCGCACCCGCCAAGGTCAAGCCCGGCTACGCCAACTTCGCGATCGCCGAGCCGCCGTTGAAGTTGGTGCTGTTGGAGAACCCTGGCAAGGGCGGCACCATCAACCATCTCGGCGTCGAGGTCGAGTCCAGTGAGACCGTGCACGCCGAGATTGCCCGCCTCACCGGTGAGGGACTGTTCACCGACGAGGAGATCGGCACCACCTGTTGCTTCGCCACACAGGACAAGGTCTGGGTCACCGGCCCAGCGGGGGAGAAGTGGGAGATCTACACGGTGCTCGCCGATTCGGACGCCTTCGGCACGGGTACCGAGCACGCGGACAGTGGCGCAGCCACCGTGAACGGCTGCTGCTGACGCGTGAGCATCCCCGACGTCGCTGATGGCTCCGCCGTGATCGGCAAGCTGTCGCTGCTCGATCGGTTCCTTCCGGTCTGGATCGCGGCGGCGATGGCCGTCGGCCTGCTGCTGGGACGGCAGGTCCCGTGGCTGAAATCCGGTCTGAATCACGTTGCGCTCGACGGTATCTCACTACCCATTGCCCTTGGGCTGCTGATCATGATGTACCCGGTGCTGGCCAAGGTGCGCTACGACCGATTGGACGCCGTCACCGGCGACCGCAGGCTGCTGGTCAGTTCACTGGCGCTGAACTGGGTGCTTGGTCCAGCGCTGATGTTCGCTCTGGCATGGCTGCTGCTGCCGGACCTGCCCGAGTACCGCACCGGGTTGATCATCGTGGGGTTGGCGAGATGCATTGCCATGGTGATCATTTGGAATGATCTAGCCTGCGGCGACCGGGAGGCCGCCGCGGTACTGGTGGCGTTGAACTCGCTGTTCCAGGTGGTCATGTTCGCGGTGCTGGGGTGGTTCTACCTGTCGGTGCTGCCGGGATGGCTCGGTTTGGCGCAGGCCACGATCGTCACGTCGCCGTGGCAGATCGCCAAGTCGGTGTTGGTCTTCCTCGGCATACCCTTGGCGGCCGGGTACCTGTCGCGGCGGCTCGGCGAGAAGGCCAGGGGGCGCGCCTGGTACGAGACGAGTTTCCTCCCGAAGATCGGTCCATGGGCGCTCTACGGCCTGCTGTTCACCATCGTCGTCCTCTTCGCGCTCCAGGGCGACCAGATCAGCAGTCACCCGGTCGACGTCGTCCGAATGGCGCTGCCGCTGCTGGCGTACTTCGCGATCATGTGGGGTGGTGGCTATGTACTCGGGGCTGCGCTCGGCCTGGGATACGCGAGGACCGCGACTCTCGCATTCACGGCGGCGGGCAACAACTTCGAGCTGGCCATCGCGGTCGCCATCGCCACCTACGGCCCCGCGTCGGGACAGGCGC